>JBJEZK010000012.1:57425-59170 GCA_051887355.1 Acutalibacteraceae bacterium
TTTTCTCAGTTTCTCTTCTTCTTCTTTTCTCAGTTTCTCTTCTTCTTCTTTTCTCTTTCTCTCCGCTTCTTCCTGTTTCTGCTTCTCTTCTTTTTCTTTTCTCAGTCTCTCTTCTTTTTCTTTTCTCAGTCTCTCTTCTTTTTCTTTTCTCAGTCTCTCTTCTTCTTTCTCCTTGGGAATAATTGATATTGGAGATTCGGTACGTGATTTGAATATCGCATTGGCTATAAACGCAGGAAGTATTGTACATAAGATATCCGAAACTATATTCGAAGCGCTTTTTAAATAAAATTTAACATTGCTTTTGCTTTCGACAGCAGATAGCTGATTGGGGAACGAAGCCGACGAAGTCATTATAGATAAAAAAGCCAGAAAAGTGGAGATGAGCTTCTTCATAACAATTACTCCTTATATCATAAACACTTATTTTAATTTTATTTTAACTTATTTTTTTGAAATTGTCAATATAATAATATAAAAAAATTTACGGGAAAGGTCTTAAATGACATAAAAAAGTAGCAGTTTGACTCAAGCCACTACTTTTTATATTTAAAACAATATTTTAATGCTCCAAAGAACATGCACCATGGCAGTCTGTATCAATTTTTCCGACTATAGGGGTGGGGTCGATTCCTTTTTTTGTATAATAGTTTGCCAGAGCAGCTCGGATTGCTTGTTCAGCAAGAACAGAGCAATGAACTTTTACCGGTGGAAGTCCGTCCAGTGCTTCCATTACGGCCTTATTTGTGACTTTTAATGCATCTTCGATACTTTTGCCTTTTACCAGTTCAGTTGCCATAGAGCTTGTTGCCACAGCTGCTCCGCACCCAAAGGTTTTAAATTTTACATCGGTTATAATGCCATTTTCTATTTTGAGATACATTTTCATTATATCTCCGCATTTTGGATTTCCGACTTCTCCGATTCCATCGGCATTTTCAATTTCTCCGACATTTCTTGGATTCGCAAAGTGATCCATTACTTTTTCGCTGTAATTCAATTGATTTTCAACTCCTTAACTTTTAAATGTTTAAAATTATTTGTTTTCTTTAATTATTTTTTCCCAAAGAGGGGACATGTCACGAAGCCTTTTTACAGATTTTGAAACTTCTTTTATAACGAAATCTATTTCTTCATCTGTATTTGATTCGTCAAGTGAAAGCCTTAGTGAGCCGTGGGCGATTTCATGCGGTAATCCGATAGCCAATAAAACGTGACTCGGATCAAGGGAGCCTGACGTGCAAGCCGACCCGGAAGAAGCGCATATTCCTGCCATATCAAGCAATAAAAGCAAAGATTCGCCTTCAATTCCTTCAAAACTTATATTAACGTTGCCGGGAAGTCTTTTTTCTCTGTGACCATTAAGTCTTGAACGCTCAATTTTTAAAAGTTCATTGATAAGTTTATCACGTTTTTTGATTAATCTTGAATTTTTTTCTTCTATTTCGGAACATGCAATTTCTATTGCTTTTCCCAAAGCTGCGATTCCGGCGGTATTTTCGGTGCCTGCACGTTTTCCGAATTCTTGAGCTCCGCCTTCCATAAATGTTTCAATTTTCACACCTTTTTTTATATAGAGAGCACCCACTCCTTTTGGTCCGTGAAATTTATGAGCAGATAAAGAAAGCATATCGATATTTTGTTTTTTGACATCTATAGGAACGTGACCTACTGCCTGAACTGCATCTGTGTGGAAAATAACGCCTTTATCTTTGCATATTTTTCCGATTTCTTCAATCGGCTCG
>JBJEZK010000013.1:0-57278 GCA_051887355.1 Acutalibacteraceae bacterium
GCTCTCTCTTTTCTTCTCTCTCGAGCGCTTTTTTATAATACCATATCCTTTTTATCATTGTCAACACTTTTTTTCAAATTTTTTTAGCTTCGATTTTTTGCATAATTTTTATAATCAGCTTTCGACAAAACAATCTATTTCGCCTCAAAATATCACATTTTAGGCGAGTACTTACATCAATGTCTATGCACATGCAGACGATATTTGCACAAATCGTTTATAAATCATATAATATCAACTCGAGGCATCAAATTTTAGTTTATAATAAGCAAAAGGGAACTGCAAAGCAGTCCCTTTTTTCAATCTAAAGTTCTGATATAAACCCAATAATCTTGTCTGCGCTAATTTTGCTTCCGCCGGTAGCAACTTTTTTATTTCCGCCACCTTTACCGTCAATTTTGCTCATAAGAGCTGAGAGCATGTCATTTGCCGCAAATTTGCCCAGATTTTCATCGTTTACCGCTAATATCACTTGGTTCTTTTCTCCGGATATTACGCAAATAACGATACATTTCAGTTTATCAGACGCTTTTATAATTTCATTTTGTAATTTTTTGCAAGGAGTTTCAATAACTTGGTATCCGATTTTTGTGCCGGATTTTCCTGTTATATATGAAAACTTAGAATCATTGAGAGAATTTTCGGAAGATTTATTTTCGGGCTTTTTGGAAATGATATTCTTAACTTTCTCTAAAATATCTTCCGATTTAACTTTCAAAACAGAAGCAACGTTATTTACATCTTCTATTTTGTTTTGCACGTATTTTAAAGCACTTTCGCCTGTAATAGCGGTTATTCTCTTTAAACCTTTTCCTATTCCTTCGGCAGCTAAAATCACAAATAAACCTATATTTCCCGTTCTGCCGGTATGAGTTCCGCCACAAAGCTCAGCCGAAACATCTCCATAACTTACAATTCTTACATATTCGCCATATTTGCTTTCAAACAAAGCCATAGCGCCCGATTTCATAGCCTCTTCCAGACTCTTGACTTCGACTTTTCTTGGAATATTTTCTCGAATATATGAATTCACGATGCTTTCTATTTTGCATATATCTTCATAATTTATGGAGTGATCGTAGTTAAAATCAAATCTTAATTTATTGCATTCTACTTTAGAACCTGCCTGGTGCAAATTTTTACCATATATTTTTTGCAAAGCGCTCTGAAGCAAGTGAACAGCTGTATGATTATTTTGAATATTTATTCTTTTTTCTTTATCAATTGTCATGTGGACAATATCATTTTCTCGAATCGTTCCGCTAATAACAACGCCACTATGTACATAAACATTCTCGCTTGTCTTTTGGACATCTGTAATTTGAATTTCAAAATCATTTCCTTTTATTATACCTGTATCTGCGCACTGTCCTCCGGAAACCGCATAAAAAACAGTCTTGTCGGATATTAATTTTATTTCTTCGCCCGAATGCGCAGTGTTGCAAGGAATATTATCTTTGAAAATTTTTAAAACACAGGAATCGCATTCAAAATTTTCGTACCCTAAAAACTCAGTAGACTTAATATCGGATAATTGGTCAAAAATAATCTTCATATCATTGGTATTATTATTTGAAGAAGAATTTTTGGATTTTTCTTTATGATGTTCAATACGTAAAATATAATCTTTTTCGTCCACAATCATGGAATTTTCTTCTGCATATTGTTTGACAATATCAAACGGCAAACCATAAGTAGTAACCAATTCAAAAGCTTCTTTACCGCTAATTTTTTTCTCTGTATCTTTAAGTTTTTCAAGCATGCTTAAGCCTTTGGTTACCACTTTGGAAAATTGGCTTTCCTCTTTTTTAAATTCTGAGATTATATAATTTTTGTTTTGAGAAAATTTTGGGAATATTTCTTTATATTTTTCTGTAATAAACTCAACAATCTCTGAAAAATCAAAATTTTTAATTTTATTTTTTGCAGTTATCATCATACAGCGGCGAATCAGTTTTCGGGGGATATATCCTCTGCCTTCATTGGACGGCGAAACATGCTCCGAAAGAATTAGGGCTGCCGTACGTAAGTGATCTGTAATAATTCTTAACTCTATTTCGGAAAGTGAATCTTTTGAAGGGAGTTTTTCGAGTATTTTTTCTTTTATCGGCAACAACAGGTCAGTTTGGTAAGCTGAATCGTAATTATTCAAAACCATTGCCAAGCGTTCAAGCCCCGCTCCGGTATCAACGCTTGTAAAGCCAAGTTTGCTATACGATCCGTCGGCATTTTTATTAAGTTGCATAAAAACACCTGCATTCCAAATCTCTATATATCGTTTCTTTGTGTCAAATTCTCCGCCGGGCGTATATTTTTCTCCTTCGCCGGTATCATAAAAAATCTCCGTGCACGGACCACAAGGGCCTGTTTCGGCAGTAGGACCCCAAAAATTATCTTCTTTTCCGCACGCAATTATATGGCTTTCGGGCATACCGACTTGTTTCCAAAAATCATACGCTTCTTGATCCAAAGGTAATCCTAATTCTTCATCTCCGGCAAAAACAGTAACGTATAATTTTTCTTGAGAAATCCCAAGAGATTCGGTTAAAAATTCATAGGCCAACGAAATTGCTTTTTCTTTAAAGTAATCGTTTATCGACCAACTGCCAAGCATTTGAAAACTTGTCAAATGATGCTTGTCCCCTATAGAATCAATATCAATTGTGCGAATACAAGGCTGAACATCGCAAAGTCTTGGGTAGGGGGGCTTTTCGATGCCTGTAAAGTAATTTTTCAACGGTGCCATACCTGAATTTATAAACAATAAAGTGGGGTCATTCTTGGGCACAATTGATGCGTCGGTTATTTCCATATGGTCTTTTTCTTTAAAAAAAGAAATGAATTTATTTCTAATCTCTATTGATGAAATCTTATCCATTTTGTTTTCCTCCTTAATAAAATACATATCATATATTATACGAATTTAGAATCATCAAATCAAGAAATACTGCAGATATATAAGCAAAAAGCTCCGCATTTAAAAAGCGGAGCAATAATTTAACTATTATTACAACATCCCGAACAAGAAGACTCTTCGGAAGCTGCTTCAACAGTTCGAGGAGGAAAAAATTCGTCTGTAGGGAATTTAATTCTGCTGAACATGTCACAGGGAGTATCGCTAGATGCCACGCACTCTTTGCTTGGAATGCAGAAATCATATGCAGGAATTTTTAACTGGACATTACGCTCAATCTGAATTATTGAAAACAGTCCTAAAGTAACTGCAACTGTTTTTGCTACGCTGCTACTTCTCACAAAATCACCGCCAAATTGTCTGCAAATAGCCTCAGGGACTCTGCAAGGAGGTTGAGATGCACATTCATTCGGAGAACAAATTTTTGCAGACAGCGCTACCGGCTGTGCAACTTGTACAGTAGCTTTGGGTAGATTACGAAAAATAGAATTTTGAACTTCATTAATTGCGGAATATCCACTCGAACTAAACGATTTTACACTTCCTTCACTTCCATAAAGAACTGCTTTCTTATTAAAAATACAAAGTCCGGTAACATTTGCCGGAATAACAGAAGGAGCTATAAACGCTTCAAGTGCAACCTCAAAAAAATAAGTTATATCTATAGAATAATATCCTCTTCTGAACGGAATAGGCTCCAAATCCACATATGCCGTCAGCACATTCACATTCTTTACTCTTACACTGTTTGCCTGATCGATAATATTTTGGTTGGTTTCGTTAAAATTTACTCTCAAATTTTCCAAACAATCTTTATCGGCACAAGAATCATATATTCTGTATGCATTTATACAAACTGACTCTTTAAATTGATTATCCTGGCATGAGAATGTAGAAAAATTCTCCGTCATATAAAATTCCCCCTATAATATTAAGCGGGCACAATGCATATCGCTGCATTTATATTCCCGTATTGAAATTCTGATTTTCAATACATATTATGGGAGAATTTTCGTTTTTGTTACATCATTAAATTATTCTATTTTCAAATTAGCATAGTTAGCCATTAATTTTTTAGAGCCTGCAGTATCAAATAAAATTTCCAGCAAACTATCTCCGTTCATAGGCAAAACAGACATAACCGTTCCTTTACCAAATGTTTTGTGAATTACTGTGAGACCCGGAGTAAATTTTTGAGATTTTTCGACATCTCCTCCTCCGGCAACTTGACCAAAATGCCTGGCAGCGATAAGGGACTGATTACGGATTTCCTGAGCAGATCGAGGTCTTTCTTCTCCTTCATCCAATTTTTTCCAATCTCTCGATTTTGTTCGGTCCAAAAGTTCTTCGGGCATTTCGCTTAAAAATCTCGAAGACTTATTATGAGAAGTACTTCCGAAAATCATACGGCTGTCAGAATTAAGAAGATAAAGCTTCTCTTTGGAACGAGTAATTCCAACATAAGCTAAGCGGCGTTCTTCTTCTACTTCTGAATCACTGGAAAGTGATTGCATGCCCGGAAAAATCCCTTCTTCAAATCCCGGAATAAATACAATGGGGAATTCTAAGCCTTTAGACGAATGAAGCGTCATCATTACTATGGAATCTGCATTTTCGTCGTAATTATCTATATCTGTCAGCAAAGATACTTCTTCCAAAAAGCCGGATAAATTTCCTTGAGGATTATCTTCCTCATATTTTTTGATGTTACTTAAAAGTTCTTTTACATTTTCTATTCTGGATTCTCCGGAGTCTTTATCGGATTTCAAATAGTCAATGTACCCCGTTTTTTCAAGCATTATATCATAAAGTTCGTGGAGAGTAACCGAAGGATCTTTGCTAATATTTACCAAATCATCAATTAAATCTGAAAAAGCTTTAAGTTTAGAGGAAACTCTTTGAAGTTGCTCGTACTCCCCTGAATTTCTTATTACATCTAAAAGATCCTTGCCGGTTTCGGATGCTATTTCGGTGGCTTGAGTAATTGTGCGCTCTCCGATAGACCTTCTTGGCTGATTTATAATTCTTTTTAGCCTTACTTCGTCCTTTGGATTATTTATAACACTAAAGTAAGCTATCATATCTCGAATTTCTTTTCGTTCGTAAAAACGGAATCCACCCAAAATACGATAAGGAATCCCTGATTTAATAAAGACTTTCTCCATTACGTTAGATTGCGAATTCATTCGATATAAAATTGCTATATCAGAATATTTTCTCCCGCGAGAAACCAAATCCTGAATCGCTTCAGAAATATAATTAGCTTCATCATGCTCGCTATAAGCGGTGTGAACCTTTATCTTTTCACCGGGCTCATTGTTCGTCCAGAGAGTTTTTGCTTTGCGATTGTGATTATTTTTTATGATAGAATTTGCAGCACTTATAATATTTTGAGTAGACCTATAATTCTGCTCCAGGCGTATAGTCTGGGCACCGGGAAAATGTATTTCAAAATCAAGAATATTTTTTATAGTTGCTCCTCGGAATTTATAGATACTCTGGTCATCGTCACCAACAACACATAAATTTTTATATTTCTCGGCCAAATCACGAATCAAAACGTACTGTGCATAATTGGTATCCTGATATTCATCTACCAAAATATATTTAAATTTTTCCTGGTAAGTTTCCAGAACATCCGGATAATTTTTGAAAAGAATTACAGTATTCATTATTAAATCGTCAAAGTCCATAGCATCGGATTCAATTAATTTTTTCTGATACAGTTCATATATCTCGGAAATTACGCAAAGCCTGTAATCGCCGGCCGCCTTGCGTTTAAATTCTTGGAAATTGATAAGTTTATCCTTTGCTCCGGAAATTTCATTTCTTACATTTTTATAAGAAACTATCTTGTCATCTAAGTTAAGCGTTTTTATACACTCTTTTATTAATCTTTTTGTGTCATCATCATCATAAACAACAAAATGATTTGAATATCCCAATTTTTCTGCATGCACACGCAAAATTCTTGAGCATAAGGAGTGAAATGTAGAAGCGTAAACGTCTTTTCCGACTTCTCCTAATTCGCTTAACAGACGACTTTTCAATTCGCCGGCCGCCTTATTTGTAAATGTAATCGCCAATATATTCCAAGGACGAACCGAATTATGTCTGATTATATTTTTTACGCTTTCGGCATTTCCGCCTGTTTGATAAACATCTTCCATATTTTTTATAATAGATTCGTCCAAGAAATTCGGGACTTCTTCGGTGGTGTAAGCATCCCCGTAATTAATCATATTTACTATCCTGTTTACTATTGCAGTAGTTTTTCCGCTTCCTGCACCTGCCAAAACTACCACCGGACCATTCACTGCAAATACAGCTTCCCGCTGATTTTCGTTCATCTTCGAAAAACTGCGTTCAAGCAAATCTTTCTTTAAATTTCGAAATTTAGTAACTATACTCTTTGTCAATTTCTTGCACCGCCATGTTCTAAAGCATATGATCGTTTTTTTACTACAAATTTTTAATAATCGGGTTAAAATACATCATCTAAGCTTATTTATTTTTATTATTATAATTAATATTTTACCTCTTTTTTCTCAAAAAATCAAATCTAAAATATTTATAAAAATCTCAAAACAAAAAGCATCCCAAAATTAACCAAACTCTAATTTTCAACAGGATTTATTCGTTCAAGTTGAGATATATCATATTTTTTCGTTTCCATAGATCGCTCCGCATTGTCGGGCAAAACTCTGGCCATATTAGAAATAATATTGGCTGAAATCACACTACCGGGACCGTCAGGTGTCATTACTTTTTCTCCGGGTCGGGGAATTTTATCAATATATTCATGATAAAAATCTTGTTCATATTTTAAACAACACATAAGTCTGCCACAAGTACCCGAAAGCTTTGTGGGGTTCAAAGAAAGCCCTTGATCTTTAGCCATTTTTATTGAAACAGATTGAAAATTGTTCAAAAATTTATCGCAGCATAGCATTCTTCCACACGGCCCCAATCCACCGAGCATTTTTGCTTCATCTCGTATTCCTACTTGGCGTAATTCTATACGGAGTCTAAATATATATGCCAAATCTTTTACAAGGCTTCGAAAATCAACACGAGATTCAGCGACAAAATAAAATATAATCTTGCTCCTATCGAACATATATTCTGCTTCTATAAGCTTCATTTTAAGTTTGTGTTCTTTAATTTTTTCGTGACAAATTCTAAACGCTTCTTTTTCTTCCTCTTTTTTCTTATCCAGAGATTTTAAATCCTCGGCCGTTGCCTTTCTTAGAATTTTTTCGGACGGATTTATAAAATCTTGATTATTTTCCACATCTTTAATATAGACAATCTTTCCGCACTCTATTCCCCTTTTTGTTTCAGCAACAACAATATCTCCGCACTTACAAACTTCATTTTTATAGATTAGGTAATGAATTTTCCCAACCTCTTTAAACCTAACCCCTAAAACTTTGCACATATATATTCCCCTTACTTTTTACATTTCCGCGCATAAATAACAAAGCAATAAATTAAAATTTATATTTTTCGGTATGAGCATCGCTACGTACCTCAATTTGTCCAACATATTTATAAATTTGTCTTCAGAAACAGAATGGTTTCTTTCATAGTACTTAATCAACAAGTCGTGCAAAACATGTTCAATAAATTTTTTAAATACTACCCTGTCTTTTGGAATTTTTGCAGTTAAAAGAACCATTTCATATTTATCTTCGGCTAAAATTGTATCTGCAAACTCAGAAGCTAAATCCCTGCATTCAAAAGAATCGTTTTTCAAATTATTCATTCTGTAAATTTGGCACCTTGACCTTACCGTCGCAAGAAGAGAGGACGTGGAATTACATAAAATTATAAACACAACGTTTTTGGGAGGTTCTTCCAAAACTTTTATAAAAGCATTTTGAGATTGCACGGTCATTAAATCACCATTTTTAATTATATAAAATTTATAGCTTCCTTCGTTGGATTTAATATACGCATCTTCCCGAATTTTTCTTATTTTTTCCACCTTTATTGACGAGGAACCTTTCTCCGGCGAAATTAATTTTACATCCGCATGAGAATCACTCAAAACTTTCCGGCAGGAAGAACATTTTCCGCAAGGCTTTTTTGAGTCTGAAGCGCAAAACGCACTCAAAATGAGCTTATTTACGAATTTCATAGCATTATCGATACACTCAGCTTCAATAATAACAGCATGTGGAATCAAATGATTTTCAGATAACAACAATAAATTTTCTAAATTACTTTCTTCTTTCAACGCTCTACACCTTTTCAAATCTATCTACGTTAAGGACAAAAATAATGGCGCCTCCGCTTGTAACCTGATACAAAGGCATATTTGCAGTTTCAGAAAATCCGGCGGTATCATACATCAGCTGATCTCTTTTACTGCTGTATTTTGATATAATATCGATAACTTTATTGGTTTTATTATCTTCAACGCCTATAATAAGCGTTGTGTTCCCGGATTTTAAAAACCCGCCGGTAGAAGCCATCTTTGTAACCTGAAAATGCTCTTCGGTAAGAGCATCCATTACTACCGATGCGTCGTCTTTGCTCATAATAGACATTACTAATTTCATAAAAACACTTCCTCAAAAAGTTTATAAATTTTATTAGATTATTTTACCACAGATATTTCTGAAATTCCATAGGCTTTCAACGCTCTCAGTTCTTCGCAACCAATCTTTTCTCCGGGCATAACCACCGGGATTCCCGGAGGGCACGGACAAACTATTTCGGCGGCAATTCTATTCTTGCATTCATCTACGGATTTATAAACAGATTCTGCCATTAAAGCTTCTCTGGGCGTCAGTAAAACTTCAGGCAAAACTTCTCCTACACTATATGATTTATTGGGGAATTTTTGTTTTATTTTTACCGAAGAAATTGCCATGTAAAGTCTTTCGAAATCTAAATTATCATTAAAAGGCGTGGCGATTAAAATCACATAATTTTCATCGCACATTTCCGGTTCAATGCTGTATTTATAAAGTTCGTTACGGAATTCATATCCTGTATAACCTATGCTGAACACTCCCAGAACAATTCTGACGGGATCGGAGATATTATCGTTCGGAATATAAATTCCTTTTTTTGCAGCGAAATTCTTAATATTTTGAACTTTAACTTGTAAATCTTCAAAATTTTTTTTACCAAATTTTTCAAGCCAAATTCTGCATAAATCCATCGACGCCATTACGGGATAAGACGGGCTTGTAGAGCCAAACATCGCCATACTCTCTTTTATATTGTTTAAAAATCTTTCGTCATTAACGTGAAGCCATGCTCCGCCGGTCAATACCGGAAGAGTTTTATGAGCAGAATCAGCAGACATTGCAGCACCTTGAAAAATAGGATGCAAATTATTCTTCAAAAACATCAGATGCGATCCATGAGCGTTATCTATCATCACAGGAATTTTGTGTTTTTTGCATTCATACGATAACTTTTTTATATCCTGTAAAATGCCGTGATAACTCGGGCTCGTAAGATATAACCCTTTCGCCGAGGGATTATTTTTTAATTTTGCTTCAAAATCTTCAAAATTTATACGTTCGGGAAGCATCGACTTTTTATTTATATCTCTTTTTATCCAGACGGGGTCTAAATCCAGCAGTACCATAGCAGATATCGCAGACCTATGAATTATCCTGTCGCACAAAATTTTATCGTGAGATCGTGAAGAAACCAACTTAAACATAGTTTGGATACAAAGAGTATTTCCTCCCGAAGAAAAGACAGATTTAAGACTGGAATAAAGTTTACTTAACTCGCATTCGGCGTCTTTTATTATTCCGCTTGCTTCATACAAGCTGTCCGTTTGCGGCAATTCCGTAAAATCCAAATTATACAGTTCATTTAACTCCGAAATTTTACCTTTGTGGCCGGGAGTATGAAAAGAAGACCTATTTAATTTACGATATTCCTGTAAAGAATCATATAAATTTTTTTTCACAATTTTTCTCCTATAAAACGAATATCTAATTCAGTAAATGAAATAATAAATCAAAAGGAAGTGATTAAATTATGAACCTAAGTAAGAAAGAATACTCAGATATGACGGGAAAAAGATGTCCTGCCAGTCCTATATGGAAAGATTTGTTTTTTGCATTTGTTTCGGGAGGACTTATTTGCACATTAGGGCAAGCTCTTTGCCAATGCTATATGACATATTTCAGTCTAGACAAAAAAACCGCTAATACATGGGTATCCATAACACTTATAGCCCTAAGCTCTTTGCTAACTGCATTAAATTGGTACGGTAAAATAGCAAAATATGCCGGCGCAGGCACAATCGTACCAATAACGGGGTTTTCGAATTCCATTACTGCTCCGGCAATAGAATTCAAAAGCGAAGGTCAAGTTTTTGGCATAGGAGCAAAAATGTTTATAATGGCAGGGCCGGTAATAGTATACGGAACAATCGCCTCAATGGTATACGGAGTCATAGTGTGGATTTTTCATCTGTACTAAGTTCTTTGACGCATAATTTCGTACATCAAAATCCCTGCCGCTACCGAAGCATTAAGGGAATTAATTTTTCCTTTCATGGGCAACGATAAAATAAAATCGCATTTATCTCTCACAAGGTTACTTATGCCCTTGCCTTCGGAACCTATAACCAACGCTACGGGTCCTTTTAAATTTTGGGATGCATAATTTTGTCCATCCATATCGGCCCCATAAATCCACAAACCTTTAGATTTCAAATATTCAATAGTTGAAGCTACATTGCTGACTCTGGCGATATTCACATATTCAAGTGCTCCCGCAGACGACTTATTTACCGATTCTGTAAGTCCTGCGGCTCTTCTTTTTGGAATAATAATTCCATGAGCACCCGAGCATTCGGCTGTGCGAATTATGGCTCCTAAATTATGCGGATCTTCGATGCCATCGGCTATTATTAAAAACGGATATTCGTGTTTTAATTCAGCATATCTTAAAATATCTTCCACCGTACAGTACTCTTTCGCCCCCACAAAAGCAATTACGCCCTGATGAGCTTTTCCGCCGGCAATCAAATCCAATGCCTTTCTACTCATTTGTTTTAAAATTATTTTACGCTCTTTAGCTTTGGAAATAATAACCTTTAATGACCCGGTGGCTTCGTTTGAAGGCAAAGAAGCAATCGAATCTATTACTCGACCGGATTTTAACGCTTCTAAAACCGCATTCCTTCCGATTATATAATTTTCGTTACTTTCTGTTGTACCACACAAATTTCTACATCTCCTAATTAATCTTATTTAAGTATTTTTTCATTCCCCGCAGAGTTTCTGCACTCAGAACATGCTCCATCTTACAAGCATCAACCTCAGCTGTATGTTCATCTACACCGAGAACTTTATTTATAAATTTACTGAGTATCTTATGCTTTTTATATATTTCTTTTGCTGTAGAAACTCCTTCGTCTGTAAGACTTATTTTACCATACTTCTCTTGAACAACCAATCTTTCCTCACGCAGTATCCCAATAGCTTTGGTAACGCTCGGCTTGGAAATTTTAAGTTCTCGAGAAATATCGGTGATTCCTACGTTTTTGTCTCCTTGTTGCAAAATATATATAATTTCCAGATAATCTTCTAAAGAAGCGGTCAAGCAAAACATATCATCCCTCACTTTTTAAATTTTTTACAATTGTTTGAAAACGGACAATTCTTACATCCATTACAACAAGATTTTCCACTTTTTTTAGCTTTGTGCATTTTAAATATCGCAAATGCAATTCCTAAAAACAATATTACAAGGATAGTCATATCTGTTATATTTATATTCATTTTTTCTCCTCATTTTTTAAACTTTTACGCATTTTAAAACTAAATTCAAAATCTGGAATGTAAGCGCTGAAAACAAGTATGCAATTAACAACTGATAAATAATAAGAGTTGCGGTTAACTTAAAATTTTTAAGCTCTTTATTTATAGCCGAAATGGCGGCAATGCAAGGGGTGTACAATAAAGCAAAAACCATGAAAGCAACGGCACTGCAAACCGGAAAAACTCCTTTTAATATTTCGCTCAGCTCTCCTAAATTTTCTGCTCCATAAAGTACCGAAAAAGTACTTACTATTGACTCTTTGGCCATGACCCCCGTAAGTAGAGCCACACTTGCTTTCCAATTTTCAAATCCGCAAAGCGAAAAAATCGGTGCAATTACTCCACCTATCGAAGCAAGAATACTTTTTGAATTGTCACTAACAAAATTAAGACTAAAATCAAAAGACTGCAAAAACCAAACCACAACAGTGGCCACCAATATGACCGTACCTGCTCGTTCAATAAAATCTTTTGTTCTGTCCCAGACGCTAAGCCAAACATTTTTAGCTGTGGGCAATTTATATTCCGGCATTTCCATTATGAAAGGGGAATCTTCGCCTTTAAAAAGATTATCTTTAAATAAAAATGCTGTAAATATAGCCATGAGTATTCCTATAAGATACAGCGAAAAAACAGCTATTGTCTGATAATTCGGAAAAAACGCGGATGCAAATAACAAATAAACCGGTAGCTTGGCGCTACACGACATAAATGGGATTAAAAATATTGTTAGATTTTTATCTTTTTTATTTTCGAGTATTTTAGTTCCCATTACCGCAGGAACACTGCACCCAAATCCCATAATCAACGGAACGAAAGCTTTCCCTGAAAGGCCTATCTTTCTGAAAGGTTTATCCATTATAAACGCAGCCCTGGCCATATAACCGCAATCTTCCAAAATCGAAAGCAAAAAAAACAGAAGTATTACCTGAGGTAAAAAAGAAATAACTGCACCTACTCCATCTATCACGGCGTCCAAAACCAAACTTTTGCACCACGACGAAGCGCCAAAATATTCCAGATTTTTTTGAACAATCATATGAATATTTCCATTAACAAATTTCTCGCAAAGATATTTTAAAAAAGTTCCGAACGGACCGAAAGTTATATAGAAAATAGACATAATAAAAATTAAAAAACACGGAATTGATGTATATTTTCCTGTCAAAATTTTATCAACTTTGTCAGAAAAAGATAGTTTCTGAGTACTTCCAACATTTTTAACCGCACGAGAACACAGCCTGCAAGTATATTTGTATCGTTCGTCGGGAATAATAATATCCTGCTCTTTATCGTAAAGAACACTGATATAACTGCGAATCTTATTTATTTTGCACAACTCTTCATCCGAAATTTTGAGTTCTTTAATTATATAAGGGTCATTTTCAAAAATTTTAACAATGTTAAATCGATTATGAATCTTAAATTCGGAGTCTTTATTGACAATTAAATCTATTTTAGAGAGTGCTTTTTCAATTTCAGAAGGATAAATATTTAGCTTTCTTCTAAACTTACTCCTATCCTTGGACATTGAAGAAATTTTAGAAATAAGCATGTCTATGCCTTGATTTTTCCCTGCGGAAATAGGAACAACCACTACCCCAAGCTCTTTTTCCAGCGTTTTATAATCTATTATTTTTCCCTTGCTGAGCAATAAATCGGTCATATTAAGCGCCAAAATCATTCTGCAATCGAGCTCCAAAAGTTGAGTAGTTAAATACAGACCTCTTTCAAGATTTGTTGCATCTACTATGTTTACAATTAAATCCGGGCATTCTTTAAATAAATATTCTCTGGTAACTATTTCTTCGGGAGAATATGGTGAAAGCGAATAAATACCCGGTAAATCCACTATATTAATTCTTGTTTTGGAATTTTTAACCGTGCCTTCTTTCCTTTCTACGGTTACACCCGGCCAATTTCCCACATATTGGTAGCTTCCTGTTAAATTATTAAACAACGTTGTTTTGCCGCTGTTGGGATTTCCTATTAAGGCAACTGTAAAATCTTTTTTCCCAAAATAATTTTGAGGAAAATTTAAAAACGGAACTATTTTTTTATCTTCAGAAGAAATTTTAGAATTTGTAAAGTCTTTCAGATACTCTTCGGCTTCCCTCTCACTGTCAAACAATTGTATAGCTTCGGCTTCGGATCTTCTTATACTAAGGTCATATCCATGAATATTAATTTGAATAGGATCGCCCAAAGGAGCATATTTCACCACTTTAACAAGGGTTCCGGGAGTAATCCCCATATCAATCATTCTTCGCCTTAAAGTTCCTTTGCTACCTATTTTTTTAATAACGCCTTTTTTATCTACAGGTAATTCGTTAAGATTCATTAATTTACACCACCTGATTTTTAAAACGAATCATATTTTGTTTACTAAAAGAATACATATTATTATATTTTTTATTATAGAGTATATTTTGGAAAAAGTAAACCCAGGCTAACTTTTTTCAAAATATTTACAAATTTAAAGTTATCTAATGAATAAAAATTCAAAAATTGTTAATTATTTATATACATATAAAAATCAGAAGGAACGTGAAAACTTTGAAAAATTTTTTAAAAAAAATCGAAACAAAAAGAAAACAGCTTGCAGAAAAAAATTTAATGATCAAAAAGAAAAACGAACTCATCGACGAAATTAAAAATGTATGTATGGAAATCGAGGAAACAAATATGTGGTTTCAGATGGAAAAAGACAGCGATTTAATTGAAGCGTGCATTCACAGAAGAGAATTCTTGTATGCCCGGTACAGGTATTTAATAAACCAGATAAAATTTGACAAAATTTCCTAAAAGAGAGGAATTGAAAATGCCAAGATATTTACTTATTTTAACAGCGACCTCGGTTTTGATATTTTTATTTATCGTCCACTTGTTAATAAAAAGTCCGAAACCTTTATTAAAAACTTTAGGCTCGCCGATAAGCGGAATCATGAGTTTAGGAATTTTAAATCTCATCAATAATTTTACGGGAATTGAAATTCCGCTAAATTTACTGAGCATAAGCACTGCTTCTGTTTTAGGTGTTCCGGGAGTAGGGCTGATGACAATTTTAAATTCTGTACTTTCTTAGAATTGATTTGCCCCTACTTTTTAATTTTTACCATAGAAAACAGACAGTCTGCAAGCAGGCTGTCTATTGATTAATTTATTGTTACTGATCACTTGAAAGAGGTTTCATTGTCGGGAACAAAAGCACGTCACGAATAGAAGGACTGTCGGTAAGCAACATAACCAATCTATCAATACCTATTCCGAGTCCGCCTGTCGGAGGCATGCCATGCTCAAGAGCCGTTACAAAATCTTCATCAATTATATTTGCTTCGTCGTCGCCGGCATTTCTCAGCTCCATCTGATGTTTAAATCTTTCACGCTGATCTATCGGGTCATTCAGCTCAGAATAAGCATTTGCAAGTTCACGCTGAGTAACAAAGAATTCAAATCTTTCAACAAGGTACGGCGCAGTTGGCTTTCTTTTTGTTAGAGGCGAAACTTCAACCGGATAATCACAAATAAATGTAGGTTGAACTAATTTTTCTTCTACTTTTTCTTCAAAAGTTCTATTCAAAATATCTCCCCATGTATCAGTGGATTTATATTCTACGCCTAAAGATTTTGCAACTTCTATAGATTTCTCAGTATCGCCTTGGAATTCCAAAAAGTCAATTCCGGTATATTTTTTTACTGCTTCTAACATAGTAAGACGCTCGAACGGCTTTGAAAGATCAATTTGTACCCCTTGATATTCTATAATTTCTGTGCCGTTTGCTGCCATGGAGCAACTTCTGATTAATTCTTCGGTTAAATCCATCATTTTTTTGTAATCTGAATATGCTTCATATATTTCTATTGTAGTAAATTCAGGATTATGGCGTGTGGACATGCCCTCATTCCTAAATAGGCGCCCCATTTCATAGACTCTGTTCATTCCTCCTACAATCAGACGTTTTAAATAAAGCTCAGGAGCAATTCTTAGATATAAATCCATATCCAAAGTATTGTGATGAGTAATAAATGGTTTCGCAGTTGCTCCACCGGCTATAACATTAAGTATGGGGGTTTCTACTTCTATAAAATTTTTGTCATCAAGGTAATTTCTTATGGCTTTTATAATTTTACTTCTTTTTATAAAAGTTTGCTTAATCTCCGGAGAAGAAATCAAGTCCAAATACCTCTGGCGGTAACGTGTATCCGTATCTTTTAAACCGTGAAATTTTTCCGGAAGAGGCAAAAATGATTTTGAAAGCAGAGTAATTTCTTTGGTATGAACAGAAATTTCACCTCTGCGAGTTTTAAAAACATATCCTTTCAGCCCAACGATATCGCCTATGTCCCAAAGGGCCATCTCTTTATATTTTTCCTCTCCGATATCATCTATTTTAAGATAAATTTGAATTTTTCCGGAACCATCCAAAATATCCATAAAAGAGGCCTTGCCCATATCACGTCTGCTGACTATTCTTCCGGCAATAGAGACATCTTTACCATCGAAATTTTCAAAATCAGATTTTATTTCCTCCGAATTATTTGTGCAATCATACAAAGTTATTTCAAAAGGATTTTTCCCTTCTTCTTTCAACTTTTCAAATTTATTATATCTTATTTTAATCAAATCATTTTCTTCCTGCAAAGACACAGCTTCGTTGATTTCATTTTCTTTTTTATTACTCATTGCAACCAATCCTCACTTATTTATATATCTCCACTATTTTATATATACATTCTCCTCCGGGAGTCAAAAATCTAACCGTTTCACCTTCTCTGTGGCCAAGAAGCGCAGCTCCGACAGGAGATTCGTCAGAAATTCTCCCTTCTCTTGGGTCAGCTTCGCTTGAACCAACTATTCTGTAGTCTACCACTTCATCGAAATTCATATCATGAACTTTAACTTTGGAACCTACATGAATTACATCCGTGCTGAGTTCGTGCTCGTTTATAAGCTTTACATTTTTGAGCATTGCTTCTATTTCAAGGATACGAGCTTCCATGATAGCTTGCTCGTTTTTGGCTTCATCATATTCACTGTTTTCTGATAAATCTCCAAAAGAAAGTGCAACTTTTATTTTTTCGGCAACTTCTTTTCTTTTTACGGTTTTTAAATTTTCCAGTTCATTTTCAAGATTTTTAAGTCCCTCTTCGGTAAGAATAATCTGCTTAGACACTTTAAATCACTCCATATACACTATTAGTATTACATCATATGCGTTCCCTCCGGAGGAATTCATTCCGGAGGGAATATATATATGTTATTAAACTATATTTTAACAAATAAATTATATGAAATAAAAGACATAAATGTCAAGCTTTGAGAAAAATTAATATAAACGTTCAAGACTCCGGAAGTTTGCAAAAATCCAAATTTCCCGAACAAGAATAAACTCTTGGCACTTTTCCGACAATTACAGTTTCGGATACCAAAATTTCATCGTCAGATTCGCTTGTGCAAGTGCTGCCCGGAATGGTAACACATATTTTGGTATGGACGTTAACATATATTTGATGAAGAGTTTGATTAATTCCGGCATTGGAAAATTTGTTGTTAAAATTTGTAAAAACATTCCCTGCAATTGAAATTTTCATAGGAACTTTCGGCCCTTTCCCGTTTAAAATTTCAAAACCCGATAAAGTTCCAAGCGATATCCAAAATGTTTTTTCTTTAAAATTCGAAATTTTATTTTGAATGAGAGAAGCTATATGAGATTTTAAAAAATTAATTTTTTTCATATCGGTATACACCGCGCTTATTTCATTTTTTTCGTTTCTGTCAATTGTTGTAATTTGATTATATAATTCTCCATGATTTTCCATATCTTCCACAATAGATGAATTTATGAAATCGGACATAATATATTTTGCTTTCCCCAAAGCTACACTTTTTGCTACGGGACTAAATTTAAAACTTACTCCCATTAATATCCCTATCAAAATCACAAAGACGACCACTACCCTTAATTTTCTTTTACGGGATAAAATTTTATTCGACATATTTTCCCTCCCATAAAGAGATTTACTATTAATTTATCCAAATAAGTTATTTTATGTTCTTTTTAGAAAATATTGTAATAAAAAAATCAAGTTATATCCTTTTGTAATTCAAATTTTTTTGGAAAAAATACTGATTAAGAGCAACCGGGGGTTGCTTCTTAATTATAAAAGTAAAGGAGGACTAAACCATGTGGAATAACTGCTGCGGAAGAAGACACGAAGAATCTATGTGCCAAAAAATATGCAAGATGACCAAGCTTGTGATGCTCGGAGTGATTTTGGGAAGTGTAGCAGGAACTGTTGCGATGTATATAATCAACAATAACAAGTGGATACGATTTAAATCTGCACAACTCCTAAAAGATGCTCAAAACTTCACAAAAAACGTTGGTGACAAGATGATTCACGGAGAAAACAATGAATAATTTAAACTACGCAAGGAACTTTTTCCTTGCTTTTTATTTGTAATTTTTTATATATATTCGTTTTTGTTTTATAAATTTATGTATATTTCACAGAAATTAATTTTTTGAAATTTTATTGCTCTTTTTAGTGCAAAAAACACTCTATTTTTGACGAAATATGTAATTAAACAATTTTTTCAAGGAGGAAAAATACGATGAATGCTAAAGACTCATTTACAAAAAAAGAAACGGCTTTTTGCTATCACTACATCAAAACAAACAACGCACCCGAAGCAGCCCGAATGTCCGGTTATACCAAAAAGCCTTTGGAAATGGCAATAAAATTGCTTTCCAATCCAAAAATTTCAAAAAAAATAGAAAAGCTTTACTCAGAAAAAAAGTTGACTCTGAAATACAAAGCTACCGGTGGTTATGAACGATTGGCATTTGGAAATATTTCTGACTCCATAAAATTATTGTTTTGCGAAAATATTTCTGCCAAGGATTTAGAAAAAATGGATCTGTTTAACATAGCGGAAATTAGGAAACCTCGTGAAGGCGCTATGGAAATTAAATTTTTTGACAGGTTAAAAGCTCTTGAAAAGCTGGAAGAAATAGATGCCAACACAAAAGAAGAAGGCTCTACATTCTACAAAGCGCTTGAAAAAGGGTTCGAAAAATTAAGTTCGGATCAATTGCGCTCGGAAAATTAAATGGAACTCCAATCTTTTTCAAAAAAGCAAATGATTGTCCTTTCGTGGTGGTTTAAAGGTTCGAATTACGAAAATTTTGACGCCATAATTTGCGACGGGGCCATCCGCAGCGGTAAAACCGTGTGCATGTCCATTTCATTTATTCTTTGGGCGTTTTATAAATTTGACGGCGCCTCTTTTGCCATGTGTGGAAAAACAATCCGCTCAATAAAAAGAAATGTTGTCGCCCCTCTTTTGTGTACTTTAAAAAACATGGGATTTGATTGCAGGCAAAAATTATCCGAAAATCTAATTGAAATTTTTTACAAAGGTAAAAAAAATACTATATATCTTTTTGGTGGAAAAGATGAATCTTCGGCAGCCTTAATTCAAGGAATAACCCTTTCGGGAGTAATGTTTGACGAAGTGGCGTTAATGCCCAGATCGTTTGTGGAGCAAGCTCTGGCAAGGTGTTCGGTAGTAGGTTCGAAATTTTGGTTCAATTGTAACCCGGAATACCCCGGTCACTGGTTTTACAAAGAATGGATATTAAATTCATCACAGAGAAATGCATTTTACTTACATTTTACAATGGACGACAATCCCTCGCTTTCAACTCAATTAAAACTGCGTTACGAAAAACTTTATTCAGGAACTTTTTACCAAAGATTTGTAAAAGGCAAGTGGGTAGCGGTTGAAGGACTGGTTTATCCTTATATGACTAGCCAAGAATCGTTTTGCGATGTCCCAAAAGAAAATTTTTCGAAATACGCTCTTTCATGTGATTACGGAATAGTAAACCCTACATCTTGCGGACTTTGGGGCAAATCAGGCGAAAGTTGGTATCGAATAGACGAATATTATTACGATTCCAGGAAGGAAGGTGAAACCATAACCGACGAAGATCACTACAGGCATATCTGCGAACTCATAGGAAACAAGTACATTAGTTACATGACAATCGACCCCTCTGCCGCCAGCTTTATAACTCTGTTGAGAAAGCATTTTGAATTTCCCATAATTCCCGCTAAAAACAACGTTTTAAACGGCGTAAGAGAAGTTGGTACCGCATTGAAAAGAGGTGATATTAAAATTTGTAAAAATTGTGTAAATTCCATCCGAGAATTTTCTCTGTACAGATGGAACAATACTTCAACAAAAGATACACCCATAAAAGAAAACGACCATGCGATGGACGACATTCGCTATTTTGTTGCAACACTTATGCATAATGACGATGAACCGTTTTTCGCAATGGCCACAATAAGATGAAAAGGAGATTAAGAGTGAATTTGTTTAATAAAAAGAAAAAGCAATACTTCCCTACCGTACAAACTGCACCTGCACAAGAACAAAAAAAGCATCCCTTCAACCAAATAAGAAATTACAAACCTGATTCAACCTGCGAATTAAAACTTTATAAATCCATAAAAGAAGCGGTGCCTATCATCGACGCAGCAATATCTAAGATTATACGTCTGACAGGAGAATTTGAAATCGAATGTGAAGATAAGGACATTCAGAAAGAAATCAATAATTTTATACGAAACGTACACGTTAATTCTTGTTTATCGGGTGCAAATCAATTTATACTTACCCATTTAAATCAGCTTTTGACCTACGGAACAGCCATAGGTGAAATAGTAGTAAATCCGATTTCGAATAAAATAGAAGCGCTGTACAATACATCGCTTCACAGCGTTGATCTATCAACCGAAAATAATCCGTTGAAAATAAAAATAAAAAGAAAAAATCCTAACGGAACAACATCCGAAGTGAAATACCCTGAACTTGTTTTAATATCTACTTTAAATCCGGAACCCGGAGAAATTTACGGCAATTCCATAATGAAAGGGTTGCCTTTTGTCAGTGATATTCTTTTAAAAATTTACAACAGCATTGGCGTGAATTGGGAAAGAATCGGAAATATAAAATTTGCGGTTACATACAAACCATCTTCGGATATGGGTGACAAAACTTTTTTAAAAGAAAGAGCCTCTCAAATAGCTTCAGAGTGGAGCAAAGCCATGAAAGATACATATCATCCCAGCGACTTTGTGGCAATCGGAGATGTAGACATAAAAGTAATAGGGTCAGACAGCCAAATGCTTGACAGCCAAGTACCTGTACGTCAAATGCTTGAACAAATAATCAGCAAACTTTCAATTCCACCGTTCTTGCTGGGTTTAAATTGGTCAACAACCGAAACAATGTCCAACCAGCAATCCGATATATTAAGCAATGAATTGGAAGCTTACAGAAGAATTTTAAACCCTATAATATCCAAAATATGCGACCTCTGGATGAAATTAAACGGATACTGCGAAGATTACAACATTAAATGGAAAATGGTCGATTTAAGCGACAGGCTTAACATTGCAAATACACGCCTCGCAAATGCACGGGCCGATGAAATCGAAAAAAGAATAAAAGAAAAATATGATAAAAAAACCGAAAATTTAGATTAGGAGATTTGAAAATGAAAGACGGATACATGATCGAAAAATCAAATATTTTGCCAAAGGATCTGGAAATGATAAACAAACTTACAAGAAGAACTTTTTCAGAAAACGAAATATACACTTTCAATGTGGTGCTTTGCGATAACGAAATTGACAGAGAAAACGAAAAATTTTCAAATGATTCTCTGGACAAGCTGGCAGAATTATTTGTTGGGAAAACAGGCATTATAGACCATACCGCTTCGAGTAAAAATCAAACCGCAAGAATTTATCATTGTTATACCGAAGAATTCCCGGAAAAACTAAACTCCATCGGGGAGCACTATAAAAGACTCGTAGCAAAATGCTATATGCCTAAGTCCCCTAAAAACGAAAATATCATTTTGGAAATTGATTCCGGCATAAAAAAAGAAGTTAGCGTAGGATGCGCTGTCAAAAATAAAATATGTTCCATTTGCGACACAGATACGAGTAAAGAATCTTGCGCACATATAAAAGGGAAAAAATACCGTAAAAACGGGAAATATTCTCTGTGCCATATTATTTTGAATAATCCTTCGGACGCATACGAATGGTCTTTCGTAGCCGTGCCTGCTCAGAAAGCCGCCGGAGTTATAAAAGCATTTAAATTTTCTGAGAAAGGGGGTGAAAAAAACATGGACGAAATTTTAAAAACACTTGGTTCGGGAAAAACTCTGACATTGAGCGAAAACGAAGCCAAAGAAATGCTCTCTTTAATAAAAAGTCTAAAAGAAAAATCCGAAGCCGGCGAATACTTCAAGGAAGAACTAAAAAAAGAAGTAATCAAACTTTCGGGAATAGTTCAGCCTGAAATAAGCACAACTCTGATAAAAAGTATCGCAGATAAAATTTCCATAAAAGAGCTAACGGAATTCAGAAATTGTTTTAAAGAAAGAGCTGCGAAAATTATGCCGCTGAATCCTCAATTTTCTTCAGAAGAAAATACAGAAAATTCGTGCCCGAACACTCAATTCAAATTATAAAAAATACAAATATAAAATTAAAACGGAGGAATTTAAAATGTCATTTTGTGATTCAATAAGACTGGAAAAAGGTATGTACAACGTAAGAGGAAAAAGTTTTACCGAAGTTTTGGAAGAATTAGACCCCTCAGAAAACTATAAAGGAACTCCGCTTGCGGGATTAGATGCCTATGAAAGACAATTAAAAAGATTCAATATAAAAGTAAAAGGACCTGCGTGCGACAAAATAGAAAAATTCTTCAGCACCACCGATTCAGCAGTACTTTTCCCGGAATTTATTTCAAGAGCAATAAAACAAGGATTGGAGTCTTTTAAAACTTTGTCGGAAATAGTGGCTGCAACCAGCTTAATTGACGGAGTAGATTACAGATCTATTGTTACTACCACTTCGGAAAGCCAAACCAATAGCGGAACATCTGCGTACAACGATGAAGCCACACAAATTAAAAAAATAACCGTAAAGCATGAATCAGATCTTACAAAATTAAAAAAATACGGCAGAGTTCTTTCTTCATCGTATGAAGCAATGAGATTCCAAAATTTGGATGTAATGGCTGTTATATTTAAACAAATAGGTAAAGACCTTGCTTACGAACAACTCGGAGACCTTATCACAGCAATTAAACCTGAAAGTGACTCTGTATCTACGGAAACTGCTTCCACAATCAGCTACTCCGACTTAGTAAAATTATTGTCCAAATTCGGCTCATACACACCAAACGTAATTATCGGAGCGTCAGAAACAATCGCTGAAATTTTAAATTTGAGTGAAATAAAAAATATACATATAGATACCCATCTGCACGGATGCGATAAATTTATAAATCCTGCCTGCGCCAATATAATTACACATGAATCCTTAAAGACAAGTTCGTCGGAAACATTGCTTGTTTTTGATAAAGATTTCGCTGTTCAAATGATTCAGTCCGGAAACATTACGGTTGAATATGATAAAATCATAGACCAACAGCTAAATCAAGCAGCAATAAGCGTTATCAGAGGATTTTCTCCCATATGCTCAGGTGCTATATATTCTTTAGGAGTAACACAGTCGTAAACTAAATAAAGAATCAGGTAAAATACTGAATCAAACGCTTTCCTGCTCATAATTAAAGGCAGGAAAGCACTTATTTAACGGGAGGATTTTTAAAGTGAATTTACAAACAATTTTAGAACGTTTTGTTCTTATTTCCGGAATCCCCGAAAATGAAATTTCTGAATACATTCCTTTGTGTGAAGATGCGTCAGAAGAAATCTCGGAAAATCTAAAAAGCAATGCAGATATTTCGGCATACGAAAGAAAATTAAACGTAGCCGCAGCAACTCTGGCTTTTTACAAATACACATTATGCCGTGCTTCGGGGAGCAATGCGGAATCTTTTTCAGCAGGAGAACTTCGCATAAAAAATAATTTAAAATCAAATGTAACTATGGCCTATAGACTATGGCTGGAAGCCAAAAAAGCTATCTCCCCCATACTTGAAGATACCGATTTTTTCTTTGAAAAGGTTTAAAAATGATAGCAGAATCAAGAAAAATTATATCAAAATACGGCCAGACAGTTACAATCCAACAATCAAGCACTTCATCTCCCATAGAAACAAAAGCAATCATACAGCCTCTAAGATCAGATTTTCAAAGCAGTCTTTATGGGGACTATTCAGATTCTTCGAAAACCGAACAATTTCTATACATCGGACTCCCGGAAATTAAACTCAGCACATATCCCGATACAACAACCATAACATGCGCAGGAGAAAATTATCTCATAAAAAAAGCCGAAAGTTTTTATTACGGAAATCAAATTATGTATGAGAGAGCAGTATTAGAAAAAAAGTCTGAATAATATTTAAGCAATATCGAAATCTTTAATTTTAATCGGTTTCGATATTGTCAATTTAATTTCATAAAATAAGGATGGTAATGTACGTGTTTAATAAAAATCAAAAACAAAATATCGACAAGCCCAAACAAATAGAACCTATAATCGTATCCGGAAAATATTTTGGCATAAAGTTACTCTCCGCATACGATTTTATGCTCTGTACAAAAATATATGCCAAAACCTACCAAAAATTAATATCTGAAAATTTTGATAAAAATCTCAGCGAAAACATCAGCCAATATGCATGCATTGTTTCTCAGTGTTTGTGCGATTTTCACGGAGAAAAAATTTTTGAAACACCTATATCAGCCATGAAGCAGCTCACACCTTACGAACTGAGAGCCATTTGCAAAGAATATCAAAAATTACAAAAAAACATAGTGCAATTGGATAAATCTTCAAATAAAATAATAAATAAAGTTAAAAATAACTATACTGCAAAAAAAGAATATAAAAACTATTGACTTGTTAAAACAACTTGTGATAAAATTATAGAAAGTATTTAACTTTGTTCGTTGACTAAAAGAGTGGGGCTTTCCCGCTCTTTTGCACGTATTATGGAGGGATTAAATGATAAATACATCAAAAGGCGGTCAAATAGCCGAAATTGTTCGCCGAATTTCTTATCCTATAGCTCAAAATTTAGGACTTGAATTATGGGATATAAAATTTGTAAAGGAGGGCCCAAATCGGTATTTAAGAGTATTTATAGACAAACCTGAAGGTGTAACTTTGGAGGATTGCGAAAACATGAGTCGCGCTCTGGACGCTCCGCTTGATGAACTTGACCCTATACCGGTATCTTATTGCTTGGAAGTTTGTTCCCCCGGAATAGAACGTGAACTTTCAACCGATTCGCATTTAAAAAAATTTATAGGAAGCGAAATAAATATAAAGCTCATTCGCCCAAATTCCAATAACGAAAAATTTTTAACCGGAAAACTGAAAAATTTTGATAAAGATAATATATATATAGAAATTCCGGAAGAATTTGCCATAAGTAGGAAGAGTATATCCCACATAAATTTAAAATATTAATAAAGGAGAATTTTAAAAATGAGTGCTGAAATTTTTGAATCTTTAAGATTACTTGAAAAAGAACGAGGCATACCTATGGACTACATGCTTGAAAAAATAAACAAAGCCATCGTTACGGCATGCAAAAACAGCTATGACGGCAATGAAGATGTAATTGTAAATATAGATGAAGAGGCCGGACTATTTAGAGTAGAACTTCTTAAAACCGTAGTGGATAATGTTGAATTTCCCGGTAAAGAAATTTCTTTGGATGATGCAAAAAAAATAAGAAAACATGCCGAAATCGGCAACCGGGTGGCTATTGTACTCGACACAAAAGACTTTGGCAGAATAGCTGCTCAGACCGCCAGAAATATTATTCGTCAAGGAATAAAAGATGGCGAGAAAAATCAAATAACAAAAGAATTTCAAAGTAAACAAAATCAAATTGTAAGTGCATTAATCGAAAGAGTGGACGAAAAAACAGGTGCATTCACATTAAGAATAGGAAAAGCCGAATCAACTTTGCCGAAAAACGAGCAAATAGGAAATGAAAACGTAAAAGAAGGCGACCACTTAAAAGTTTACGTTTCGGATGTTAAACCATCAGAAAAAGGCCCCAAAATAATGATTTCACGGACTCACCCAAATTTTGTAAGAAAATTATTCGAAGCTGAAATACCCGAAATATCCGAAGGAATTATAGAAATTAAATCCGTGTCACGTGAAGCGGGCTCCAGAAGTAAAATCGCTTTGTGTTCACATAATCCCAACGTCGACGCAATAGGGTCGTGCATAGGAAGCCACGGAAATCGCTTAAACGCTTTGACAGAAGAGTTGGGAGGAGAAAAACTCGATCTGATAGAATACGATGAAGATCCTAAAAAATTCATCGCAGCTGCCTTGGCGCCCGCCAATGTAAAAAGTGTAGAATTTGACGAGGAAGCTCCTAACACATGCACTGTTACCGTGCCGGACAATCAACTTTCTCTTTCGATAGGAAATCGTGGCCAAAACGTTAGACTTGCGGCAAGATTGACAGGTTACAAAATAGATATCCATCCGGAAAGCGGATATTACGGCGAATGATAATTTTTAACAAAAGGCGTGTGTAAATGTTGAAAATAAAACATATCCCTACAAGAAAATGTATCGGGTGCGGAAAAATCTCAGAAAAAAAATTTTTACTAATGATAGTAAAATCCCCAAAGCACCAATCTGAAAAAACTTTTAAAATTCTGAAGGGCACCGATAAAAAACAAGGCCGCAGCGCCTATATATGCAATAATTATGATTGCTTTTTAAAAGCAAAAAAAGGAAGACGCTTGGAAAAATCTTTTTCCTCAAAAATCGAACCAAAAATTTATAACTCTTTAGAAAGGCTGATTTTAAAAAATGAATAAAACCTTACTTTCCTTTTTGGGAATTACAAGGCGTTCCGGAAATTTAGTTTTTGGGATGGACGAAGTTATAAAAAACATAGCAAAAGGAAATATTAAACTAATACTTACCGCAAAAGATGTATCTGAAAATTCCTTTGAAAAAGTAAATGAATTTAAAAACCGCTCAAATCCCGAACTCCCCATCATGCCTATGGAAATAACGAAAGAAGAAATATTCCGTTCAACAAATAAATTTGCGGGAATAATCGGAATTAAAGACCAAAATTTTGCAGATAAAATATCTCTTTTAGTAAGATCAATCTCGAAAGGAATGAACGATAATGATAAAATACAGAGTCCACGAAGTTGCTAAAGACTTAGGTGTAGCCAGCAAAGAAATAATAGCGCTTTTGAAAGAGAATCTCGGCGAAGAAAAAAAGCACATGACGGCTCTTACCGAAGACGAGTTAAATTTTATATTTGAATATTACACTCAAAAAAATGAAGTGGAAAATTTTGACGAATATTTTTCCGCTAAAAATAATGTCGTTGAAGTAGCCAAAAAGCCTGCCGCTAAAAAAACTTCAGAAAAAAATTCCGGCAGCAAAGAAAAAAAATCTGATCTTAAAGCGCCCAATTCCAAAAAACAAAAAAGCGGACCTTCAAAAACTCAAAATTTACAAAAGCCAAAATTTGAAAATAAGATCATTTTGACAGGGAGTGCAGAAAATTTACAGCCCGAAAAAGAAATTTCCGACGGATTGGTTATAAATACTAGAAATGTTAACGTGAATATTGATAAATATAACGAAAAATATGATAAAATTGCTTCAGAAAAAATTAATAATGAAAACACCACCGGCACCAAGCAAAAAATAGTTCAAAAATCTCAACAAAAAAACAAATTTAAAAATTCAAAAAGAGAAACCGAAGCCGAAAGACTTCGCAGAATAGCAGAAGAAAGAAAATCTAAACCGCTAACCGTGTCCATTCCGGACGAAATAACTGTTGGAGAGCTTGCTTCAAGACTTAAAGCTACTGCTGCAGAACTTATAAAAAAATTGATGATGATGGGTGTTATGGCCTCAATAAACGATACTATCGATTTTGATACCGCAAGTCTTGTAGCTATGGAATTCCATGCTAAAATAGAAAAAGAAGAAACCGTGAGCATAGAGGAACTGATAATTGATGACAGCGAAGATAAAAAAGAAGATTTAAAACCACGTGCGCCGGTAGTAGTGGTTATGGGACATGTAGACCATGGTAAAACCTCACTTCTTGATGCTATACGTCACGCAGATGTTACTTCCACAGAAGCGGGCGGAATCACTCAGCACATTGGTGCATATACAGTCAATGCGAATGGCCGTGATATAACATTTTTAGACACACCGGGACACGAAGCTTTTACAACTATGCGTGCAAGAGGTGCCGAAATAACTGACATAGCAATATTGGTAGTAGCGGCAGACGACGGCATTAAGCCACAAACAATTGAAGCCATCAATCATGCAAAAGCAGCCAAAGTTTCTATTATCGTAGCTATAAATAAAATGGACAAAGAAGGCGCTAACCCCGATAAGGTCATGCAACAACTTACCGAACATGACATTTTGCCTGAAGAATGGGGCGGAGATACTCCTTGCATCAAAGTTTCAGCTAAAAAGAATCAAGGAATAGACGAACTCCTTGAAATGGTTCTGTTGATTGCAGATTTAAAAGAATTAAAGGCAAATCCAAACAGAAACGCCAAAGGAACCGTAATTGAAGCCAAACTTGATAAAGGAAGAGGACCTGTCGCAACAATTCTCATTCAAAACGGCACACTTAATGTAGGAGATATCATTGTGGCAGGAACCGCTGTGGGACGTGTACGTGCCATGACAAATGATAAAGGCCTACGTGTAAAAACCGCAGGGCCGTCAACACCGGTCGAAATCACCGGACTTGACATCGTTCCTACCGGCGGAGATATCGTAAATGCCGTTTCGGATGAAAAATTGGCAAGAGAACTTGTCAACCAAAGAAGAAACGCTCAAAAAGAAGCTGAATTTAACAGCAGAACTAAAATTACACTGGATAATTTGTTTGACCAAATGCAAGAAGGAGATATAAAAGAATTAAAAGTAATCGTGAAAGGTGATGTTCAGGGCTCGGTAGAAGCAGTAAAACAATCTTTGGAAAAAATATCCAATCCTGAAGTTAGAGTTCATGTAATTCACAGCGGAGTAGGAGCGATAAATGAATCTGATGTAATGCTTGCGAATGCTTCGAATGCCATTATTGTCGGATTTAATATAAGACCCGAACCGGATGCCGCCGAAAACGCCAAGCGTTATGGAGTTGATATGAGGCTCTACAGAATTATATATGAATGCATAGAAGAAATTAAATCAGCTATGAAAGGTATGCTTGCTCCGAAAATAAGAGAAGTGGACCTCGGACGTGCAGAGTGCAGAGAAGTATACAAAATATCAAACGTCGGCACAATTGCAGGTTGTTATATTCTTTCGGGAAAAGTTACCAGAAACTCTAAAATAAGAGTCGTAAGAGATGGTGTTATTATATGCGAAGACGAAATTTCTTCTTTAAAACGTTTTAAAGACGACGCAAAAGAAGTTGCTCAAGGATTTGAATGCGGAATTGGCTTAATGAATTTCAATGATATAAAAATCGGGGATATCTTTGAAGCATTTATAATGGAAGAATATCGCGAAGATTAAAAAATCGGAGGTTTTTATGCCCAGCCATAGATCAGAACATAATTTTGAAAATATTAAAAGAGAAATCACAGCAATAATACGAGAGCTCAAGGACCCTCGACTTAAAAATATGTTCTTAAGCATAATAAAGATTGCTCCTTCGCATGACGGATCAAGTTACAGAGTATTCATAAGCGCATTAGAAGGATTGGAAAAATCAAAAGAGGCCGTGGAAATTTTAAACGCGGCCAAGGGGTTTATACGCTCAGAAATCGGAAACAGATTGAGATTAAGATATATCCCTAATCTTACGTTCATACCGACCGATTCAGTTGAATACGGAATAAATATGTCAAAAAAAATTGATGAATTACTGTCAAAATAAAAAATCTGTGAAGGAATTACAATTTATGGAAATCGATCAAAAAATCATATCCTATTTAAAAAATAATGATTTCTTTTATATAATCACCCACATGTACCCCGACGGAGATGCTCTGGGCTCAGCCTTTGCGCTTTGCCGTGCTCTTCAAAAACTCGGAAAACATTGCCGTGTTTTGAACGAAAACGACATACCTAAAAAATTCCAATTTTTATCCGATTATGTAACTAAAGAAGATTTTAAGCATCGCTACATAATTTCTGTGGACCTGGCAGAAGTCGCTCTTTTGCGACCTGATTTAAAATCATATGAAAATAAAATAGATGTTTGCATTGACCACCACAAAATAAATAAAATCAACACCGAGCTGAAGTATGTTAATCCCTCTTCGGCGGCATGTTGCGAAATAATTTACGAAATTATAAAAAATTTAGATATTAATATCGATAAGGAAATTGCATCGTGTTTATACGTCGGGATTTCCACAGACACAGGTTGCTTTGAATACTCCAATACGTCCGCAAATTCACACTATATCGCCGCAAAATTGATAGAGTATGGTGCTCCTGTAGCGAAAATAAACGAGAATATTTTTACAAAAAAATCACGCATAAAATTGGAAACAGAAAAGAATATGTACAAAAATTTAAAGTATTTTTTCGGTAACAAATGCGCCATAACTCACATATCTATAAATGAAATGGAAAAAATTGGTATAACAGACAACGAGCTTGACGGAATTGCATCCATTCCGATAAAAATCGAAGGAGTCCAAATCGGAATCACTCTGCGAGAAAAGACATCCGGAAATTACAAAGTGTCCGTAAGAACTTCGGAAGACATTGATGCGAGCAAATTTTGCGAATATTTTAACGGAGGCGGTCATCAGCGAGCCGCAGGATTTACAATAAACGGAACTCTTACAGAAATATATGAAAAAATAATAAGTACACTGGTTTACAAATTTGGGTGGAAAAAATGAACGGAATAATTATCATTGACAAACCACAAAACTACACTTCATTTGATGTAATTGCCATACTTCGTAAAAAATTAAATCAAAAAAAAATAGGCCATATGGGAACTCTGGATCCTATGGCTACGGGGGTTTTACCGATTGTAATCGGGGACACAGCCAAATTTCAAATATATGCAGACAATCACAACAAAGAATATATTGCAAAAATACAATTTGGAATTGAAACCGACACTCTGGACTATACCGGTAAAATAATTTCAAAAAAAGAATCTCATATAAACGAAAAAATACTTATTGAAACATTAAAACAGTTTGTCGGCGAAATACAACAGATTCCCCCTATGTTCTCTGCAATAAAATTAAACGGCAAAAAATTATATGAATTAGCCAGAAAAGGCATCGAAGTGGAACGGAAAGCACGTGTTATTACCATAAATAATTTGCAACTTTTAAATTTTGATGAAAAAAATCAAACAGCTGAAATTAAAGTTCTGTGCTCTCAAGGTACCTATATACGAACTTTATGCCATGACATTGGGAAAAGTTTGAACTGCCCGGCAACCATGTCTTCTCTGAGAAGGACTTTATCCGGTGGATTTAAAGTTGAAAACAGTGTTAGTTTGGAAAAAATCGGAAATTTATCTGCTGAAGAAATATGTGAAAAATATTTATTGCCAACAGACAGTTTACTAAAAAACTATGAAAAAATATATATTTCCAAAGCCCAATCCGAAAGATTCAAAAATGGTGGCGCACTTTCATTGTCAAGATTAAACTTCCAAAATGGATTCCAAGACGGAATTATCTATAGATTGTACAGTGAAAATAATTTTGTTGGACTCGGTAAATCAGACACTTTAAAAGAAGAATTAAAAGTTTTAAAATGTGTACATTAAAAATAAATTCAATAAGTTATACATTCACGACTACAACCAAAAATTAAAAATTCGGTGATAAAAATGAAAATTTATAATACATTAGAAAAACAAGAAATCCCAACCGCTGTTGCACTTGGGTACTTTGACGGAATTCATATAGGACACCAAAAAGTTCTTAAAAAAACCGTCAAATTCAAAAAAGAAGGGTTAACTCCCACCGTATTTACGTTCTCATCAAACCCCAAATCGGAAATAATGAAATCTCCGGAGAAAAAAATTTTTTCGACGGCCGAAAAACAAGTTGCCATGCAGAATTTAGGAATCGAAATTATGTATATCTCCGATTTTTTAAAAATAAAAAATATGTCTGCTGAACAATTCGTTCGAGAAATTCTATTTAAAACTTTAAACGCAAAAGCAGTAGTTTGCGGATTTAATTATCATTTTGGAGCAGGTGGGATTGCCGACGCCACGGATTTGAAAAAAATTTGTTTGGACTACGGCATAAAATCAAAAATAGTAAATCCTGTACTATTTAACAAGTCACCCGTCAGTTCAACACGCATACGCAAAGCCTTGGCGGAGGGTAACACTTTCGAATTGCAAAATATGTTAAAAAAATAAAAATAAACTATCCTTTTACAGTAAAAGAGGATAGTTTTTTTGTCTATTTAAAGATTTGTGGGTTTGATCGAGAGTAATAATAAAGATACTGCTGAGCTATTCCGGCATAATTTCCAAAAATTTCAGAAGTTTCGCCTATAAAAAAGCGGGACATTACTTTTTTCATCCAAACATCCATCGGAAAAGCATCTAAGCGATGCATTCCATAAAGCAAAACGCAATCCGCTACTTTATCTCCTACACCTTTTATTTTTTTCAATTCTTCTCTGGCATCTTCAAGAGATAAGGTGCTTAAATTCTGAAAATTTATTTCTCCTGAAACAAATTTTCTTGCGGCATCCAATATATATTTTGCTCTGAATCCGCTTTTTATAGGCAGTAAATCATTTTCGTCTAAGTCGGCTAACTTATCTGCAGCAGGGAAAGTGTAATTATTTTCTAATTTATTGCCAAATTTTTCGCACAAAGAGAAAATAATCTTTTTTATTCGAGGAATATTATTATTTTGAGAAATTATAAACGAGCACAAAACTTCCCACGGGTCTTGCTTTAAAATACGGATACCCGGACAAAACTCGTACGCATTTTTAAGAATAGGGTCAAAATTACAAAATTCTTCACCTATTCTTTTATAATCAGTGTAAAAATCAAAATAATTTTTCCACACCAAATTGAATTCATGTACCGTAATTTTTGAAAAAACAATGTCGTCATTTTCCGAAAATACAGTGATCTCACGCCCAAATGCTACTCCGTTGTAAGCATTTTCGTTTTTATTCCAACGAAAACATTGACCACAGTCAAAAGTCTGACTTAGGTCAAAGTTTGAAATGTATTCAATAAAAATTTTTTCCTTCGAATCTCTATCTTCAACAAAAATTTTAGGCATTCTCAGAAACTCTGCCTGAACGCATACATCTTGTGCAAGCATATAAGCGCTTAGGAGTACCATTTATAACCGCTCTTACTCTTCTTACGTTTGGTTTCCACATTTTATTTGCACGTCTGTGAGAGTGCGAAACTTTTATTCCAAAAGCTACTGCTTTTCCACAAAGTTGACATTTTGCCATAATAAATTTCTCCTTATCACTATTATATTTAATATTTAAGACTCAAAAAAACTTATTCTTTCACCTAAGTTCTTTTTAAACCGCTTAGTCTTATAATATCAAATAATTCATCTAATTGCAAGAACTGTTGCAATTTTATTTTATAAATCTTCCAAAAAACTATTTTTGATATTTTTTAAAACATCAATTATATAAAAATCCACATCATATTTTTTAAAAATATCAACGCTCAAAGACTGAATACTTTCGTCAATAAAATTTTTTATTTGAAAAAATATTTCCAAAATTTTAAATTCAAAATTATATTCCCTTTTATTTTCCAATATTTCAATCTCTTCTTTATTTAAAACCGTGCCAAGCTCATCTTTTTCACAAGCGGCAGAAACACACATGGGCGGGAACATAACACACCACCAGTTTTTCCCTTTTCCCTCTCCTATCACTACCCTAAGTGCGTCATAAACTCCTGCAGGCATCGAAATATCATCGTATGTGCGTGTATTAAAATACATACGAGTTATATATATTTCGACCGGATAATCATAGCCGTTTGCTTTAATTTCATCAATGGCAGATCTTTTTATATTTTCAATATTCTCTTCCGTCAATTTTTCTGCACTTACCAAATCACTGAGATTTTTAAATTTGCTTCCAAAATCTTTTAAAATTCTATCTCGGACTTTTAGTTTTAAGTCCTGGTCGAAGTCTTGGTCAGAGTTTGCTATTATATGTAATCTGAAAATTTTATCGCTTATACATTCACATCTGTTAAAAAATCCTGTAAACGAGATAAGCACGGAAATAATAAACCCCGAAATAATCGCTTTTGTCTTTACACCAATCATAATAAAAAGCTCCTTTATTCTTTTAAATTCACACATAAAGAATAATGAGCTTTTTTAATTAATTTTATTCAGTTTAAAGTAAAATTTTATTACTCTGCGGAACTGACGACAACATATGCGGAATCGGATTTATTTTCAAATTTAACACTATAAGCTTTAATTTCATAAACGCCCTCTTTTGAAGGTGCGGTGTAAAGTCCGTTATTATCGATGGTACCGGTATTAGGCTCAGCCATTTCCCAACGAATTTCTTGACTGATTGCCCCTTCGATTCGGGCTTCAAATCTGACTTGTTCAAGCGGCTTAACGTGAATGGTATTCGGCGAAACAATAACTTTTACATTTTCATCTATTACCAAATCTTCGTCTTCGTCTTTGATTTCTGTCGGCTTAATAGCCCACCATCTTATGTCAACTGCTTGAGCGTTGGTTTTTTCAAGGAGTCTGACTCCCAATCTTACTGTGCCCTTTTTAGAATTTGCAATGGCAGCAACTTTTACGTTGGGTGCAGAAACTGATATTTCTTCCTTTGAAAAAACTCCCTTATCTCCAAAAACAATGAGGCCTTTGTCATCTGTGAGATAATTTGCTTTATTATCAATGGCGGTCACTATGGCTACATTTCCTTCGCCAAGTCCATGCACAAATTCATAAGAATAATACGATTTACCGACTTTGGGGCTAAATCCCAAATTAATTCTTTCAACACCTGTGGTTATATTCTCACTGCAAGAAATATTTTCTTCTTCGAAAACTTCAGGTATTGTTTTTTCAGCTTCTTTTATGTCCTCAGAGGATACAACCGGGGTTTTATCAGTATCTTCGGCTATTTCTTGCAAAAGCTCCAGAAGTTCATTGCTATAAAGATACTGATTGTATGGATGCTTTTCGAAACTCTCGATAAAATAATCAAGTTGATTGCTTACCAAATGAATCTTAGCAAGATAGATATACTTGCTGTCTACGTTTTCGATGGTATTAATAAAATCTCTTGAATAATAGTCTTTTATTACCACATCACGTATCGGAGTTGTTGTAATTGACACAGGAACAGTGAAATCCTCAGTCAAACGGGTTTCTTCTTGCCCAACTTTAAGAGAGAAAGATTTACGGTCTATAATTATATCAGCGGAAGCGTCCGAAGCAGCATCGCAATATATATAATAATCTTTCGAAAAACTTTTGTAAGTTGAAATTTCGGTTTCTTCATAACTTACATTTATTTCTTTTTCGCCCGTAATATTTTTAAAGAATTCCCCTTGCATGCTGAATTTGAAATTCACCGGTGCCTCTACATTTTCTTTTTCGAATAGTATCGTAACTTTCAAGCATTTTTTCGGGTTAACATACTTGGATATTACAGCGCTTAATTTAATACCTTGATCGTTATAAATTTCGATTGTTTTATTTATGAGATGGTCAAGTTTCATCTCCGAGGTTGGCTTTTGAGAAGTTAAAAACAGCTCATAACCTTCGCTTACCCTATTAAATTCTTCGCTCACACCGCTGGATTTTCCTGAACCTGCGACCGAAAAAGTGGTTTCTTTTAAATCTTCTTTATACCCTATGCAAAGATATACTATTCCTTTTTCTTTATTTTCTTCGAAGCCCTTTATAACATTAAGTCTTCTGATATACGGCTCCGAAACAACTATTTCACGACCCATATAGTCAAGTGCCATACCGGGTTCAAGAGAAAAAGTTTTGTTATCTACCAAAATAACGTCCAAGCCCGACACTATTCCGGACCCACCCATCATTTTATTATTCAGGCGACGCTTTGAATTGACATAATTTTGTTCACTTTCAAAATCACGAACAGTCATCAATTTACCGAAAAAATAATTATTTCTCTCTGCTAAATAATATTGTTTATTATTCATTTTTCTTCCTCTTTTCCTAATTATTTTCTGTAGCGGAGTTTATTATCATTAAATTATTTACGTCAGGGCGAGCGGCATTAAGTACCAGCGCTTCATTGGTGGTTATAAAAGAATTTATTCCCATATAACAGTGATTATCAAGATAAATTTGATCACTTAAAGCAACCAAATTGCACATTGAATCCACAGGTTTAACTTTATTGATAAGCTTTAGAAGTTCCACATAATTTTCGGAATCTTTTATATAGCTCTGAGGCAACATAACGGTAAAAGTATATCCATTATCACCAAATAAATTTTCTATAACCTCTTTATTGTTATCATAATACATATTATTTTTTACGTCAAATTGTTCTACTATTATTGGTTCGATTCCTGCGTATTCCTGAACAATTTTGGAAATAGATTTTTTTGTGCCCTTAAGTTTATAAATTTTAACCGCTTCTTTTATTATTTTTCTGAACTTTTTTTCGCCCCAAATATCTGCATATCTAACCGAAAGCCAATCGGCAATCCAATCCAAAAATTCTCTGCTTGTTCTGTCTACATCGAATCTTAGAGGAGTAAAATCTATCTTATCTTCAAGGTCAGTATAGATAGACTGAAATATACCCATAAATCGCTGAAAGAAACAATCTCTTTTTTGACCCTCTTTATAAATTTCCGGCAAGTAATCAACAAAAGAAATTTGAGGAAATTCTATTTTCATAGAATCTATTTTTAAACTTTCGCTTGTTTCATCAAATACTTCTAAACATATCCACAGGTATCGCCCTTTTAAACTGTATAAAAGCACGTCAAAACAATTTTCAAAAACTGACGAACCTATATATTCAAATACATCTACTTTACGATTTATATCTATCGATGGGTCAGAAATATATTCATTTAAATCTACCTTCGTCTGCCCTTTGTTTCCCGGCATAGGCACTAACACATGGGTATCATCACTTGCGTATGCGAAAATTTTAAACGCCACACTCGGTGCCGCTTCGGCAAAAAGTCTAAGTCTGTGCCAAACTGTTTCATTCTGAGTGCTGTCAAATGCTTTTGATATATATATACTGCTTTCCATTTTTGAATTGTAAGATATAAATTTATCTTTTGAAAATTTAAAATTTTTGATAATACTTTTATCTTTCCAATCCGACTCCCGATTAAGTATAAAACACTTTGCTCCTGAAGCCACTTAAACTTCCCCCTAACTCCTATAAATTTCTGAGCTCTTAACATAATTAAAATTGGTTTTTTTGATGTAATATACTCCGTTTGGAGGAATAATTATATCTTCAGCTACCGTTTTCTTTATAAAATTTCCCGAAGGGATGATTCGCAAACTGTTTAGTCGGGAAACATATTTCATCCTATCGATCAGACCAAAAATATCGCTGAAATGAAGCGGCGAACCCAAATCTTGATTTACTTTATTTATAAATTTTTTAAGTTCTTTTTCTATTTCTCGGCTGTCAACACGATAGGATGAATCGACAACAATTTCCCCTTCCAGAGTAATTCCGATATATTCAGGGCTGACGACTTTTATTTTTGTGTTTATGAGCCTGTACTTTTCTATATGATTCATTATATTTTTCTCAAAACTTTTAGGTAAAGTAAGTCCTACTTTCCGATTCCATCTTACCGCAATTGTAACGCAGTTTTGTTTTGAAACATCTTCGCCCGGCATATAATTTGGAAGAATTTTCACATTACTAAATGTAAGCCCGGGGGTAGCTTTTACTATATTTTCGTAATCCTGTATTGTAACAGCTCGTCCGGAGTTATTGAATATATCTGCCGCTCTGGCTGAAGCGTGCTGAAGCGTTTCGACATCTTCCCCCCCAACAGCATCTACTATTTGGCTTATTCCTGCCTTTTTTAAAGACTTATTCATTGAAGATACGCAGTTAATCATTTTGGATTTTATGTTCGAATCTGCTCCGAATGTACATTTTATATTACAAATTTTTATATTGTCGATACCTACTCTCGGAGCCATTCCATGTTCATGGTCACCGAATTTAATTTGCCGGTTCTGTTCATCATAAACAAAATGCCTATCGTATTTTCCGGAAGAGAAAAAGTCGTCCACTCGCTTCCATTTGAAATATGTTTCTTCGCCGTTTATATTTTCGGATATCAGCAACTCCATATTGTCATAAAGCAAATTCTTTATATTAAATTCGACTGACTGGTCAGAAATTCCATTCGAGCTACCGATTATTACATTATTCCTTACAGCCTGGCTATATGAAACTATCATCACGGCCTCTTCAGAAGATTTAAGGTGCTTGATTTTATCCCAAATAGTTTCTAAATCCACTGTCAAAGTTCCTTTTTTTATTTCAGACTTAAAGGTAGGCAAATCGGTTTTTATCCATCCGCCATTTTTTTTGTAATAAACTTCACTTCTGCCATATACCGCTAAATTGCTGAAAAGTTTGACTGTCTGATCAGGAAGTATATTTTCTTTTTTTATTATTTTATTTTCGCAAATTGTTTCTTCTTGCCTAACTTTAAACACATTCGTGAGAATTCGCTCGATTCGGGGAGGATAATCATACTCGTCATTTATCAATGTAGCTCGGATTTTATATTCGCCTTCGATTGAGCTCATTTTTCCGGGAATTTTTAATCGTATTATCCCTGAAAATAAGAAATTATAAGTATCGTCATTGACTACCGTTAATTTATGCCAACCTATTTTACCGTCTTTTTCGCCATAATACTCCCATTGTACATCTGCCATTTTTTCAAATTTATCACCGATTTTTATCGGATTTCTTTCGAGACCTTTACTTACATGAACCGAAAAATACAAATTGACAACGCTGTTTTCGAAAATAGGAGAATCAAAATTAATTATAAAGCGTCTTCGAATTTCTTTATCATTTTTTCTGTCAATATCTTTTCCGAAAAGATAAAAAACATTGTTTCCGTCAAATTTATAGTACTCTTCGGTACCGGGCATTTCGGGGTTTTCAAAGCATACACTAAGAATATTTGAACCTGTAAAAGTTTGGTAGTTGACATTTTCAAAAATCATATTCCCGGACTTCCACTGAGTTCTTTTTGGAACAAATGTATCTTCTTTTATGTTAAGTATTTCAAGTAACGTTGTGGAACCTTTGTTTTTTCGCCTTTCAACATCAAGAAGCTTAAGAAGTTTTAAGCTTACTGCCGGCATTTCACGATTTAGATATTCATGTTGAACAGATTTTAGCCAACTGAAAAGTTCCACTAAAGTGATTCCCGGGTCTGCTTCTTGAAAGTTCGTCCACTCTGTGCTCAAATATCCTATTTGAGTTTTTGCTTCGTCCAAAATATCATCAAGAGAACGATTATCAAGGTTTTCGAGTTCTATCATCAAATTCACCTACCAATTCTACTCTACGGTAATATTTATCATTGGAGTTCCAAAAACAGGAACCACAAAATTATTATTTTTAATATATTCACAATCCACTTCTTTTTTACCATCCGGAGTAATTAATTTAGTGAATATATTCACAGATCTTATCCATTTTATATTTGGAACAGATTTTATATAGTCATAGATAAACTCTTTCTGGGGGAACTCCCCGATATTCCATCCTTTTCGTGAAAAATTTCCGGTAACAGGATTCAAAAATTCTTCCAGCTTTTTCTCTATGCCGCTGTAAACTCCCTGATAAGCATTGAAATCGTCCACTACCGCTTCTACCGATACACTTGTTTCCACATAGCTAACTTCAAAAACTCTAAGTCGAGTCGAATTTGAAATGGTTGCCGGCGCTTTTTCGTCGATAAATTTCCAAATATGGTTTTTTATTCCTTGGAATTTTTCAATACCTTGCATGAATTTTTTTGGAAGAACAGCTATAGAAGTTATTCCTACTGCAGGGTTATTATCCTCATCAACGTGAGAAACACATTTTACACGATATATATTTCTATCAATGAATTTGATAGCATCTTCAAAGTCCGTCAAAGATATTAATCTATTCCCGCCTGCTACTTGGCTAAACATCCTCCTGGCGGCGCTATCGACGGTTTCCATATTAACTCCGCCCATAATTGGATATGGATTGGTAACGTCAACTATCTCTCTGTACGAATCTACAAATCCCTCAATCTCTCCGCTTTCAATATTTCCTTCTTCTCCGTTACATACCGAATACTTGATTTTTATACTTTCATCGTATTGTTCCGGGGGAATTTTTCCGTTTATTCCGTCACCAAATTTTATTTCGCCTTTTGGATAATCTATTTCATAAACTCTATCAAAATTTCCGTACGCAATAAGATTTGGAACTTCTCTCCATTTTATCCATAATTTTTCCAATTTACCAAAATCATCGTACTCCGGCTGCACCATGCCGGCGGGCATACTTAAAAATTTTTCTCGTTCGACTGTAGAAATATTTTCATATTCGTTAACCCACACTTCAACATCGGAAACGTTTGAGAGAGAAAGATAACAGATTTTATTTTCTTCATTTGCTGTGATTGAAAAAAACTCAGGCTCACGAGAATTTTTTTGAATTATTTTTACTGCATTAAAATCTATACTGTTAATTATCGGTCTGCTTGCGATATCGTTTTTGTCAGCATACTTTTTATTAGGATTAAGCAATCGTAAAAAATATCCTTCTGAACCAAATATCGTACTTTTCTTAAAATCTTTTTTCCCTATAAACGTAATTGTTTCACTGTGAGAAAGATTATCGGTTGCATCAATGGTATCGATATGATTCCACTTGTATCCGCCTTTATTGTCATCCGCTAAATATTCCCATTTTAAGGTCGGATTATATCTGTGAATTCCTTCTTCTATACTTATAAAGGCTCTGATTATTCCCCTATCTAAAGGTTTGGATAAGCAAATATACATCGCAGGAAATTCGCACAAATTATTTTCGAGAACAACCGCTTCACCGGAGTCAGGGATCTTAACTTCATATTTTTTTAACTCGTTTTCGGCTTTAAAACTTTTTAAACGATGTCCGTCGCCCTCATAATGATATTTCACAGTAACAGAATGAATATACGGTGTAATATAGTTAGCGTAATAATCATACTGATTGTTAATATTTGAAATTCTTGCACGAATATAATTTGCTTCATACGAACCTATAGAAATTTTTTCGATATCCTGCGGGCACTTAAATTTGAATGACCTGCGAACTTGACTTTTCTTTGATACTTTTAAGAAGTCCCTTCCGCTTTCATCGTATTCAAGTCGAGCCCAGCCACTTCCGTTCCAATATTCCCAAATCAATCCCTGTATCTCTATGTCGTCCGGCTGTAAATCCGCAAAATCATTGTCTGTCATTATGCTTTTATATCTTTTCCCCGGCATTGTTAAGTCTGTGCTTATTTTTACAAATTGTACATCTGCACTTAATTCAATCACGGCGCCTTTTTTTGTAAAAGCTTCATCACAAGAACAAGTAAACATATTGTACATACCAAATTGTTCGCCAAAAGGATAAAAGTCATTTTTTTCAAGTTCCAAACTATCGAGCATATAGATGTTAGGAGAAAGTTCTGACGAAAAAGACTTATATTTTATAGAAGTAAGATATATATTCTCAGAAGGAATCCTTTTAAATACACATCTTATATATCTTCCCATTTCGCCCATAACCGACACCGGCTGAGTACAAGCATCAAATTCTATTCTTACGGCATTATCGGTTTTTTGAACAGACTCGATTTTCTGCCAATCTTCTCCGTTATAATATTCCCATCTAACATTATCTTTGTCTGAAAATATATCTGCAAGGGAATTATTTCTTTTTTCGGATAATCTGTTAAAAAATTTAAATTCCAGGCAGGTTTTGCTCATATAGAATACTATATCATCTCTGAAATAAACAATGTGCGACTGCAAATTTTCATTCAGGACGTTATCAAAAATTCTAAATGGAGTAAATTTAGATTTTTCCGGATTATTTACGTTATAGACGTAAGATATAAAATCTGATTTCTTTTCACTTATGCAAATGCTGTTTATTGACGTATCCAAAACTGTCAGAGGATCCGTAGTTTCGTACACAACCGAGCCATCCTCATTGTCGGAACTCACATAAAGTTTTGTACCTTTCTCCACATATTTAGAATCCATACCTTCCGCAATTTTCGAAATAACCATTCCGGAAGCAGGTGCCGAAGATCTTAAATGAGTTCCAAGAATATTAAGAAAGGTAAGATAGTGGTTATAAGAAGTTTTGTTATATTTACTTATAGTATTTTCCATCATTTTACAAAATATCTTCGAAAATACAACGCCGAAGTCAGAACTTTTTTCATCAAAATTCCATTCAGGTGTATATTGTCTTGCCAATTCTTTTACTTCTTTTAATAATTTATCATAATCTCTATTATCAAGATTTGGGATTTTACTCATATATTTCGGAGCCGTACGCCTCCCTATTGTGAGACAATACACTAGGCTCAACTCACTTCCTTTCCTAAAAATTCGCTATTCATTGGCATCGATTCTTTGACTGATTCTTTCTTGAGTAGGTTCTATATCAGTTATATAGTCTATATTCGCAGTCACGGTGCTTATAGGACCGGTGGAAGAATTTACCGAAACATTTAAACTGGCGATATGCTCTTCCCACTCGGTTATTGAATCTGTGAGAGTACTTTTAACTTCTGAAATAAAATTCGGGTCCACCACTTGGAACATGAACCATCTTAAATCTGTGCCGAAATTAGGCACTATTTTTCTTTCGTATTTTTGGGTTCCAATTATAACTCTTACAGATTGCTTTACACATTCATTATCTTCTACAGTTTGAATTTTTCCGCTGCTTTTATCTATTTGTACAGGAAACTTCCAACCTTTTATAACCGGCATATTGATTCCCCTTTCTTAATTTAATTATTATCCAAGTTGAACAGTAGCTCCTTTAACGGCAACCGGGCCGCTTCCTTTCACATTAATCTGAGCGCCATTAATTTCTGCGTTTGCGGTACCGGCAGCAAATTTATTGCTTCCGCAGCTTAAAGTAGACCCGCTTGTAGAATTTAAAGTAATATTTTTTTTGCTGTCCAAGTTAATATTACCTTGGCTGTTTACACTAATATTTCCACTGTTTCCATCTAAAACCATCGAACCCTTATTTTCACCGACTGTAAAACTCATCTTTGTCTTGGCCTTACATTCGATTTCTCCTTTAGCGAAATCAATTTTCATGTATGTTTCGGGAGAATTAACTTTATCTGCAATTTGAATGAATGAATTATCGGACTTGTCTATAAGTTGTATTACCCTACTATTTGTACCGGTGGTAATTGTAATTGAAGTATCTTTATCGCTAACATTGTTTACGGATATTTGCGTTTTGTTTTTTAGTTTTATTACCATACTTTCACCGGGTTTTGTGTCGTCCGGCACTTTTGTTTTGGATATATCGTATGGAGGATTGATTTTCCCCTGGAAAACACTTCCGAGTATATAAGCTTCGCCATCAGAATTACCATTTAAATATCCAATCAAAACTTGTTCGCCGTCTTGAGGGATTATAACGCTGCCAAAATCATTGCCGGCAAAAGAAGATAAAACTCTTGCCGTTACATCCTTAATGCGATTTAGACCATCCTGAATACTTACCGTAACGCAATTAGGAGCCATAGATTTCCCGCTACCTCCGGCATTTCGTTTAACTGTTCCGATTTTTAAACCATAATCATGTTTCATAACACGTTCCTCGCTATTTTATTTTATGTTTATTTGATTGTTGGGACAGGATTGGATCTTGTAGCATTTAATGTCACTGTAGTTGTATATTCAGCTCCAGGCTGTGAATTATATTCGTTTTTAATACCTGAAACCATATATTCACTATCGGGGATCATAGCTGTTTTGCTAACCTTAACCATTTGCCCTAATTTGAATCCGGGATTTCCTCTAAACTTTACAGACACTTGCATAAATTTTATTTCTTTTAAATTCATAATCGCCTGAGCTCTAAACTCAGCCAATTTTTTGGAAATAACGCTTCCTGTATTTACTTCAAATACTGATGATCTGGGAACATTTTTAGTGGATGTATCACTATCTTTTCCGCTGCCAATAGGTACACTGTCTTTAGATTCCCCTTTGATAACTCCTCCAATGTCATCTTTATTTATGCCCAAAACACAAACTCTTAGCGGTATATCTCCTCTATTTCCCTCAACACTGACTTCTATAATTCCTTTGTCTGATTCAATACTCTTTTTGATGCCTTTCGGTTTTTTATTACTATCAATAGATATAAAATTAAGGCATCCCTCTTCATCAGCATAAAACAAACAACCTGTTTCTTCCGCTAACATTTTTAAAAATTCAAAATCACTTTCACCTTCCTGGCAAGCAACATAATTACCAAGGAAATCATTGGGGTTAGGTTCTCCACTAATGTCTATTGTGACTCCGCTAAATTTTTGAGCATACCCCATATCGTTGAGTATACTGCTAACTACAGCGCTATATTTTTTACTAAGACTATAGCAATTAAATTCTCTTTTTGACATAAGAAACCACTTTGGATCCATACATACAACTTTGCTTACCGAAATAACACACGAATTAGTCAGATGCTCAACCGAAGAAACCGATTTAACAACGTATCCGGTAAAAATTTTTAAATTTTTGCCACCATACCCCATACTTAATTCAATTTTGCTTCCTAACTGGAACACAAGATCATCGTTTATGGAAATTTTTGACTTGTTAAATTCCATCCTTGTGTTTTTAATGGTAAACATGCATATGCCGGCTTTCGAATCAAAAATCGTACGATCAACACATACATCCGTTAACAAGGAACCCTCATTTAATTTAATTTCTTTGCCATTCAATTTCATTTCAAAAGAAGGATTTAACCCTGTCGAACCTTCGCTGCCAAAATTTCCTGAAAGCATAGAGCTTGCAGCAGAACTAAGTCCACCTTTAATTACACTCCCTAAACCCATTTTCAACATTCCTTTTTAAAAAATTAATTAAATATTCCATTTCTCATATTTTCAATTTCTATAGAGGTTTTCATCTCTTTCATTACTCGCCTGGATATCGAATCTAGATTTATTTTACTCATGTAGGATTGTATCATTTTTTCTACATCTTCACGCTTTAAGGTATTTGAAATTATTTCATTTTTAATTTTCGATAAATCTACTTTTTCTTGACTTGGAATACATACTTTTTCAATTTCTTTATTTTTAACCTTTTTTTCAAACTTAGATTTTTTTTCTTCTTTCTTAGTATTTTCCGGAGCAGGCTCGTGTTTTTCTTCTTTATAAATCATGTACTTTTCTTCGGGAATTCTGTACGTCGAATCGAAAGTTTTGTTTATATCGTTTATCAAAATTTTTTCACGAACACTTCGGGTTTTGTCGGTTAAATACGTAAGATTTTTATTTATATTCCTGATGTTTAATTCTTTATTAATTACGCTAAAAGTAGTACGCTTGTTAACAATCGGATCCAAAAATCTGGTAATGTTTTTGAGTACATTGGTTTGAATATCTGATTTTACGACTTTTGTTTCATTTCTTAATTTAGGAATTATTTTATAGATATCTTCTTTATTAATAATCTCAGAATCTCGCTCGACACTTTCAATTTTATGAGTTAGCGGTTGAGGCTCAATATAATTAACTTCATTTTCATAAACTTTATTGTTTTTAATATTATATTTTTCGTGGATATCTTTTTGTTTTATTATGTTTATATTTTTTTGAAGTTCTTTAGTCTGCTTTTTGACATCTTTTATGTGATCGGTTTTTAAAATTTTATTTATTATCGTGTCAGAATCGATATCTTCAAAATTACTACTTTCAGAATTTATATTTCTATATATTAAATTTTTTGAATTTGAAGAAAATATTTTTGATATCTTTTTAAAATTTATATCTTCTTCTGAAATAATATTGTTTTTATTTTTTACAAAATCAACTATTCGTTGATATTTTTGGTTTTTTATTCTGAATTGTTCTGAAATTATATTTTCATCTTTGAAAAGCTCGTTAAACTTATTGTTTATAAGATAATTGTATTTTTTTAAATCTTGTCTTTCGGTTTCTGAATCTTCCTGATTTTCTGTATGGATATTTATATTTTTTCTGTTTATAAGCTTGTGCGAAACATCAAAAACATTTTTGCGAGCCTGTATGGTTTTATTTTGGTAAAAATTTTTTACTTTTTCTATATTTTTAGGAATTAACTTAGTTTCAATTCCGGTGGATTCCAAGATGTTCTTAACAAAAGAATTTAGAGTTGTTAAAAAGTCCGTCTGAGTTGATTTTTTGAATTTTTTGATTTCGGGAAAGATTTTTGAAATATTTTTTATTATTTTTTCTTCGTAAAATTGTGTAGACTCCGGAGCCGTTTCTTCGATATTATAAACTGTTTTCCTGTTTATTAATTTTCCGGAATATGCACGATTCGACGACTCGGGTTTACCCTCAGAAATCCGATTTTCATAAGGATTAACATTAATTAATTTGGTTCGGAATTTTTTGTTTTCATATTCTTGAGTATTTAAAATCCGATGAGTAAGACTTTTCTTATTTATAACAGCACTCAGAACACTTGAATATGTTTTTTTAATGTTTTCAAGCGTTCTTAAACTAATGTTATTTAAAAATTGAGAGCCATATGGTTCTAAATTATTTTTGGACGATTTTTTTTTTGAACTTTCTAAAAATGATTTTAAAATTTCGTTAAGTTTATCTTCATCAAAAGAATTACTTGAAATAACTTCAAGATTTTTTATTTGATTCTTCGACAATTTATGATTTACTTTTAAAATCTCATTTTGAAGTTGATTGAGGATTTGCTCTCGGACAACTGTGTTGTTCTGCACAAAAACATTTTGGTCGCTTTGAGCTGCACGAAGCTGAAACAAAAGGTCAATTATCTTCCCTAAAACATCTTCGTAAACAGATGAAGACCCGGAGTAATCATAAATCAATTTGCTCTCAGGGGAATCGTACCCGCCGGAGGTATCTACCAAAGATGTAATCGGGCCATGATTTATAAAATTATTGCAAAAACTATTATTATTTTTTAAAGTTATTAGATTTCCGGACGATTTAACATTTGTCATAGACTTTATTCCGGTAGAACGAATACTTTTTTCTTTCATATTTTTATTACCGCCTTGAAGTATTAAATAGCTTTTTAACAAGTTAAACTTTTAAAATCAGTCTTTCGGTTAATCAATCTCCTTTCGGAATTTAATAATTTTAGACCGATATTCTCTGTTTGTCTTATCGAAACAAAATATTTTTCTCTCATGGAACTAATCTGATTTTTTAGATGAAAAATCTCTTTTTTTATTTCTGAAATCTGCTGAGAAGGGATATTATGATTTATTTTCATTTTTCTCTCCAGTCGTTTCAACCTTGTTTCGCTCACAACCTTCTGCGCCATATATTCTTCGGCTTTTCGGCGCTTTTCTTCCTTTATTTCGCTTTTTATTTTTATGTCTCTTTCTAAAGCTTGAATCTCTATAGCTAATGCTTTTATTTCCGCACTTTTTTTTGACTCTTCGGTCGGACCTGCTTCCGACCTCAATTTATCGGCCTCTCTCAAAGCATCCAAGGTAATTAGATCGATATTTGTCTTTATATAGTTTAATTTCTGATCTTCTTTCTTCTTTTGCTTATCTGCCATAAGTTTTAACTCTTTTCTGGTATAAATTTTTACCGGAAGAAGAGACTTTATTTTTTCTTTAACGGCTTCTATTTCCAGTTCTTTTTTTCTTAAATCATCTTTAAGTTTCTGAATGTGACGATCAAGTTCAGAAATATAATTCTCATTTTCACGTTCCATAAAGACCGATCACTTCCTTGTTAAAAAATTTTAATCATTTTTCAAAGATTCTTCTCTGTTTTTTTGGTATTGCTCATTTTGAGCATCTGCCAATTTTTGTTGTTCCTGTGCTTTTTGATCTTTTTTATCGTTTAAAGCATCGGTATATTCGTCAAGATTTTTCCGAACTTCTTTATCCTTTTCGGCTTGTTTTTGAGCCTGCTGAGCATATTTTTCTCTCATTTCGTCAGCTTTTTTCTGAGCTTTTTCTCGGTCTTCCTTGGTACTTTCCAAATATTTTTTGTTTTCTTCAGCCTTTTCAGCTTTAACCGCTTCCACAGCTTCACGCTTTGATTTATTTTCTTTCTCACGTTCGGCGGCTTGAGATACTAATTCTTTATTCTGTTCAGATTTTTCTGCTTTAGCATTTTCTGAAGCTTCTCGCTCTTCGGCACGTTTTTGATTTTGCTCCTCTATCTGAGCTTTACGTTCATCACGAGCTTTTTCATAATTTTCTTTAGTATTTTCAGAAATTTGTTTTTCACGGATTTCAGCATTTTTATCCGCCTGCTCTTTGGCAGATTTCTTAGCGTCTTCGGCTTTCCAAGATTTTTCTTCTTCCAGATTTTTGGTATATTCATCCAATTCGTCTCTGATTTCCTTGTCTTTAAGTGACTTTTTGAGCATATTCTTGACATCGTCACTTACATCCGAGAGCGCATCAATCGCAGCTTCATCCAATTCTCCTTTGGCAAGCTTTTCTTTAAGTTCGTTTACTTTTTCAAGTTCTTTTGCTTTGTCTTCCTTTGCTTTTTCCAAATCTCCAAGCTTTTCTGCCCATTTTTTTCTCATGTTCTGATAATTAAGTTTTTCTTCTGCTCTGCGTGCGTTAATTTCCGCCTGTGATTCTCCGCTTATGGAACCTACCGAAACTATTGAAGCAGGTACCACAGTAACAGGTTCACGTACAAGTCCGCTATGTGCTATGGTTAAATCTTCAATTAATATACCCGACGAATCCGTTGCATCAAGGTCTGAAACACTCCATTCGGTAATTCCAAAAGATACGAAGCTATATTTCCCTCTTACGTTACCGTTTCTATCATAAGCGATTACCATCCCCAGAGCCGGACCTCTCTCTAAAGTTTCTTGAGGGCTGGCACCTGCCGCAGTCATCAATGCCATAAACCTTGCTGAAGCGTTGGGAATTCTTACCGCTGCGGCAACTGCCAATTTATCTGCAATCTCGGGGAAGCGCAACATAAGGCCTCTGCTAAAACGCAAACTATGCGAAGAGTTATCCGGCTGACCGACTAATATACCGTGGTCATTTACACCGCCTTCTTCGATAGTTCTCAATTCTCTTGATACAGATAATCCCGATACTGATTTAAATCCGAATGTAAACTGGTTAAGCGTAACAATAAACCTAAAGTTACCGCTCAAATATTTCATGGAAGAAACATTCAGACCGGGCAATTTATGAAACCCCATATCAATAACATTAGTCCCCTGTTGCGCATCAAAAGCCATCTACTCTGCACCTCACTAAAGCAAACTTTATAACTCGTCGCTTATGTCAAAAATATTTTTACGATTATTGTTGGAATCTGCGTTCATTTTTTTATTTATCTTAGAAACTTCATTGCAAAACTTAATTCGTTCTCTGTGTGGAAGAAGCATTATTTCTTCTCTGGACCAATGAAAATAGTACGCCAAAAAAGCTATCTCTTCATACAAAATTTTGCTTGGATAACTTTTTAGGCTTCCCCGAAAAAAGGCGCTTCATACTCAAATCCATGTCCGCATTTCGGGCACACGACACTAACCGCAGGAGGTTCCACCGCATTTATTTTTTGATATAAATCTTGCAAATACGCCATATCGGCAGTAAATAAGCTTTCAATAACATGTGCGTCAACTCGATTTAAAGTACCTAAACTTTTTACAACTCTTTCAAGCAATAAAACACTCAAATATCCCGGATTCATTTTTACTCTGGGATCATTTAGAGGTATAATTTCATCTGCCGCATTTGCAAGCCTCATAACTCCTTCTTTATGGATTTCTCCGTTCCTGTCCACATATCCACGTGGTAATTCAAATTTTACTTCTGTCTCAAAAGGTAATGCCATTAATAATCACTCTTCCTATTAAATTATATACTTCTCTCCTCGCAAAAAAAGCGAGGAGAAAAGTTAAAATATTAAATAATAAATTTTTATTAAGCACCCGCCGCTACACTAACATCTCTCTTAATTCCTTCATGTACGAGAGTAAGAGTCTCGATAAGAACGTTTGAATCGTCCGCACTAAGGTCGGTTGACTTATAAGATTTCGGCCATGCGTTTATAACTGTCCAGCTGGCTGTAGGTACACCTGCATTGTTATAAACTATAATTTGTGCATTAACCGGACTAAAACTATTTCCCTCCAAATAATCGTTGAAGAAATTGTATAACAGAGGATTTTGATATAAGCCTTTTTCAAGAGTTATATCGTCATAGCTTACAAGTCCCGGGAGCTTTCTGGGTGTAAGATATCCGAATCCACCCTCTCTATATTCAGATACAGAAACATCGGATGAGAATCCTGACACACTTTTAAAAGAAGTAGTACCAAGTCCATCAAAATTTGCCGTAAATCTAAATCCTCTGATAGGCGCAGATAAACCATTTGCCACTGAAGAGCTGGTAGAAAGCACCTCTGTACCTAATTCTTGAATACCGGTGGTAGCTAATCCGTCTGGCATAAATAATCATTCTCCTTTCTTTTAAAATTTAATTATTGTTCACCTGTTTTTTGAGTAATTCTGAAGATTACAAACTCAGCCGGTTTAACGGGAGCAACACCAATAACGCAGATCATTCTTCCGTTATCAATATCGTCTTTGCTCATTGTGTTGGGGCCGATATCAACAAAGAATGCCTCTGAAGGCGAGCCGCCTACCAAAGCTCCCGATCTCCATACTCCCTCTAAGAACATCTCGATTGTACGTTGTACACGTGACCAAAGATTTGCGTCGTTTGGCTCGAATACAACCCAGTTTGTATTTGCTTTGATAGATTCCTCGAGGTAAATGAAAAGACGTCTTACGTTGACATACTTCCAAAGCGGCTTGGATGAAGCTGTTCGTGCTCCCCAAACTCTGATTCCCGCACCGGGGAATTTTCTGATTAAGTTTACCCCTTTCGGGTTCAATAAATCTTGCTCAGCAACACTGTAGTTAACAAACAAACCTGTGCAATTTGCGATAACCTCGTTTGCCGGAGCTTTATGAACACCTCTTGCGTTGTCGCTTCTTGCAAATATTCCCATTATTGATCCTGACGGCGGGATAAACGTATCCTTTTTGTCAAGTGGGTCAAACACTTGAATCCACGGATGATACATAGCACAGTAATCGCTATCCACAATATCCCTGTGTTGCAAAATATCCGCAACTGTTTTTGAAGTCATAGGTACATCCAAAACAGCAAATCTGCTCGCCAAGTTTTCACAGTGCGAAACTAATGAAAGTTGTACATTTGCACTTACGATTCCCGGAATAGCCATTATACTTACATCAGTATTGTCAATGAACGACTGTATACCTGTTCTGGCTCCGGGTCCTTCATCTTTACCGATAAAATCAGCATCGCTGAGACTTGCCGCCGTACCGTTAAATCCTCCGGAAAGCGTTACTTTCAAAGCATCTCCCTTGCCCGGGAATACTTGTTTCACTACGTCCATCGGTGATACAGCTTCTTCGGTAGGTTGAGCTTTTACAGAAACGATTTCGGATTTGGACATAACCTTTTCTATGAACGAAGGAGCTGATGAATTAAATGTTACGCCACTGTATTTTTCAACTTCGCCTTTATAGTCCACAATTACATCCAGTTCGCATGAATGTACCGTAAACTTAGGTAAAAGCCCTGCGTCAACAACATCACCTTCGAAAGGTTCTGCAAAACTTACAACGTCTCCGGCGACATTACTGATTATTCCAAATTGCTCTTCTTCGCCGCCTTTAATACATACCACATCTCCTACGTTAAAACCGGCAACGCTTTTAAAACGATACCTTCCTTCGCCAAGATCTTCCATTATTTGAGTTTTGCTGTTGCTCACTTCTTCAAATGAGACTATTACTGAATTTCCCCATGCGCCGGGATTTCTTGCAGAAATGCTTATAACACCATCTTTTCCCTGTTTGCATGTAGCTTTTGCTATTGTAGCGTCACTAGGTGCTACACGCATAACAAATGCTCTTGAACCGCCGTTTGCAAAGAACTGGTTTACCGCATGAGCCAAAAATCTGTATTGACCAAACTCATTTTCATGCAAATAGCCACCAAATTTTCTGCTAAAATCTGATGGACCGGTTACCAAAACAGGCATACCTGAAATAGGACCTTTTTCAGCAACACCAATAAATCCCGCTGTGCTTGTTCCCACGCCCTGCATGGGAGTTGGACCGCTATCGAACTCTTCGATATAGACTCCCGGAGATAAATACTCTGCCATAATCATCTCGGTTCCCTACTAGATTAGTAGCAAGAACCTTTCACTCCTTTCTGACATTCAAAATATAATTTTAAATTTACTTTGAAAACAATTCGAAAAATTCAGATTTTTTTCAAAGTATTGTGCGAGTCAAGCCTCGCTTTATTTAACAAATAAAATAGGGAAATGAGCCCTAATTTATCGTTAATCAAACTTAATCCAAAATCTCCGGACAAAAAGTAACTATACTTTTTATGCAGTCCACAATTTGTTTTCTGTTAAAATTGTTGATTTTTTCTTTTAATTTAGAAAATTCTCTTAAATTTTTAATTTCTTTTCTGTTCATCATTTTTTCAAGCATCCTTTTCAGTTCAATTAAATCCAACGCCGATAAATCTTTCTCCAAAGAAAGCACCGCTATTCTTCGACGACGTGTTACAGCATCGTCGGAATCAACTTTTTTGTTGATTTTTTCCCTTTTTAAGCGATCCATAAATTTTTCTATCTCTTCTACCAATGCGTTGTTATCTTCTTCTTTTTCTCTTTTTATCTGTCTTATGTTGTCCATTTCCTCATTAATTTTTTTCCTATATGAGGAATCATTTTTTGTACTGACAAGCTTTAAGTCTTCCAATCTTTCATCATCTTTCTCGTCCTGGTAAAGCAAACTGTCCTGTTCGTCATGCATACCATCATCGTCATCTATAAATTTTTCAATTTGCTTACTATTGGGAGCAACTTTAAAACTTATCGAACTGGCTCTGAATTTCTTTTGCGAACGATTTTTCTCTCCGCCAAAATAATTTTGGGGGTTGTTAAGATTATATTCTTTTACATTTTTTTCCTCTTCTACTTCTTCGGGCATTAAAGAAAAAGCTACTTCATTATTTCTTCTGTTTTTTTTATAACCTACTTCCATAGTGCCCAGAGGAGTTTCAAAGAAGCCAAAGTTGTCGGGAATATCTTGGTCTTTAAAAGTATCATCAGGGATTATCTCAGAGATTTCGGTGTTACTTTTTAAAAAATCATATTTTTTGTCATTAACCCAGTCTTCTTTGTCAATAGCACCTTTTTCCCACCAATTTACGTTTTTTTTTGAGATTTTTTCGGTAAGATAATAATCAAGGGTATTTTCAGATTTTGACTTTTTTTGATAATTTTGTTTTTCCTTCCCTTTAAACACCTCTACTCCCCTCCTCAACTTCTTCCCTTTTTATTAGAGGATACTCTGCATCATCTCCTTTTTTGTTCATTCCTCTGCCATTTTTTCACGCCTCGACATCTTTTTTAAAGACTAAATTTGAATTTTAAATCAAAAGTAATATAAAAAAAGATTTTCGAGGTGTTTTTTTATAGTATTTAAATATACATCAGTATTATATCACGACAAACACATTTAAACCATTAATTTTTCACTAAATAATAATTTATATTTAGTTATTTTTGGTAATAGTTAAAATAAATTTCAATTTTATGTAGGCTTTCACACATTATTTAAGCCAAAACTTATTGTCAGAGCTTCGTTGATTTTATCCATAGCCGATTTATTTGCACAGCCTCTTTTCTCTTTAAGTCGCCTTTTGTCGATAGTTCTCACCTGCTCCAAGAGAACCACCGAGTCTTTGGCTAAACCACATCCTCCGGAAGCTAAATTTATATGCGTCGGCAATTTGGTTTTCATCTCCTGGCTGGTTATCGCAGCGGCAATAACCGTAGGGCTGTATTTATTTCCTACGTCGTTTTGAACTATAAGCACCGGTCGAACTCCCCCTTGCTCAGAACCGACTACCGGACTTAAATCTGCATAAAAAATATCTCCTCGTTTAATTTCCATAAAATTTCACTCCCTAAAAAAATCCTTGCAAAAATATTTTTGGCAAATATAAGGATTTTTAATCAGGAATAAATGTCACAATGAATATTTTTTGTATTTTATATAGTTTTTTGCAAACACCCCGATAATTAGTAGAAGAATGCGAAAATTTCCATTGTTACTATTGAAATCAAAACCAAATAATATTATAATAGTAAATATCTCATTAATAAAATTTAAAATACAGAAGAAGGGACAAAATGAAGTTGCTAAAAAAAATTTCCATAGGAATATTATCCATAGCTTTCAGTGCAGGAAGTTTGCACGCAGATAAAACATACTTATCCTCAGCTCTTTATCCAACACAATCCTCTGAAATCGAAAAATTCAGCATAAATATCCGCCTTGCACGAAAATGTTTAGAAATGAAATTACAACCGGATTTAAACAGATTTGAAAAATTACTGATCGATTCCGTAGAAAATCTAAAAAAATCGCACACCAAAAGTTCAGTAAATACATTTTCAAAAACAACAAAATCTTCCATTAAAATGAAAAAAAACTCCAACCCTGCATTTGCACAATTCCTCCAAATGAAGCAACAGACAGAACAAGCAAGAAAAGATAAATTAGGAAGATTAATTTTAAAAAAACTTCTTAAAATTCATAAAATTTTTAGCGAAGACACTATAGACCAACACTCTCTTGCGGACTTAATATCGATCGAACATAAATATCCTTCAAGAGATTTAATCATAAAAACAAGCAAAGGATCCGACTATAATTACTCATTTACCCACAAATGTTTTAGTATACCAACCGAAGATTGGTCCGGAATGCCTAATTTAAGGAAAATTATAAATTCTCTGTTCAAAGATTACGGCATCTTAACCATACTTTTTCAAGATAAAATGATTCATTTAATAGATATTGATAAAGACTTAAGATATTGCCTAATTATGTACAACGGAAAGGTCGAACGTTGGAACATAGCTTACCTTGAATATTTGTGCCATAACTCGGAAATTTTAAATGTATATTATATGGAAAAGCTTGAAAAATAATTTTTAGCCACGCTGATGCGTGGCTTTTTATGTATTTTATAGTAGAATATTATATATTTAAAACTGATTAAAAAATTTTTTGTATATATTAATAGTTTGTTAATTTTTTCTTGACATTAAAATCATATTGTGATATTATGTATTAGTGACAAAAATGAAATTAACAAAATAAAAAGAAAGGAAATAAGAGAAATGAAATTATCCAAAACACTGCTCGCCGGATTAACAGCTTTAATGCTGGGTACCGGAAATCTCCACGCAATGGAAGGGCACAATCCATATAAATTAACAGAAGATGCCGGTTTGTTATGTATCACTCAATACTCACCAAAACTATTCATAGATCACTGTGCAAAAAATCATCCTGCACGCAATTTTAAAAAAGGAAATTATATAAAGCGTGAAATAGGTACTCACATTGATATTAAGCGTTACACCGATGATGTTTTATATTATTTGAATCCTAATGATAAAGGCCTTTATAAAGACGAATACGATCCCTCTATACATTTTTTTACATATGTTTTATGGGTAAATGGCTTATATCGTAACGATATTCCACCTATGTATAATTATATTGAGATATCTAATATAGAAAGGTTTATGAATTTGTTGATATGTACAACACCGAAAAAATATCCCGATTTTGTCTATAATAAAATAATATTTAAAATTCCTTTTGTTGAGGGCTCTCAAAAAATTGATAGAGTAAAACTTTTATTTAAACTATCTCTTCTCATGAAAACTACAGACACATTGTCTATGAATATTAAAGATATAGCGTTAAATAATTCAATAAGGTTGAGTTTAAAAAATTTGGACTATAGAACAGGAAATTGTACATTTATTGAACAAATGGAATTTCCAACAAGTTCTGAACCAAAGTATAAGGAAAGCAATATAAATTATTTAGCAGATATTTTAGAAAAAAACAAACTACAATATATGCACATACATTTCGTAGATAAAATTCCAAAGGGCGCCCCGGTAGTTATTAGTTATTATTCTAATATATCTGATATAATACTAAAAAATCTAATTTGGAATGAAGGCAAAATAACCAAAGAAGACTTAAAAGCAAGCGAAGAATATATGGACAAAATAAAAGCTTCTAAATACACTGATGCACTAGGAGACTATGATGAACAAGAGAACTTAGAAAGCGAAGGAAAAGAAAAAGAAGCTCTCAGTGAACACGAGTACAGCGATGCGGAAGACGAAGACTACGATGAAGAAGAATACTCAGAAGACTCCGAAGATGACTGTTTGTTGAAAACAATCGTTGCTGAGGAAAAAGAAGTCAACGATACAGAAGGCAAAGAAAAAGAAAAAGAAGCTCTCAGTGAACACGAGTACAGCGATGCGAAAGACGAAGACTACGATAAAGAAGATTTAAAAAGCGAAGAAAAAGCAACTGACCTGTGTGATTGTTCAAAGTCAAAATCCGGAACATTGACGGCTACACCTAAGTATATTGCTGAATTTGGTGAGTCCACCGGATGGGTTGTTAGTGATGATAAATGTGATATAGGGTATATCTATAAAGATGACTGTATTTTTTTTGCATTGTGGCCTTCACCGAAGGTATTTTGTAACGTGCTTAAAATTAAGAATAAGTCGAATGAGAATGTTGATTTAAGTAATTTCGAAAAAATTATATTTAAGTCTCAGGATGGAACCATATTCGGAGAAGGTACTATAGAAAAAGGAAAAATCACGAGTGTTGATAGTAAATTTGACAAGCCATTAATTAAATTTAAGGAATTTGTGCTACGGAATATCGGAAAATCACAAAATATTAGCGCTACAGAGATTTTAAAAGGACTAGAAACAAAAAATGTTGATGAGTATATTAATGAAACAGAAAAATGTTTAACTGAAAAGGGAAAAGAGCTATTTGATAGCGTTGGCGGATTAACAGAAACAGATGTGAATCGTGTATTACAGTTAAACGACTACAACGGCATTAAAAACGTGAAAGCTGTGATAAGTTATCTTTTAGAAAATGATAAGAAAAGGAAAGAAGAAGAGGAAAAACCACAAGGTAGTGACAACCTTACTGAGCAAGAAAAGAAAGATGAACAAGAAACTGCAGTTTTGCCCAGCGATAAAGAACCATCATTTGAACAATTTTTCGATAAATATTTAGAAAGTAGTGAAAAGTTATCAAAAGATGAAATAATAAAAATATG
>JBJEZK010000014.1:0-53142 GCA_051887355.1 Acutalibacteraceae bacterium
ATTTATTTTTGGCTCCCTCATCGGGAGCCTATTCTTTACTTATTTTTATTATTAAATCTTGTTTCGGTTTCTAAAAATTCTTCTATTGGAATATTTTTTTTATTTAAAATTTCTTCGTAAGGAGTTTCTTTTTCAGGATTAAATTTAAATAATTTCCAATATCCCGAGTCGACAGCTTGTTTGGAAGATAATAATGAATTTTTCATGCCGCCTTTTATTCCGTGATTTATGCAGGGAGAATAGGCGATTATGATCGATGGCCCTTCGTAACTTTCCGCTTCCTCAAATGCTTTTACACAATGGGTGTAATCTGCTCCTAGTGCTACCTGAGCTACATAAACATATCCGTACGTCATGGCGATAGCGGCTAAATTTTTCTTGGGAGTTTTTTTACCTCCGGAAGCAAATTGTGCAATTGCTCCTTTGGGCGTAGATTTTGAAGCTTGACCGCCTGTGTTGGAATATACTTCCGTGTCAAATACCAGTATATTTACATTTTCTCCTGATGCGATTATATGATCCAGACCGCCAAAACCTATGTCGTATGCCCAGCCGTCTCCTCCGAAAATCCAAACACTTTTTGTGTTCATATCATGAACATTATCTAAAATAGTTGATACCAATTTTTTGTCAATATCTATATTTTTTTTGTTATTTTCTAAATATGATATCAACTTATTTGTGAACGTATAATTTTCTGATGAATTATTTTGGGTTTCTAAATATTTTTCACATATATTTTTAAGTTCTGCATTTTGAGTAGAATTTTTAATAGAATTTACTATTTTGCCCATTTTTTTCCGTTTTATTTTTTCAGACAAAAATATTCCATATCCGAATTCAGCATTGTCTTCAAATAATGAGTTTTGCCATGCAGGTCCCTTTCTGTCTTGGTTCGTTGTGTACGGAGTTGATGGAAATGAACCGCCCCAAATTGAAGAACATCCCGTTGCATTGGCAATGATCATTCTTTCTCCAAAAAGTTGGGTTGCAAGTTTTGCGTATGGGGTTTCCCCGCACCCTGCGCATGCTCCGGAAAATTCCAGAAGAGGCTTTTTAAATTGGCTTCCTTTTATGGTTTCTCGCTTGAACTTTTCAAATATTTCAGATTTTTCGGGGATTTCTTCGCAATATTCAAATGATTTTTGAGAATTATAATTTATAGGTACCATTGATAGAGCTTTTTTTCCTTTCATGCCCGGGCACGCTGCGACGCAATTTTCACACCCGGTACAATCTTTCGCCGAAATGTTTATTGAGAAATTCAAATTTTGGAATCCGAGCATTTTTTTGAATTTTAGATTTTTCGGAGCGTTTTTAGTTTCTTCTTCGTCCAAGACGCTCGGCCGTATAACTGCGTGAGGACAAACTAATGAGCAAAATCCGCATTGAATGCAGTTTTCGGGGATCCATTCAGGAATAAAACTTGCAGTTCCTCGTTTTTCTAAGGATGCTGTTCCGAGTGGTATTTTTCCATCGGAATATTCAAGAAATTTAGATACCGGCAAATCATTTCCGTGAAGCTTTGTTATCGGATCAGCTATGTTTTCAAAAAATTTCTTAAGCTCTGAATTTTTTATAGTTTTGTTTTCCGAAAAATTCGTATCGTCTGTAATTTTATTCCAAGATTTTGGAATGTTAATTTTTTTTAGATATTTCACGCCGGCATCAGCTGCATTGTGGTTTAGTTTTACGATACTTTCCCCTTTTTTGGAATATGTTTTGATTATAGCTTCTTTTATCAAATCAAGAGCTTTTTTTTCATCCATTATATTTGTTATTTTGAAAAAAGCTGACTGCAAAGTTGTATTTACACGACCGCCCAGCCCAAGATTGCGGCTTATATTTGCCGCATCTATGACATAAAAATTTATATTGTTTTCTGCGATATATTTTTTTATTTTTGAAGGCAAAAATTTATCGATTTCTTCTTCATTCCAGCTGCAATTTAAGAGAAAGCTTCCTCCGGGCTTCAAATCGTTTATTATATCGTATTTATGAATATATTCCTGAGTGTGACATGCTACAAAATCAGCTTTATCAACATAGTAAGTGGATTTTATGGGGGAGTCTCCGAATCTCAAATGAGAAATAGTTAACCCGCCTGACTTTTTAGAATCATACTGGAAAAATCCTTGAACATGTTTTTGAGTATTATTTCCTATGATTTTTATTGTGTTTTTTGCCGCGCTTATAGTACCGTCCGAGCCGATTCCCCAGAATTTACATGAAAAAGTTCCTTTCGGAAGGGTGTTTACTTTTTCTTTTACTTTCAGCGACAAATTAGTCACATCGTCATTTATTCCGATTGTAAACTTGAATTTTTTATTTTTTGAGCTCATATTGTCATAAACGGCAATTATTTGTTCCGGAGTAGTGTTTTTTGAACTTAATCCATATCTTCCTGAAAGTATTTCTAAATCTCCGAAATTTGTTCCTTTAAGTGCAGCTACGACATCAAGATACAATGGTTCTCCGATGGAGCCCGGTTCTTTAGTTCTATCCAGAACAGAGATAATTTTTGTTGACAGAGGGAGCGATTTTAAAAGGTGTTTCACAGAGAAAGGTCTGTAAAGATGTACTTTTATTAGTCCTACTTTTTCTCCTTGATTCGTAAGGTAATCAATAGTTTCTTCGATTGTTTCACACACCGACCCCATTGCAATAATTATTTTTTCTGCATCAGGAGCACCATAATAGTTGAATAGTTTATAGGTAGTCCCCGAAATACTGTTTATTTTATTCATGTAATTTTCAACATTTTCCGGAATTTTTTCATAAAAAATATTGCAAGCCTCTCTGTTTTGAAAATACACATCGTCATTTTGAGCGGTTCCTGCCGTTAAAGGCGAGTTCGGATTTAAAGCTCTGTTTCTAAATTCTTGAAGGCGATTTTTATTTACCATTTTTTCTAAATTTTCGTAGTCTATGAGTTTAACTTTTTGAATTTCATGAGATGTTCTAAAGCCGTCAAAAAAGTGCAAAAACGGAATTCTGCTTTCTATTGCGCTTAAATGTGCAATGCATCCCAAATCGAACGCTTCTTGGGGATTGTTCGACGCAAGCATGGCATAGCCTGTTTGTCGGCATGCATATATGTCGGAATGATCACCGAAAATTGATAGTGCGTGCGCAGCTACTGTTCTTGCAGCAACATGGATTACGCCCGGGAGTAATTCCCCTGCCATTTTGTACATATTCGGTATCATTAACAGAAGTCCTTGAGAAGATGTGAACGTAGTTGCAAGTGCTCCTGCAGAAAGAGCGCCGTGAACTGCCCCTGCAGCTCCGGCTTCCGATTGCATTTCAACGACTTGAACTTCTTCGCCGAATATATTTTTTTTACCTGACACTGAATTTTTATCGGTTACGTCAGCCATCACAGAAGACGGCGTAATAGGGTATATAGCTGCCGCTTCGGTGAAAGCATATGCTGCCGTTGCGGCGGCTGTGTTGCCGTCCATGGTTTTTATTTGTTGTGGTTCATTCAAATTTTTTACCTCTCTTTTTTCAGAATTTATCTTGTGATTTTATACTTAATTTATTAATATGCTTTTGCCCAATATACAAGATGTTTTGCGTTTTTTCCGCAAATAGCGCATTTATCTCCTGTTTTTTCTTCGTTATCACGAATACACCTGGAAGTAAATGCTGTTTCTTCCTTGGATTTTTTTTCGCATTCCTCGTTTCCGCACCACATGGCTTTTATGAATCCCGGTTGATTTTTTGCAATATTCTTAAATTCTTCAAAGTCTTTAGCTGTGTGTGTCATTTCGATTCTTCTTTTAAGCGCTTTTTGATACATCTCGTCGTGAACTTTCTTTAACAGTTCAGGAATTTTATCTTTCAGTTTATCAAGGGGAAGTGTTATTTTTTCCAAATTATGTCTGCATACTGCCACGCATTGACTTTTTTCTATATCTTTCGGTCCGATTTCTATTCTTATGGGAACGCCTCTCATTTCATGCTCAGAGAATTTCCATCCCGGAGATTTGTCAGAATCGTCTATTTTAACTCTGCAAATATTTTCCAGATTGCTTTTTACTTCCATTGCTTTTTCCAAAACTCCGTTTTTGTGCATCGCTATAGGAATAATAACCACTTGGATAGGTGCTACTGCCGGTGGAAGCACAAGTCCTCGGTCATCTCCGTGAGCCATTATCACTGCACCGATCATTCTTGTGGTGCTTCCCCAAGAGGTCTGATAGGGATTTTCGGGCTTATTTTCTCTGTTTTGAAATTCTATTCCGAAGGCTTTTGCAAAGTGATTCCCAAAGTAGTGGCTCGTGCCTGATTGCAGGGCTTTGCCGTCGTGCATAAGGGCCTCTATGGTATATGTAGCTTCTGCGCCTGCGAATTTCTCACTTTCTGTTTTTTGCCCTTTTATTACCGGGATAGCAAGTGAATTTTCAAAAAAGTTAAAATATACGTCAAGCATACGAAGAGTTTCTTCTTTGGCTTCTTCCGGGGTTTCGTGCAAAGTGTGACCTTCTTGCCACTGAAATTCAACCGAACGAAGAAAGGGGCGAGTGGTTTTTTCCCAACGAACCACATTACACCACTGATTATATAATTTTGGCAAATCTCTCCAAGAATGAACTACTTTGGCGTAATGTTCGCAGAAAAGAGTTTCAGAGGTAGGACGCACGCAAAGCCGTTCTTGGAGTTTTTCGGTTCCTCCGTGAGTAACCCAGGCTACTTCAGGCGCAAAACCTTCTATGTGGTCTTTCTCTTTTTGCAATAAGCTTTCCGGTATGAAAATCGGCATGGACACATTTTGATGACCCAACTCCTTGAATTTTTTGTCTAGGATAGATACCATGTTTTCCCAGATTGCATATCCATATGGTTCAATAATCATGCATCCTTTTACACTCGAATAGTCCATTAATTCAGCCTTTTTGACTACATCTGTATACCATTTTGCAAAATCTTCGTCCATAGATGTTATTTCTTCAACTTGTTTTTTATTTTTATTCATAAAAATAATCCTTTCGATTTCTATTTAAACTCTATATTATTATACCGCAATGGATATATGAATTAAAGAAAAAGTTAATTTGTTGTATTTATAATGAAATTCGAAATTGAGATAAACGCAGAAAAATTAATGAAAAACGAAGAAAAACAAAGATAATAATAATTTAAATTAAATTATTGTTGACATCGGCCACTGATACGTGATAGAATTAAATAGTTAAAAAATTACTATATTATTAGGAGGAAGATCGATGTCTACATATATGCCAAAAACAGGCTCGGTAGAACGTAAGTGGTACATTCTCGATGCCGCAGGAAAGCCACTCGGAAGAGTAGCGGTTCAAGCTGCCAATTTGCTTCGTGGAAAAAATAAACCGATTTACACCCCACATGTTGATTGTGGCGACCACGTAATTATTATTAACTGTGAAAAGGCAGTGCTTACAGGTAATAAACTTACTCAAAAGTATCATTATCATCACACAGGATACGTTGGAAATCTTAAAAGCGTGAGATACGATACATTGATGAAAACTCATCCGGAAAAAGCTATGCACATGGCTGTTGAAGGTATGCTCCAAGACAATGCTTTGGCAAGAGCTCAAATAGTAAGACTTCGTACTGTAGTTGGATCAACTCATAAGCACGAAGCTCAAAAACCGGAATTATGGACTGATATGGGGGGAAATAAATAATGTATAATACAACTCCTTTCTTTTACGGAACCGGAAGAAGAAAGCATTCCGTAGCAAGAGTAAGACTTTACAAAGGTACAGGAAAAATTACAGTTAACGGAAGAGATATAGATGAATATTTTGGTCTTGAAACTTTAAAAGTTATAGTACGCCAGCCTCTGGTTCTTACCGAAAATGAAACAAAATTTGACATAGTATGTAATGTATCGGGCGGCGGAGTTGCAGGTCAAGCGGGAGCAATAAGACATGGTATTTCCCGTGCGCTTTTGGAATGTGATTCCGAAAAATTCAAAATGAGTCTCAAACAAGCGGGATTTTTAACACGTGACCCGAGAATGAAAGAGCGTAAAAAATATGGTCTCAAAAAAGCAAGAAAAGCTCCACAATTTTCAAAGAGATAATATCGTATATTTGTTTAGTGTGGATAATTCGTCTGGAAAAGGTGGTGTGTACCGGGCTTTAGAATTGCTCGCATAATTTATGAACGATTATGTTATAATGACTGATTCGACGATAGATTTAAATGCGGATTTAATTGAAAAGTTACATTTAAATGTTATTCGTATGACAATTTGTATTGATGATAAATTTTTTTCAGATAATGAGTTATCCTCAAAGGAATTTTATAATAAGCTTAGGAATAAGTCTGTATCTTCGACTTCTCAAATAAATCCTTCGACATTTGTAGAGTACTTTACCGATATTGTACAAACCGGGAAAGATATTTTGTATATATGTTTTTCATCAGGGCTTAGTGGTATGTACAATTCAGCGGTTTTAGCGGCTGAAGAAGTAATGAAAAATTACCCCGATAGAAAAATTTTAGTGCTGGATTCTTTGTCGGCATCGATAGGTGAAGGTTTGTTGGTGTATAATGCAGCTATGAAAAAATGCGCAGGAGCCGACATGGAAGAAGTTGCAGAGTGGGTCGAAGAAAATAAACTTAAAATTTGCCACTGGTTTATGGTTGATGACCTTAATCATTTGTGCCGAGGAGGACGCATTTCTCAGAGTTCGGCATTTTTAGGAAGCATGATGAATATAAAGCCAATCTTAAGTGTTGACAATGACGGCAAATTGAAGGTTGCTGCAAAAGTAAGAGGAAAGACCAAGGCAGCGGATTATATTCTTAGTCAAATTGAAAATAATGCGCAAGACGTTAAGAATCAGACGATTTTTGTCGGTCATGCGGATTGTGAGGAAAACGCAAATTTTCTTGCAAATGCGATAAAGGATAAATTTAATCCAAAAGAGATAATTATAAGTAATTTAGGAGCGGTTATAGGTTCTCATGTGGGACCGGGTATGTTTGCTGCAACATTTTTAGGGAATAAACGATAAAAATATCAAAGAGGAGGAAATCTTAAATGCCCAATATAAAATCAGCTAAAAAAAGAGTAAAAGTTACTAAAATTAAGACTGAAAGAAACAAAGCTTATAAATCTGAACTTAGAACTTTGATAAAGAATGCTATGGTTGAAGGCGAAGCAGAAACCGGCGAGGCTGTAAGATGTGCTATTAAAAAGATAGACGAAGCAGTTTCTAAAGGAATTCTTCATAGAAACACAGCGGCTCGTAAAAAAGCTGCCGTTATTCGCAAATGCAGAGCAAGATAGTATTTTTCATTTGAAATGATTTTGAAAATCTTCGGGATTCCCCGGAGGTTTTTTATTTTTCAACAGCTAAAAATAAATTATTTAAAATTTATATAAAAAAGCATTTGACAAATTATATATGTATATATAATAATAAATTTTGAACAATTAATAATTCAAAAAAATTATATATAAAGGAGTGTTTGCTATGGCAGAAAATGAAAAAATTGTTAATGGCGTAATTTCAGAGGAAGCGCTGGAAGATATTGCAGGAGGATTAAAAATTGAACCGAAAACATTGAAAAGATACTTAATCGGCGCAGGAGTTACAATAGCAGCAGCCGGTACATTGGCAAGCGTTTGGCATTGTATAATGTCAAAAAATAAGCTAGAGTATGAAGATGATGTAAAGGAGCGCGAAAAATTGAGGATTACTGTCGAGGATGAGAATAACATCCCGGAATTTTAAAAAATTTATTAAAGTGGATGAGATGTTAGTTTAGTAACATGGAAAAAATACTTAATCGGCGCGGGAGTTGGAGTGGCCGGTTATAAAATAGGTAAGAGAAAAGGATTAGATGAAGGTTATAAACAAGGTCACAAAGAAGGCTATAAAGAAGGCTATGACGGCAATTATTATGGCATCTAGTTCGGAAAATATTGGAAAAAGTCGGCAGCAAGTGTGGGACTGCCCAAAGAACGACTTAGAAAACTTTGCCCGGTATATGGGGTTGCTCGCAGCACCGGTAGAGCAACCGGATACTATTTTCACAATAAAGAAAAGAAGATAAAAGGTGAAGAAACACCGGGTAAAGAGAGCGGTGTACTCAAATTAAAGGTAAAACTTTAATAAGAAATTTAATCATTGTTTACATGTAAGTATTTGAACACTGATAACCGAAAAAACAGCTTTAAGTAAAATTAAAGCTTGTTTACAAAAAATACGCTTTGGAATGTAGTTGCTAAAAACAAAAACCATCCTCCGACAGGGGGATGGTTTTTTTACACAAAACCGATACTCTTCTGAAGAGAAGAGATTTTAATTTTACAGCAATCATTATCTGTGTAACGTTCATTCGGAACTTAATTTCTCCAGATTTGTTTGGATTTTTTTAAACATTCTATAATTTCTTTAATTGCAGATACTTCCTTTTCGGAAAGTCCCTGAATATTTATTACCGAAGTCCGAGGTATGTCCAATAAGTAATCTGATGAGACGTTAAACAGCAATGAAAGCTTGATAATGTATTTGGTTGAAGGTACAGAAATTCCCATTTCCCAAGCATTTACGCTTGAACGGGTAATTCCCAGCCTTTTTGCGATTTCGGATTGTGTTAATTTTTGTTTTGTTCGTAATTCTTTTATTTTCTCCGCAATCATTACTAAAATGCCTCCTTTGTTATAATTTTAACGTTAATATAGTAGCATTACATTATCATTTAGACACTTGTAGTTTACAAAAATTATTTTTAACTCCCGGTGTTAAAATATTCATTAATATACATTCAATTTAATATTATTTTTAAAATTTGGCACAATCTCAAAAAATCATTGACTATTGGTCTTGTAAATGATAAAATTATAAAGGCTCATTTTTTGAGTTAAATCCTTATCTCATTCGCAAATGAGATCTTATGTCCAAAAGGAGGTGCCATGAAGATGGTGGAATTAAAACATGATTATGAATTTGTTTTGGTGGCTTCAGTTAAATTAGGTGAGAAAACCGAAGAGTTAGTTTCTAAATTTAAAAAATTAATTGAAGAAAATGCCGAACTTTCAAACATGACCAGTTGGGGAAAAAGAAAACTTACTTATTTGATAAATAAGGAGTCGGAAGGAGAATATGTCCTTTTCGAATTTAAAAGCGGTTCTGAATTCCCGAAAGAGCTCGATCGTATCTGTCAAATAACTGATGGTGTGTTGAGATCTATGATAGTAAAAAAATCTGTATAAAAGGAAAGATTATTGAAATATGCTGAATATAGTGGTGCTTACAGGCAGATTGACTGCAGACCCTGAGCTGAGACATACTTCAAATGATATAGCAGTGACGAGTTTTACCATAGCAGTTAATAGAAGATTTTCGAGAAATGCCGAAGAAAGACAAACTGACTTTATAGACATAGTTGCTTGGAGAAATACAGCCGAATTTGTTTGCAAGTATTTTCAAAAAGGCCAACTAATCGCAGTGGAAGGTTCGATTCAAACTCGTACTTATCAAGATAAAGACGGAAATAATCGAAAAGTTTTCGAAGTTATTGCAAGTAATGTTGATTTTGTAGAGTCCAAAAAGAATTCAAGTACTGACAATTCTCAACATTCTTCAAATGATTTCTCTGCCGGTCAGGCAGCGTATACCAGCGGAAATAGTGATGATTTCCAAGCTGTAGAATCGGACGAAGATTTGCCGTTTTAGTTTGAATTAAATTGTTTATGAAAGGAGATTGAAAAATGGCCGAAAAAACAGAAAGAAGCGAGAGACGTGAAAATAGCAGAGGCAGAAGAATGAGAAGAAAAGTTTGCGCTTTTTGTACTGACAAATCTGCAAATGGTATAGATTACAAAGAATTTGGAAAATTAAGACGTTTTATTTCTGAAAGAGCAAAAATATTACCTCGCAGAGTAACAGGAACTTGCGCAAGACATCAGCGTGAACTTACAACAGCTATTAAACGTGCTCGTTACCTTGCACTCTTACCTTATACCAGCGACTAATTTATGGTAAAAACCTCTCTGTAATTAAGAGAGGTTTTTATTTATAATTATGATTGGTGAATTGATTTTATTAACATAAGAATATTTGATGCCTTTGACAATTATGGCCCTGCTTACAGGAACCGGCGCAAGTGTTGTTTATGCAAGTGAACCTAGTTCGGCACACAATATTGATGAATCTATTTCGTAAGGACAACAATTGGATGCAGATATGCAATGAATGAAAGTACAGACTCCGAAGAAACTAAAAACTCTCATGGTATATCAAAGGGAGAAATTGAATTCGGTTTAAAAATAATTGAAAGTATGCCTAAAAGCGATTCTCTACACTGCCGAAAACAACAAAAAATTGCCCTAAAAAGAGCAACTTTTTTAAAATAGACTATTATACAAAATCTGATATTGTTTTTAACTGGTACGCCCGGAGGGATTCGAACCCCCGACCTTTTGGTTCGTAGCCAAACACTCTATCCAGCTGAGCTACGGGCGCATACCCTACATGTATAACTCTAACATAATAATTATAAAACGTCAAGAAAAAATTTTTTCGATAATAATTGCATATTTTATTGCTAATACTGAATATTAAGGTTATTAATTTGATACGTTTAAATAAAATTGTGTTTTTTAAATAAAATAAATTTTATTGTAGAAAAAAATATGATAATATGGTAGTATACTATTACTATATTTTTTATATAATATTTCAGGAGTTGATTTTTAAAATGAAGTTGAAAAAACAGTGGTTAATAGTAATCCTTTCTGCTATAATTGTAGCTGTAGGAGTTGGCGGATTCATTTATTTTAATTCCCAAAGTCGGACCTTTACCAAACCGGAATATGTGAAAGAAGTTATAGTACAAAATGAAAATTTTAATGATATACTTGATGAATTTTTGGATTTGACCATCAGCTATGTTGGGACAAAGGAAGATAATGAAAAATTAGAAACTCTTGCCAATAAATGTGAAACATTTGTAGATAATTTAGAAAAAAAATTGAAACCGAAAGTTCCGAAAGATTCTCAGGAGCACTTCGAAAAAATGATGACAATATATAGGAAATATTTGGAAGCTGTAGATATGTATAAAAAGGCGGTACCCAAGCCGTTATCCGAAGAAAGAGCTCAACTTATGTCGGAAGCTCAAAAAAAGTTGACGGAAGCTCAATCTGAAATGAAAAATTTTAATTAAGGGTAGGTATGTATGCTGTATAGTCATAGTAATATTAATATTATACTCATAAATGTGCTGCTCATGGTTTTCTATCATTTAGCGGTTCTATGGCTGTGCAAAAATTTAGATTCTAAATTTTTTGATTCGGAAAGAATGTTGTATCGTACTAGAAGTTGGGAAAAAAACGGATTTTTTTATATCAAATATCTAAAAATTAAAAAGTGGAAAGATTACCTTCCGCAATACATTTCTAAAAATGGATTTTCAAAAAAAAATTTATTGTCCATTACGAAGCTTGAAACCAAATATATAGATAATTTTATTTTGGAAACTTGTAGGGCGGAATGGAATCATTTTGTTTGTTGTTTATATTTTATAATCTCGTTTACTATAAATCCTATGCCATATGCTGTGATATTTTCAGCTATTCCAATAGTAATCAATGCTCCGTTCATAATTATTCAGAGATATAATAGAATTAGGTTAAAAAAACTTACCGCAAAGAGCAAAATTAAATGTAAGTTTTCACCAATAAGTAAGTGAAATTTTTCGTTTTTTCTTTGAAATATATAATTGATTTTTATATTAACAATTGGTATAATACATAGTAGTGAGTGGAGAGGTGTCCGAGCTGGCTTAAGGAGCACGATTGGAAATCGTGTAAGTCGTTAAAGCGGCTTCGGGGGTTCGAATCCCCCTCTCTCCGCCATAGTGATAGATTACGTGGTCTATTATTGTAATTGAATTATGCGCGGCCATGCTGGAATAGGCAGACAGGCATGTTTGAGGGGCATGTGTCGAGAGACGTGTGGGTTCAAGTCCCACTGGCCGCACCAGGTGTAAAATCGGTCGATTATTGTAAATATCGATTGATTTTATTTTACCAAATTACAATAATGGAATAGAATGAGGTAAAAGAAAATGAAAATTTGCGCAAAAAAGGGAGTACTTTCAGCAATAGTTTTAGTTTTTTTAGCTGTTGCAGCCGTTTCTTGTTATTTTTTATTTAAGGGTAAAGGAAATGAAACTTATAAAGCGGTGGAAGTCAATGGAAAAACGATAAGAGCGTATGTGAAAGGTTCGGGAGATAAAAAAATAGTCATGCTAAGCAGGTGGGGGACAGACTCACCGATTGATGATTTTTTCCCATTGTATGATAAGTTAAGTGAAAAGTATGAAGTAGTTGTTTTAGAGTACTTTGGGTATTCTGACAGCGATATAACGACTGACGAACGTACTAATGAAGCTATGGTTCAGGAAATCCGTACGGCACTGAATAAATTAAACATTAGTCCTCCGTACATACTAATGCCACACTCAATGTCCGGTCTTTACAGTTTATATTATGCTAATAATTATCCTTCCGAGGTTTCGGGTATAATCGGAATAGACATGTCTCTACCTCAGGAACAACTTGAACGGTGGACTGAAGAAACATTTGAACAAGATAAACTCAGCCAAGAATCAAGTGGTCAAAATGTTTCAATAGTAAATCAATGGAATAAATTCTACGATAACTCTAAGGAATTAAAGGACGTAAAATATCCACTTAATTTGCCTGTACTTGCTTTTCTGTCCACTGAGCAAATAGAAACTGTAGATGAAATGATAAAACAGGGTATCTTGCAAACATCTTGGACTCAAATGAATGATAATATGATTACAAATCCTGACATTCAAACAAAGAAAATTTTAGAAGGAGATTATTATTCACAATCCGATGAAATTGTAAAAGCCGCTATAGAATTTATAGAAAATTTGTAAACATTGTAGTTGGATAAAATTCTAATTATTACTGAATTTCTTCAAGTTCCTATTGATTATCCATATAAATTGAAGTGTCATAGAAAACGGTATGTTTTTTTGTGGCACTTTATTTTTTATTAAATCAATAAAACTATTTTTCTTTTTACCGGAAAAGTGATATAATATAGTGTACTATATATTTTGAGTATTCGATTTTAGTTTATATGCTTTGAATATATTGATTTAAATAAGCAACAGGAGGAATTTTTATGTGTAATAACAAGATAGATATCCATACAGGCAGGCATTCTTTGGCACACGTTTTGGCTAAGGCAGTTACGGAATTGTTTGAAGATGTTAAACTTGCGATAGGACCTGCGATAGACACCGGATTTTATTATGATTTTGATATGAAGCATGTTATAACCGAAGACGATTTTAAAAATATAGAGAAACGCATGTTGGAAATAGTTAACCGACATGAAAATTTTACCAAAAAAATGGTTGGCATCGATGATGCGCTAAAGCTTTTTAAGAATCAACCATACAAATTGGAGTTAATTGAAGGCTTAAAAGATAAAGGCGAAGACATGTCGGTGTATTATCTTGGGGATGATTTTTATGATTTATGCCGTGGACCACACGTAGATAATACCAAAGATTTGAAAAATTGGAGCTTTAAAATTTCAAATGTTGCGGGTGCTTATTGGCACGGAGATGAAAAAAACAAAATGCTTCAACGTGTTTATGTTTATGCGTATCCATCTAAAGCTGAGCTTAAAGAGTATCTTAATTTTGTAGATGAAGCAAAAAAACGTGACCACAGAAAATTAGGACCTCAGTTGGATTTGTTCTTTATGGATGAAACTGCTCCGGGTATGCCTTATTGGTTGCCTGATGGATGGAAAATGTTTAACATTTTAATAGATTTTTGGAGAGAAGAGCACGAAAAACGTGGATACCACGAGATTTCATCTCCACTTGTAAATAGAGATGTTTTGTGGAAAACTTCCGGTCACTGGGCTCATTATAAAGAAAATATGTTCGCAATTCCGTTGTCGGAGGAACAAAATTTTGCCGTTAAGCCTATGAATTGCCCCAATGCTATGGTGGTTTATGGAAGAAAAACAAGAAGTTATCGTGATCTTCCTCTAAGATTTTCCGATTGTGACGTTTTGCACCGAAAAGAAGGTTCCGGAACGCTTCATGGGTTAATGAGAGTTCAAATGTTTCGCCAGGATGATTCACATAATTTTATAACGGAAGATCAAATTAGCAGTGAAATAAATTCTATTTTAGATATTGCTGATTTATTTTACAGTATATTTGGATTAACTTATTCTCCTGTGCTTTCAACAAGACCAAAAGATTTTATGGGCGATATTGCTCTGTGGGATAAAGCGGAAGCGGAGTTGAAATCTGTTCTGGATGCAAGATATGGCAAAGATGGATATAAAATAAACGAGGGCGATGGTGCTTTCTATGGTCCGAAAATAGATATAATGATGAAAGATGCTTTGAACCGTGTATGGCAGACCGGTACAATTCAGCTGGATTTCCAACTTTCACGTAACTTTAATTTAACATATACCGATAAAGACGGAAAGCAAAAAATCCCTGTGGTTATTCACAGAGTTATATACGGTTCAATGGAACGATTTATAGGAATTTTAATTGAACATTTCGCAGGAAAATTTCCTTTCTGGATTTCCGCAAATCAAATCGGAATTGTTCCGGTAAGGGATGAGCACATAGAATATGCTGATAAAATCGCCGAAAAATTGAGGATGTCCAAACTTCGTGTAACTGTTGATAAATCCGAAGGAACGATGGGAAATAAAATAAAATCTTTCCGCAAGAAATTATTTCCATACATTATAATAGTGGGCGACAAAGAAATAGAAAATGGCACAGTTTCGGTGCGTGTCCGTACAGGAAAGCAAATAAATAATATTTCCGTAGACTCTTTTATAAATGAATGTAAAAAAATGGTAGATAATCACTCGCTTGATTTGACCGAAGAGTTTTAATAATTAATAACTATAACACTCCTTAAATTTGTTTTGGGGGTGTTATTTTTTATTGCGAAAGCGATTGTATTGACATCATGAAAAAAATAAATTATAATTATATTATAATTAGAATTATTTAATGTTAGAGGTGTTAAGAATGAAATTAAAAAAATTTATTGCTACAACTCTTAGTGCAAGTATCTTACTTTCGCCGGCATTGTCAAGTGGAAGCACACTTTTTGCTGCTGAGCCGGGAAAAGAGTTTGAGATGAAACAACTGGAGAGTTACCCCGGTATTATGGAAGGAGGACTATTACTTTCGAAAGACGATATTTATACACAGCCGATAAATTCTGATTTTTTAAAGAGCGTGGTTGATATTATCGAGCGAGTATGTTCAGGAAAAGTGAGTCAGAAAGATATAAAAGAATTTGCGTATGTAGGAAATGTATTGCTTAGACACACATCGGTAGCTCGAGAAATGTTTTTTGATAGATCTACCACGGTTGCAGATTTGGTTCAAAAGTATAAAGATCAGGACTCTTGTTATTTATACGATATCCTATTTTATGTATATTGGATCGTAATTAGGCTTCATTGTAGTATATCGTTTAAGGCAGACACTGATTTTTCCCAGACAGACCCCATTTTATTCCTGCAAAGTTTTCATAAAAATACAAACAGCTATTGGGAAATAATGAGATCGAGTAATTTTCAAAATTCTGTGATAGCAGGTCTTAAAATAGCTGAATGTCTTGAAAATGAAGTGTCGGTTCAAAGTTCATTATTTAAAGGATTGACAGACGTTGTATATAAATTTCTACGTAATAAAGGTTTGTATTTTGATGAGAATATACCAAACAACATTGGACTTGTATTTAAAAGATTATATAAAACTAAACATATACCTGAATGTAAAAGTAAGTCTGGTAATATAGGGTATAAGTTTTGTTTAGGAGGTCAAGGTAGTCTTTTTATATTAGATCGTGCGCATGTTTTAAATCAAGAGCAACGTAAAGAATTAAAAGGAATTTTTGAAGACATTTTAAAAACAGAAAGAACAATGATATCATTAGAGAAATTTTTTGTAAAGCAAAGTTTTGTATTTTTGGATAAAGATTCGGGTATGATAGAAGCTTCAGCCGTTATGGCAATGCCAACGCAAAGCATACCTGAAAAAGTAGTTACTAAGAAGGTTGTATCCGTTTCAAATATGTCAAAAATGAAAATGAAAGACTTTTTAAGTCCGTTTAAAACAGATTTACAAGATAAGGCCGAGAAATGCAAATTGGCTACCGAAAATTCCAAAGTGGTCGAAGAAGCTTGTAAGGTGGCCGAAGAAGCTTATAAATCAACTAAAGTAGCCGGCAAATCAGTTAGAGAAATTGACAAAGCGGTCAAAGAAGTTCGTAGAGTGGTTGCCGAAGCTTATCAGAAGGTCAAAGACGCTCGTAGAATGGTTGACAAAATTAACCAAGAGGTCGGAGAAGTTCGTAAAGTGGTGAAAGAAACTCGTAAAGCGGTGAAAGAAGCTAAAGAAATTGAAACATGGATCGCCAATGCTGAAAGTGAAGCCGCAAATGCTGTAAAAATAGGAAAAATGCTTGAACAAGCAGCTGAAGCAACTAAACAAGCAGCTAAACATGCAGAAGAAGAAGCTAAACATGCAGAAGAAGAAGCTAAACATGCAGTTGAAGCAGCTGAACAAGCAGAAGAAGAAAGAAAACAAGAGGAGCGTAAGTTAAAAAAAGAAGAAACAAGAAGAAAACAACAGGAGCGGAAGCAAAAAAAAGAAGAAGAAATAAGAAAATTTGAATACAAAAAAGGAATAATACTAAAAAAAGCAACAGAAGCAATGGAAAAAGCTAAATACGACAGAGAAAAAGATGAAGAAGAATTAAAGAAGATGTTCGAAACCACCGAAGGTAAAACAAAGGATGTAGAATTGAAAATAGAAGGCAAAAAAGGAGCTTACAGGTTGATATATGACTCTTCGCTATTCGAAAACTTAAGATCTAAGATAACTAGTGTTGAGACATTGAAAAGAAAGGAACTTGCGGTAATGGGAGTCATAAGAGAGTTGTGGAAAAGTGGTCCGGAAAATCTTGTATCAGATAAAATAATAAATTTAAACAGCCTTGGTGAAGCACAGAGAGAGCTGCGCGCCGAATATGACAACAGCGTAGTAAAGGCATATGGAGGATCAGCATCAGACTTTTCTTTATATAAATATCCGATCGATAAAGTAATACAACTAGTATACTATGTTAATAAAGTTTCTAAACAAATATACGTAACTGATAACACAGACCATGTTGACAAAAATTGAAGTAATAAAAGCGCACTCCAAAAGAATTGTTTGGAGTGCGTATTAATTTTTTCATATAATTATGTTGACATCATGAAAAAAATAAATTATAATTATATTATAATTAGAATTATTTAATGTTAGAGGTGTTAAGAATGAAATTAAAAAAATTTATTGCTACAACTCTTAGTGCAAGTATCTTACTTTCGCCGGCATTGTCAAGTGGAAGCACACTTTTTGCTGCTGAGCCAAAAATTAATTCGTGCAAAGATGGTTTTCTGAGCACGGGGGGAGTTACTTTAGAACAAGATTACTGGTGGAATTATCTCCATACTTCGATAGATTGTTCTAAGAAATTAACTATAAATTTGGATTTCTTTAAGTGTATGGTTGAAGTTACACGACTTTTATGTTCTGGTATATTTGTTCCGGAACAAATACGAGGGGCAGGATATATAGGAAACGTTTTATTTCAAAATTCACCGATTGCCGGAAATATATATTCTCGTTTTATAGAACGTAAAAAATCACCGGAACACACTAATGAAGTGTATTCTTTATATGACAGCCTTTTTGCTATTTATTGGTACATATATAGAGCAGCTGCGTATTATATAATGATTAAAGAAGAGAATCCGATAGGAGAAACAGGGTTTGAACAGTATACTAATGCCTTAGGTGGAACTGAGAAAGTTTGTTCAAGATTGAAATATAACCTTTGGATAGCTCAAAGTTTGATAGATTGCTGTGAACAATATGCTGAGTTTAGAGATCCGATGAAAAAATTTTTTAATATAGTCAATGGATTTATAGAAAGGAATTTGAAACCTCTGATAGATAAAGAACGTTTGAAACGTTTGAACGAAGATGAGGAAAAGAGGAAGAAAATCTTTGTAGATTTGATGAAGAACAATTCTCGTTTTTATATCCTATCTGTGGAAAACAGTAAAAACAATACAGTTATTAATTTTGCTAATTTAGTGCAGGTCTTAAAATGTGTACAATCGTCCGATCAACAAACCAGTAGATATGTGGCCGGGGTATTTAATGAGGCTCGGGAGATTAATAGGAGTATACTTTATAAAGAATATTATAATATAAATAAACGTGTGTGCGTATTGAAATCAGCAATAGATGTAACTGATAGTTTAAAATCTATAATGGCAATACAAGCTGAAGAAGAAGCACAAAGAGAAGCTGCGGAAGAAGCACAAAGAGAAGCTGAAGAAGAAGCAAAAAGAAAAGCCGAAGAAAAAGCCGAGCAAGAAAGAGCTGAAATAGAAGCCAAAAAAGCAGCAGAAGCGGAAAAAAGACGAAAAAAAGGCCAAGAGAAAGCTGAAAGAGATGCTCAAAATAAAGCTGAACAAGAGAAAATGCTTGAAGAAAAAAGAAAAGTTTATGAAAAAATAGAAGCTGATGAAAATGCAAAAAAATTAACCGAAGAAAAAATTGAAAAAGAAAAAAGAAAAGAAGACCACCGAATTCCTAAAAAAACCAAAAATCAAGCTAAAACAGAAGAAATTCTTCAAAAGAAACAGGAAGCAAAGGAAGAATCAACGTCGGTATCAGAAACGTCCTCAGAAACAGAAAGCAGTGAAGAAACCGAAAAACAAGAGAAGTTTGAAGAAAAAAGTAAAGATAAAAAAGAAGATATCTTAGAAATGATTAAGTCGAAATTTACCATTGAGGAGGTACCCGAGAAAAATATAGTTAAAATTAACAAGTCCTGTGAAGAAGGGTATGATGTATACTGTGAGAAATCGTTGCTTGAAGAAATAAATAATATGCCTGATGTTTCAAAAGATAGTGTAGTAAACTATCTGGAAGTATTCAGTAAAGGCTCTTTTGTCGGGAAGACCATAAATGATTTGAAAACTATAAGCAAAAGAAAGGCCGTTTATCGTAAGTTACGTAGTTCGTACGACGATAAAATAAAAAACTTGTTTGGCGACGAGGCTGTTTCAAAATTTAAGCCTCATAAATGTAATATAAATGGTACAAAAAATTTTCGAATAGTATACTTTGTTAATAACGATGCTAAACAAATATATGTAACTGATAACACAGACCATGTTGACAAAAATTGAAGTAATAAAGGCGCACTCCAAAAGAATTGTTTGGAGTGCGTATTAATTTTGGTTTAATTTTTCGCATATAATAAAAAACAGTTAATAAATTTAGTTTTGTGGGAAAAAATATTTCTCAAAAGGAGAATGCCAAAATGATTAAACTGAAATCTTTACTATGGAACTTGTTTATTCCTGTTTTTGGAGGAGCGGTTGTCGGATTTTTAACAAAAGATTCGATGAATGTATACAGTCAGGCTGTCCAACCTAAACTAGCTCCGCCTCCTGTGGTTTTTCCGATAGTTTGGAGTATATTGTATATTTTAATGGGGATATCATCTTATATGATTTATGAATCAAAAAGTATCCGAAAAGAAAAAAGTTTATACGTTTATTATATTCAACTTATACTTAATTTCACCTGGCCCTTTGTATTTTTTAACGGCAAAATGTTTTTAGTGGCTTTCTGCGTGCTAATGTTGTTGTGGGCTGTGGCAATTTGGATGGCTGTGCTTTTTTACAAGATAAAACCTATTGCCGCGTATTTGCAGATACCTTATTTGATTTGGCTTGGTTTTGCCGCTTACCTTAATTTGAGTATAGGGATTTTGAATAGTTAATTTAAACATTCGGGATTGAAATGTAATTTGATATAATATATAATTAATGAATGTTTTATAATTCTATACATTTAGGAAAGCAGGAAATAAGATGATAAACGTACCGGAAATGTTTGGAAGCATGGTGTTTAACGATTCTGTTATGAGAGAATTGTTGCCGTGCGAGATTTATGATAATTTAAAGAAAGCAATCCAAGAAAACTCTCCTATCGATAAGCAAACCGGTGAATTTGTGGCTAGAGCGATGAAATCTTGGGCGATAAGTAAAGGAGCTACACATTTTACTCATTGGTTTCAACCGATGACCGAAATTACAGCCGAAAAACACAATAGCTTTTTGGAATTTGATGATGACGGAAATGCTAAAATGAGCTTTTCTGTCAAAGAACTCATAAAAGGTGAGTCAGATGCTTCAAGCTTGCCTTCGGGAGGCTTAAGAGCTACATTTGAAGCTAGAGGCTATACTTCTTGGGATCCGACGTCCCATGCTTTTGTTAAAAATCATTCCCTATACATTCCCACGTTTTTTTGCTCTTATAGCGGTGAAGTATTGGACGAAAAAACTCCTCTTCTCAAGTCTATGTATGCCTTAAACAAGCAAGCCTTAAGGGTGCTTAAAATTTTAGGAAATGACAAAATAAAAAAAGTAACTCCAACAATGGGCGCTGAACAAGAGTACTTTTTGATAGACAAAGAAGTGTATGAAAAGCGAAAAGATATTCAATTTTGTGGTAGGACTTTATTTGGTTCAAGTCCAGCAAAAGCTCAAGATTTGTCCGATCATTATTTTGCGGCTTTAAAGCCCAGAGTTGCCGCATTTATGCAAGAGTTAGATGAAGAATTGTGGAAGCTTGGAGTTCCATCCAAAACCAAGCATAACGAAGTAGCTCCTTCTCAACACGAAATTGCTCAGATTCATACATATTCAAATTTAGCCGCAGATCAAAATCATATAATAATGGAAACTTTGAAGCAAATTGCCGAGAAGCACAATTTGGTTTGTCTGTTACACGAGAAGCCTTTCGAAGGTATCAACGGAAGCGGTAAACATAATAACTGGTCGCTTTCTGCCGATACAGGTGCAAATCTTTTAGAGCCCGGCAATTCTCCTCAAGATAATGTCCAATTTTTAGTGTTTTTATGTGCGATGATTAAAGCAGTGGATGATTATGCTGACCTTTTAAGAATCTCTGTTTCTTCAGCCGGAAACGATTGCAGACTTGGCGGAAATGAAGCGCCTCCGGCCGTAGTTTCTATATATCTCGGTGAAGAAATTTTAAATATTTTGGAAGCAATTGAAAAAGGAACTATTTATGCCGGTAAAAAACGAGAGGATTTTGAGATAGGTCTGGATGTTTTTCCGAGTTTCAAGTGGGATACTTCTGATAGGAATCGTACTTCTCCGTTTGCTTTCACGGGTAATAAGTTTGAATTTCGTATGGTGGGTTCTGCTCAATCTATTGCCGCGCCGAATATGATTTTGAATATAATAAGTGCTCAAGTTTTGAAAGAATTTGCAGACGAACTTGAAAATTCAAAGGATGTTAAGAAAGCTCTTAAAGAGTTATTGGTCCGAGTTATAAATAATCATAAGAAAGTAATATTTGACGGTAACAGTTATTCAAAAGAGTGGGAAGAAGAAGCTGAAAAACGAGGCCTTTGCAATTTTAAAACCACTATCGATGCACTAAAGCATTCACTTGATAAGAAAAATGTAGAATTATTTAAAATACATCGTGTACTCTCGGAAAGGGAGTTAATTTCCAGATATGAAATTCATATGGAAAATTACTGTAAAATTCTGAATATAGAATCAAAAATAATGATAAAAATGGTCAATAATGAAATTTTGCCTGTTGTAACCGCATACTCTAAAGAGTTAAGCGATTCCATCTTAAGCAAAGGCCAAATTGACAAAAAATTTGTTTCCGATTACGAATTTAATCTTTTTGAAACGATTTCTTCTCTTATTTCAGATTTGTATAATGAGATAAATTTATTGGAAGAAACACTTGAAAAAATCAATCTGGAATCAGATTTAGTAAGCAAAGCCGATATGTATAAAACAAAGGTTTTGGATACTATGTCTGCAGTTCGAAAAATTGTAGACACATTGGAAATAAAGATTCCTAAGTCTAAATGGCCATATCCGACCTATGACGATATACTTTTTAGTGTTTAATAAATCAAGGGAGAGAATTATTTATTCATGAAATTTTTAAAAAAATCAGCTGCAGTAAGTTTATTATCTATGATTATATCAACTCAAACGGGCGTTTTTGCTCAAGAACCTAGTGTGAAAATTGATGCTGATGAAAAAATACGACACTCAATTCCGATTAGTTTTTCAGGTGTAGAAGACGACAAGAGCAAGTGCTTTTTCAGCTTTATTTCTCGCATGAGATATATACAAAGATGGGGGCTTTTCAACAATCAAGAAAAAGAAGATTTGGCTGATCATAGTTTTGAAGTGGCCACAATCGCTCACATGTTATGTCTTATAAAAAATAAAAAATTCGGCGGAAATGTTAATGCCGAAAAAGTAGCTCTAATGGGGCTTTATCATGATGCTTCGGAACTTATTACCGGAGATATGCCGTCACCGATTAAGTATTATGGCGACGAAATGAAGCCTCTGTACGATAAGGTGGAAGATATAGCAGTAGATGAAATGCTTATATTGATACCGGAAGAATTTCGAGAAGACTACAAAAAGCTTTTAAAACACCATTCCGAAGATAAGGAACTATGGGCAATAGTTAAAGAAGCCGACATACTTTCCGCTATAATAAAATGTTTAAGAGAAAAAAGAATGAAAAATCCGGATTTTGATAAAGCATGCGATTCTCTGGTCGCAAAGGCTTTGAGCTTAAATTCTCCGGAGATGGACTATTTCCTTAAAAATTTTATGCCTTCATTTGGACTTAATATCGAGGAAGAAAAATTTTCTCAAAGAGAAACTAAATAATATTATATTTAATTAAAAAATTTTTCACAGTTCGTTTATATTGTTTTGGATTAACAAAAAAAGATTCGGCGTGGCAAGCTCCTTTTATTACCAAAATTTCTTTAGGGCAAGAAGCAGATTCGTACAGCTCATTCACCATGTATGTGGGTACAAACGTGTCTTTGGAACCATGTATAAAAAGTATTGGGATTTTACATTTTTTTATTTGGTTTATTGAGCTGGCTTCGGGAAACGAGTAATGGTTTGTTATTTTTGTTAAGAACGAAGTCATGTGTAATATAGGGAAACATGAAACTTTAAAGAAAGTGTTGAACTGGTATTTAAATTCATCCCAAACGCTAGTATATCCGCAGTCTTCTATTATGCATTTTACATTTTTGGGAAGGGCTTCTCCGGAAGTCATCATTACAGTCGCACCGCCCATTGACACGCCGTATAAAACTATTTTTGCGTCGGGATGAAATTTTAGGATTAATTTTATCCACTCAAGAATATCTTTTCTTTCGAGCCACCCCATGCCGATATACTTTCCTTGACTTTTTCCGTGACCACGTGCGTCGGGAATTAATATATTAAATCCCATTTTATAAAATTGTTTTGAAAGTTTTACCTGACGTAATCCGTTCCCATTGTATCCATGGCACATTATAACCCAGTTTTGACTGGGAATTTTATTTTTCAGTATATATGAGTGGAGTTTGAGCTTGTCCTTTGACTTTATATATTTTTCGGTTGAATTTTCAAGAAAAAATTTTTTATATTTTGTATCTTGGTTTTTAGATTTTTCGGAAGCATTTTTTTCTTTGTTGTGTGGGGCGGCAAAAATAAATGATTTATCGCTTGAAGAAAATATTATTATCAAAAAAAGATAATAAGCTGCTATTGAACTTAGAACAAACAGTGCAAAAGCGATTATGCTCACGATACATAGATATAAAAAAATTAAATTATTCATGATATTTTCACCGCTTTCGAATTATGAATTTTATATATACATATCATAGCACAGTGTTAAAAAATGTGCAATATTTATAAAAATAAAAAATATTGGAGGCGCCATATGATATTTAAGAGCAGTACGATGAATATGAATATAAAGGATGCTGTGTCATATTTAACGTTTAAAAATTTCGATGGATTTAATTTTTTAACGCACGCATTTTCCACTCGGATCGGAGGAGTAAGCGAAAATTGCTACAAATCCATGAATTTAAGCTTTTTTCAAGGTGACAAAGATGAGTTTGTTGAAAAAAATTATAATATATTATTTTCAGTTTTAGGTCTCAATATAAATAAAATTGCCATGACAAATCAAATTCATGACAATTTTATAAAAATTATTAAAGAAAAAGATATACGTAGCGGAAATTTAAAGTCGCACATATACGATGAAACTGACGGGCTTATTACCGATATCCCCGGTGTTGCACTGGTTACTTATCATGCCGATTGTCCTGCTGTTTTTATAGTTGATCCTGTTAAAAAAGTAATAGGTGTGGCTCACGCCGGATGGAGAGGCACAGTTAAGAAAATTGCTGAAAATTTGGTTAAATCCTTTGTGAATAATTATAATTCATCTCCTGAAAATTTAGTTTGTGCTGTTGGCCCGTCTATTTCAGGTGAATGCTTTGAAGTTTCGGAAGACATTTTGGTTAATTTTGAAAATTTAAATTTAATTAACAAATCGTATTTGATAAAATCTCAAAATATCGGAAAAGTTAATATAGATTTACCGGAAGTCAACCGACAAATTCTTATAAAAAACGGTGTAAGAGATAATAATATTATAAAATCAGACGTTTGTACAAAATGTTATTGCGATTTACTGTTTTCTCATCGTGCTATGGGGAAAAATCGTGGAACAAATGTTGCTGTTATGGCTCTAAAGAATGTTTAAAATTTTGCATGTATCCCGTATTTTGAACGGTAAATACGAAACAGTATGGACTTTTCATAATTTGAAAGAAGACTAATTGTCTCTTTATTAATAAGTTCTGAACCTCCTAAACTGTCTGCAAGTTTTTTGAGAGTATCTTTACTCATGTTTTTATCATATAGTGAGATGGCATCTATTAAAAAGTTTTTTCTTACAAAATCTTTTTCAAAATATCCTCGTTTTGAATAAAATTTTCTGGTTTCATTAAAATTGTTTATCCTTTGCAAAGAATTATTTTCGCCGTGCACAGTGTGCATAAGTGAAGCTTTGTTATCAACTCTGTAACTATACAAATAATCAGGTATAGTTACTATTTTTTTAGCGGTTGGATAACTTATTTTATTAAAGTACACATCTTCTCCCATGCTGCAAATATTTCTAAAGTTGATATCATTCTCTTTTATAAAAGATGTTTTGTATAGGTGAGCCCACAAAGAGACACAAAGAGGAGTGAACATCTGGTCTGTAATGAGGTGCTTCTCGTTGCCGTTATAGCTGTAATTTTTCCATTTGCAATCTTTGGTAAAAATGTAAATATTATGAACTACTATATCCGCATCATATTTTTTGGCTTCATTATAGCAGAGTTCGCAGGCATTTTTTTCCAAAATATCATCGCTGTCTACAAATTTTATGTATTCTCCTTTTGCAGCGTCAATTCCCGTTTGTCTGGCGAGTGCCGCACCTTGATTTTCTTGATGAATTACTTTTATTCTTTGGTTTTTTTCAGCTCGCTTATTTAAAATATTTAAGCTGTTGTCTGCTGAACCATCATCTATAAATATCATTTCGAGATCTTCCAGCGTTTGAGATTCCAGGCTGTCTATGCATTCATCAAGATATTTTTCGGTGTTATAAACAGGAACAATAATTGAAATTTTGGGTTTATCGATTTCTTGGGCGCTTAGTTGGGGTTTAAAAGCCATTAGTACTGTAAATAAAGTGATAAATAAGTAAAATTTTTTAATTTTAAACATTTTACACCATACCTCCATAAATATAATAATTTTTTATATAACTTAGTATATTGCGTTTTGGTTCTCAATGCAATTGTATTAAATGTACAAATATCAGAAAAATTGACTTTTTGAACAAAGAATGTTAATATAGTCTAAAAATTGAATTTATATGGAGGAAAGTATGGTGAAAAATCTTACAAAATATATGAAGGAGTATAAAAAATATGCTGTTCTAGCACCTATATTGGTGATTTTAGAAATGGGTGCTGAAGTTGTAATTCCTTTTTTAACTTCCAATCTTATTGATTATGGGATAGATAGAGGAGATATGAATTATATAATAAAAGTCGGATTTTATATTCTTTTATGCACAGTTTTATCGATTGTATTCGGTTGCATAGCCGGAAATTTCGCTGCAAAAGCGTCTGCGGGATTTGCAAAAAATATTCGCGAAAAAATGTATGAAAATGTACAAAATTTTTCGTTTTCCAATATTGATAAATATTCCTCTTCCAGTATAATCACTCGACTGACTACCGATGTAACAAATGTGCAAAATGCTTTCCAAATGTTGGCGTTTGTAGCGCCGGTTGCCCCCGCTTTGTTGATTTTTTCCACTGTATTTGCCTTCAGAATTAACGCTCAACTGGCATGGATATTTTTAGCGTGCTTGCCACTTTTGGCGGTAGCTCTTTATTTTATGTCGTCAAGTGCTCATCCGATTTTTACTAAAGTATTTAAGACGTACGACAAATTAAACGAAAGTGTTGAAGAAAATCTTAATGGTATCAAAGTTGTGAAATCATTTGCAAGGGAAGAACATGAAAAAAATAAATTTTTCAAAATTTCAAGTGTGATATATAAATATTTTTTAAGCGGAGAAAAAATAATAGCTTTCAATATGCCCCTTATGCAGCTAAGTATGTATGCTTGCACAATTTTAGCGGCATGGTTTGGAGCAAGAATGATAGTTGCGGGTAGAAACAATCCTTCAAACGGCTTAACAACCGGTCAGCTTTTAAGTTTAATTTCGTATGCTTCTCAAATTTTAATGGGACTTATGATTCTTTCCATGATTTTAACTTTTATAGTCATATCTATTTCTTCGGTAAAGCGAATTTCTGAAATTTTGGTTGAAAAAAGCGATATTGTATCTCCGAAAAACGCTGTAAAAGTAGTAAAAAGCGGAGAGATATCTTTTAAGAATGTAGGGTTTAGTTATGTTAATGATAGAAATAATCTGTGCCTTAAAAATATCGATATAAACATAAAATCAGGCGAAGTTATAGGTGTTACAGGGGGAACCGGGAGCGGCAAGAGTACTTTGGTTCACTTGATTCCCAGACTATATGATTCGACAGTCGGAGAAGTTTTTGTAGGGGGAATAAATGTAAAAAATTATGATTTAAAAACTCTCAGAGATTCTGTGGCGATGGTTCTTCAAAAAAACACTTTGTTTTCCGGAACAGTTAAAGACAATTTGCGTTGGGGAAACGAAAACGCAACAGACGCCGAAATGAGGCACGCTTGTGAAATTTCACAGGCAGATGGGTTTATAAATAATATGCCTTTGAAATATGATACTTATATAAAAAGAGCCGGCGCAAATGTTTCCGGTGGTCAAAAGCAACGGATATGTATAGCAAGAGCTTTGCTTAAAAATCCTAAAATTTTAATATTAGACGATTCTACCAGTGCGGTTGATGCCAAAACAGATGCTTTGATTAGAGAAGCTTTAAAAAATCATCTTCCAAATTCTACCAAAATTATTATATCTCAAAGAATATCTTCAGTTAAGCATGCGGACAGAATAATGGTAATGGAAAGTGGCAGAGTTATTGCCTTTGACACACATGAAAATCTTATTAAAAATTGCAAATTATATAAACAAATGTACGAGATTCAAACGAAAGGAGGAAAATAAAATGGAAAATAATTCAAAATATAAAATAGATTTTAAGGTTCTTAAACGCCTTCTTTCATATGTTGGCGGAGAAAAAATTAAAGTTTTTATCGTAATATTTTTTATTCTTATCAGTTCAGCTGTTGCGGCAGTTTCATCTGTATTTTTGCAGGTGCTTATAGATGAGTATATTTCACCTTTATTATTGCAATCGGACCCTAATTTTTCCGGTCTTTTAAAAGCGATTGTTGTCATGGCGTGCATTTATTTTGCGGGCGCTTTTTCTACTCTTATGTACAATCGTGTTGTGGTTAATATTTCTCACAGCGTTTTAAAAAAAATTCGTGACGATATGTTTTCGCATATGCAAACTCTGCCCATTAAATATTTTGACAGTCATGCTCACGGCGATGTTATGAGCTATTATACAAACGATACAGATGCACTCAGACATATGATTTCTCATGGATTCCCTCAAATTTTTTCGGGATTGGTTACGATAGTTACTATATTTTTTTCGATGCTCTATATTAGCTTTGGATTCACTGCGATTGTAGTTTTATTTGTTTTTATCACACTTAAAATAGCTTCAAAATATATCAAAAAAAGCAGTAAGTATTTTGTTAAGCAGCAAGATGCGCTTGGTGATGTCAACGGCTATGTAGAAGAAATGATTAACGGTCAAAAAGTAGTTAAAGTGTTTTGCTACGAAAATAAATCCCTAGAAAATTTTAAAATAAAAAATAACGAGCTTTACCAAAGCGCTTCATCGGCAACTTATCATGCGAATTCAGTATCTACTTTTATGATGCACATAGGATACGTGCTTTATTGTATAATTGCGGTTTTAGGCGGATGGATGGCGCTTAGAGGAATCCCTAATTTTTGTTTTACCGGTAAAAATATAGTTACACTCGGCATGATAGCTTCATTTTTACAGCTTTCCATTAATTTTATTAATCCCATAAGTCAAATTTCGGAACAGTTTAATTCCATAATAACTGCTCTTGCGGGTGCAAAAAGAATTTTTGAATTCATGGATACTCAAAGCGAATCCGATAAGGGAAAGATTGACCTTGTGTGCGTGGAAGAAAAAGAGGGGGTTATAAAAGAAGTCAGTAAAAATACAGAAAAATGGGCTTGGAAAATTCCTGTAAATTCAAAAGATTTTAAATATAAAATTTTAAACGGGAAAGTAGTTTTTTCTGATGTAAATTTCGGATATTCTCCCGAAAAGCTTGTACTGCAAGGAATTAATATAGAAGCAAACCCCGGCCAAAAAATTGCATTTGTAGGCGGTACGGGCGCAGGTAAGACTACGATTACAAATCTTCTTAATCGTTTCTATGATATAAGTTCGGGAAGTATTACGTACGATGATATCGATATTAAAGAGATAAAAAAATCGGCTCTCAGAAGATCTCTCGGAGTAGTGCTTCAAGATGTGAATTTGTTTACGGGAACTATCATGGAAAATATTCGCTACGGAAGATTGGATGCTTCCAATGAAGAATGCATTGCGGCCGCCAAACTTGTCAGTGCTGATAGTTTTATAGAATTGCTTCCCGAAAAATATAATACTATTATAAGCGGAAACGACAGCAATCTCTCGCAAGGACAGCGCCAGTTGATTTCTATTGCACGAGCCGCAGTTGCCGACCCGCCGGTTATGATTCTGGACGAAGCCACTTCTTCGGTTGATACACGTACCGAAATTCTGATTCAAGCGGGGATGGATGCACTTATGAAAGGAAGAACTGTGTTTGTAATTGCTCACAGACTTTCTACTATCATGAATTCTGACAAAATTATTGTTTTGAAAAAAGGAAAAATAGTAGAGCAAGGCTCTCATAAAGAATTGTTGCAAAATAAAGGGGAGTACTACAATTTATACAGCGAAAGTCTAAAGACGGAATAATGTGATATTATAATATAATATTTTTGGGCAAAAAAGTCGCACCGAGAAATTTCGGTGCGGCTTTGATATATTATCTATCACTCTTTTCATCAAATATTTTAAGTGTTTTGTTTTTTAGGTCCGCCAACTGAGCTCCTACTTTTGCAAGCTCGTTTCTGTAGGTGGAGTAATCCTTAAACCGAGAGAATCTATCTAGAATGTCTTCGGCAGCTTTTACCATGGCAGTCTTAATTTCTTCGAGCTGTTCTTTGCCTTTTTCATCAAGGCTATCTTTGTTTATTCTCATTTCTTTAAATTTTTTGTAATTAGCATCAAAGCTTTGAAGATCGCCTACTAATTTTGTATATTCATTTTGTGGCATAGCTGAAGTGGATGCTTCCGGATTATAAAACTCCATCTTAAATGTTTGTGCATACGGTTGCAATTTATTGTCAATTTTTGCAATTAGATCATTAATTCTTCCCATGATTATCACTCCTCATAATTTATTATTTGCGGGCACGAGCATATTATACGATTAAATTTATAATTTGTCAATATATCTGTTGAAATTATATAATTATTTTAAAAAATATTTATTGAGCCGTTTCTTGGGATAAAGGATTATTTTTTATAGCATTTTTAACCTGATTATTTGATATATGAGTGTATATTTCGGTAGTACCAAGATTCACATGCCCCAACACGTCCTTTAGAATTCGAATGTCTACGTTGCCGTATTGATACATAAGCGTGGCGGCTGTGTGCCTTAGTTTATGAACTGAATAGCCCATTCCTTTAAATCCCGCCAAATCAAGATATTTATTAACTAAAAGTTGAACGGTTTTTGTGCTTATCCTGTTATTGTTTCTGCTTATGAACAAAGCTTTTTTGTCCTTTACGCCGTCAACAGGCCGAACTTTACGATAATTTTCAATGGCATTTTTGCACGCATTGTTAAGATATACGGTTCTTTCTTTGTTTCCTTTTCCTAAAATTTTGAGAGACCCATCTTGGCGAATGTCGTCTATATTTATTCCGGTAAGCTCTGACAGTCTGATTCCGCAGTTCAAGAATAAAGTAATTATGCAGTAGTCTCTTTCGCAATTTTTCCCGCCATTGGTAAGCACGGTGTCCAAGAGTTTTTTGCTTTGTTCAAGAGTTAAGAATTTTGGAAGACGTTTGCCCAATTTCGGGGTTTCTAGTTCTTTTATAGGGTTCGATTCAAGTTCGCCGGTTTTATTTGTAAGATATTTAAAAAACATCCGTAAGCTACATGCTTTGCGTGAGCGAGCAGCTTCGTGATTTTTTCTTACGTCCGAAAGGTAGCACATGTATTCAAAAACTTCCGTAAGAGAAATTTCTTTTATAAAATTTATGTCAACGTCATCGATGGGAATTTTTTCGAAAGGCAAATCGCCCGGAACCATTTTGTTTTTCATTTTTATGTATCTGAAAAAAGTTCGTAGATCCGTAAAATATTCTTCAACTGTTTTTGGAGATTTTCCCCTTATAGTTTGAAGATATCCCAAAAATTTTCTCAAGATTTCGGGACTTTGCTCAAGAATGCTTTTCTTCATAAAATCCACCTACGATTAAAAATACCCAATAAATTAATATTGAGTATCTTTTTATTTTTTATATTCTATTTTGGAGCTGATAACCGGACTTGAACCGGTGACCTCTTCCTTACCAAGGAAGTGCTCTACCTGCTGAGCTATATCAGCGCATATTTGGCAGGGGCAGAAGGACTCGAACCCTCGACACTCGGTTTTGGAGACCGATGCTCTACCAACTGAGCTATACCCCTAAAAATTAATATTATTACTGTGACTTTGATATTATACTATTTTCCAAAAATAAAGTCAAGAAAAATAATTATCATTATTTAAAAATTAAGATTATCAATATAAGTATTGACAAAGATATCAATAAGAAATAATATGTTTGAGTAGCGTATGTTTACAATCATATAATAAATTTTTTATCGGAGGATTTTGTATGTCAGATGATTTAAGTGGTATTTTTGAAAAGGTAAAAGAAATTTTAGTTGAGCAATTTGGAGATGATAAGGCAGAAATTACGATGGATACCGATTTATTCAGCGATTTGGATGCAGATTCACTGGATTTGGCGGATTTGATTTCTTCTATAGAAGATGAGTTTAAAGTGGAAGCAAGCGACGAAATTATCAGCAGCATAACAACTGTCGGAAATATAGTAGATTATATTGCCGAATTGAAACATATTTCATAAGAACTGAAAATTAATTTGACGTTGTTCAGATTTTATGATACAATATTATAGCCGCTTATTGCAGGCTTCAAAAGGCCATTTGGTCTGCCTGATTCAGTAGCGAGATAATAAAAAGGTAGGTGCGTAAAAGAAGATGTACGCAATTATTGAAACCGGTGGGAAACAGTATAAAGTTAGTCAAGGCGACGTGATTTACGTTGAAAAACTTGACGAAACAGAAGGAAGTTCTGTTGATTTTAAGGTTATTGCAGGGCAAGATGATAAAGGTTTTCATTTCGGAAATCCTGAATTAGCTTCTGCAAAAGTGTCCGGAAAAGTTCTTAAAAACGGAAAAGCAAAAAAAATTACCGTGTTTACTTACAAACCAAAGAAGAGTTGTAAGCGTAAGATGGGGCACAGACAGTTTTATACCAAAGTGGAAATCGATTCTATCAAATTTTAAGTGAATAAATAATTATGATTAAAGCCGAATTTTTTGTTACTAAAGAAGGGTTTATTTTAGGGTTTGAAATCAATGGTCATTCCGGATATGCAAATTCCGGAGAAGATATAGTATGTGCGGCTGTTTCGTCTGCGGTATATCTTGTGGCAAATACTATAACAGATATAATGAGAGTTAGCGCAGATGTAAGTGTTGATGACAGTATGGGATACATGAGATTGACTGTTGATAAAAATAAATTGTCGCTGTGTAGTGATATTTTAAATGGCTTGAAAGTGCATTTATTGTTACTCGAAGAGGTTTATTCGAGAAATTTAAAAGTAAGTTATGCGGAGGTGTAAGTTAAAATGCTAAGAATTAATATACAACTTTTTGCTCATAAAAAAGGTCAAGGTTCCAGTAGTAACGGACGTGATTCCGAGTCGAAACGTTTAGGAGTTAAACGTGCTGACGGACAACAAGTTTTAGCGGGAAATATTCTTGTTAAACAGCGTGGAACTAAAATTCATCCCGGAAATAATGTGGGAAGAGGTTCAGATGATACTTTGTTTGCTTTGATAGACGGAAGAGTTAAATTTGAACGTGTTGGGCGTGATCGCAAACAAGTAAGTATTTATGCGGTAAATTAGTTTTGTGATTTATTGCTTTGTTTAAAAGAGCAGATCATGGGTTGGTCTGCTCTTTTGCTCGGCATTAAAAAATTTTAATTAATAAGGTAGGTGAGTTTAAATGTTTGTCGATATAGCAAAAATAAAGATAAAGGCCGGCAACGGTGGCGATGGTGCGGTATCTTTTCATAGGGATATTTATACTGCATACGGCGGCCCGGACGGAGGCAACGGTGGTCGAGGGGGCTCGATAGTATTTCAAGCGGATAGTAATTTATCTACGCTTTCAAATTTTAGATATAAAAAGAAATTTTTTGCATCTAATGGTCAAAATGGTGCATCAGGAAAAAAATCAGGGAAAAGCGCCGAAGATTTGGTTATAAAAGTTCCGTATGGAACTTTGGTGAGAGACGCTGAAAACGGAAAAATTATTGCAGATATTTCTTCGAAAGAACCTTTTGTTATCTTGAAAGGAGGCAGAGGGGGAGCCGGAAATATGAACTTTGCAGGTCCTGTAAAGCAGTCGCCGAGATTTTCAAAACCGGGTGAAAAAGGCGTAGAACTTGAAGTTACATTGGAGCTTAAACTTTTAGCGGATGTAGGATTAGTCGGTTATCCAAATGTAGGAAAGTCGACTATTATATCGATATTAAGTGAAGCCAAGCCGCAAATTGCTAACTATCATTTTACAACTTTGTCGCCTATTTTAGGTGTTGTAAAATACGATTCGGGAAATTCATTTGTCATGGCAGATATTCCCGGATTGATAGAAGGCGCTTGGAAAGGAATCGGGCTCGGACATAAATTTTTGAGGCATGTGGAAAGATGTCGATTGTTATTGCATGTGGTGGATGTTTCAGGTTCTGAAGGAAGAAATCCTTGTGAAGATTTTGATATTATAAACAGCGAATTGGAAAAATTTAGTAGCGAACTTGCTAATCGCCCGATGTTGGTTGTAGCGAATAAATGCGATCTGGCTACAGAAACTCAGATTGAAGATTTTAAAAATTACGTTTCTCAAAAAGGGCACCGACTAATTGAAATTTCTGCAGCTCAAAATAAAGGCCTTAAAAATATGCTTGATTTAGTTGTCCAAAAATTGAGCACTTTACCGCCTGCAGAACTTTTCAAACCGGAGGAAAGTTGTGATGGTTTAGGGCAAAAAGAAGATAAACTTGTGGTAAAAAAAGTTGGCCCTGTGTACGAAGCAAATGCATTGTGGCTTGATAAATTGATAGAGTCGGTTAATTTTGAAGATTACGATTCAATGCATTATTTTCAAGATTATATCTTGAAATCCGGATTGATAGATGCTTTGAAGGATGCAGGCGCCGGCCCCGGGGACACTGTTCGGATAAAAGATATAGAATTTGATTTCTTTGAATAATTGTGAGGAAATATGTCGGAAAAAATTATTAATAAAAAAGAAATTATGATGATGAGCCCTCATAAACTTGCTTTTTTAGGAGATAGTGTATATGAAATCATTGTCCGAAATAAAATAGTTTGTAGATATAATGCCGAAATAGGGGAACTTAATTCTTTAAAAGTTAAGATTGTCTGTTGCGAATATCAGGCTGATTTATTTGAAAAAATTAAAGATATGCTCACCGAAGAAGAGCTGGAAATTTATAGACGTGGTCGAAATGCACACGTTAAAAAAGTTCCAAAAAAGTCTTCCCCCGCAACTTATCATAAAGCTACGGGGTTGGAGGCAATATTTGGATTTTTATATTTGAGTGGGCAGGAAGAAAGATTGGTAGAATTATCAAGTCGAATCGAATTATAATTTGTGAAATTCATAGAATTTGAAAATTTTAATATTAAGTAAGATTATTTAGGTTGCAATTTATTTATAAATATGTTAAAATATATTGTGAGTTATATAAGTGATTCTAACGTAAGGAGAGTGATTTTATGGGAAATGGAGACAATAGAAATGTATTAATGGGAATCGGATCGTTGATGTTTTTTGTTTTAACTTTGGATAAATTTGTAAAAAGCTGTGGCGACATGAAATCGGTGGTTTCTGATTTTTCATCCGGTGTGAAAAATTTGGTGTCAAAATATTTATAATTTAGGGAGCGAAAATAATGAATGGTGTAGCAAAAAAAGTTTATGACGATATGTTAAAAACGTGCATGTTTGTGGTAAGTACGTTGGGATTATTTATGAGCATATGTGCAGTTGAAGACCATGTGTTCGGCTCTACTCGTCTGAAAAATACTGGTGCATACAAAGGTATACAAAACTTTTTAAATGGCGGAAAATGATGATTTTCTGATTAAGGACTAATTTTTCATAAAATAGCAGATATTAATTTATCTGTTATTTTTTTTATTTTTTTGTAATTCATATTTTTTATATAAATTTCTTCGATTTTATCATGAATTTCTAGTGCTTGTTTTAAATTTTTTATACTTTCATTTAAAAATTCTCCGGACGCTTTGAAATTAAAATTTATTAAATTTTTATGCTTTTTCACTAATTCTTTTATCAAAAATCTTTTTGAATTTATTGTTATATTTCTAGGAGATTCAGTAAATTTTAATTTAGAGTGGTAATTGTTAATTACAAAAGCTATATCTGCTTCCGGTATGGCTAGTGCGTCAAAGTGATTTCTTCCAAGCAAAACTGAGGGGAATAGAGTGGTGTCATACCCTTGTAATAAGGCTTTTTGGTGTATGGTTTTAATAATTTTATTTCCTATTTCCCCAACAGGGTCTTCAATTATATATAAATTTTTAGAAAAATATTGCAAACTTTTTGTAAAAAACATATATCCAAGAGGAGTTACTGCACTGAGCATTCTGTAGTTAGTTTTTGCTATTTTATCATTAAATTTATTTTTAAAAATTTTTTTGCATAGTCGAGAGCAAAATTTATCTAATTTTTGATGATTTATGGAGCTACCTATAATAGACTGGTTGATAGAAAAAATTTCCCCAAAAGCACTTAAATATTTAGCGCTTTTTTTGTGGTAAAAGGCATTTTGCTGACTTAAATTTATTATAGAATCTTTTTGTTTCATTAATTTTTTTTCGTTCCAACATTCACCCAGGTTTATTATGGTGTCGCTCGCACCAGGGTAGACGGGATCCATAGTATGGGGCGCTGTGCCGTCTACAATGCATTTTTTAATGTCAGGAAAAATAACTGCATCGACAGAATTGGGGTCTGAAGAGCAACGAATAATTTCGTGCCTTATTTTCAAATTTTTTGCAATATTTTTCATTAATGTGGATTTTCCTGTTCCGGGTCCTCCCTTTAAAATGTAGCAAAACCAGTCATTTTTCGGTTCGTATAGGTGCTCGTATAGGGATTTGAATCCCGTTGTGCTGTGTGAAGCCAAAAAAAAATTAGGTGCCGAGTCGATTTTTTTCATATGTTTAATCACTCCTTTTGAAAATATATTATGAATTTCGGAGTGTTATTGTGAAAAATGTCTCAACAATTTAAAAAGCTGTACTTATTATAAGTACAGTTTAATATGTGTGTGTGCAGACTTCTTTTATTTTTTCTTTCAAATTTTCGAAATCTTGAACAACTAATGCTTTTTGATGAGGATTTCTTAAAATGGCCGCCGGATGAATAGTCGGCATCATCCATATGTTTTTCTTGAGATAAAAAGTACCGTGCTGTTTAGTTATTTTTATTCCCGGATCTATAGTTCGCATAGCTGCGATTCTGCCTACCGCAACTATAATTTTAGGCTTAAGTAAATAAACTTGGTTTCTAAGCCAATTTATGCACAGTTCTTGCTCTTCAGGCAAAGGGTCGCGATTTTTTGGAGGCCGGCATTTTACCATATTTCCTATGTAAATGTTTTTTCTGCGACTAAGCCCTATATCTGCAAGCATAGAATCCAAAAGCTTTCCTGATCTCCCAACAAACGGTTTTCCTTGGATATCCTCCTGTTCGCCGGGGCCTTCTCCTATGAACATTACCTCTGCATCAAGCACACCTTGTCCAAATACTACATTATTTCTTTCTTTGCATAGATTGCATTTTGTGCATCCTACACAATTGTTTTCTAATTCTTCCCATGAATCGTACATATTTTTCTCCTTGATTTTAAACGTTAAACCGGAATAGCACTATATCGCCGTCCTTCATAACATAATCTTTTCCCTCAGATCGTACCATTCCCTTTTCTTTTGCCACAGTCATCGAACCGCACGAAATCAAATTGTCGAAAGATATAACTTCTGCTCGTATAAAACCTCTTTCGAAGTCGCTGTGAATTTTTCCGGCTGCCTGAGGAGCTTTAGTGCCTTTCTTTATTGTCCAGGCTCTTACCTCAGGCTTTCCGGCGGTCAAATATGAAATAAGCCCCAATAGGTTGTAGCATTCCGAGATCAACCTGTCGAGTCCGGATTTTTCTAGGCCTATATCTTGCAAAAATGCTATTTTTTCTTCTTCGTCCATTTCGGATATTTGAGCTTCAAGTTCAGCGCAAATAGGTATTACGCCGGAATTTTCCATGGTAGCGATTTCTTTAACTTTTTTGAAATTTTGATTATTTTCCACTCCGTCGGAAAAATCTTTTTCAGAAAGATTGGCTGCGTAAATCACTAATTTATCGGTTAGCAAATCGAGAGATTTTACAAATTTTCCCTCTTCTTCGGTAAAAGACAGCGATTTAACCATTTTTTCTTTTTCCAGAGCTTTTTTTATTTTTTCGCAAATTTCTAAATCAACAGCGTACTTTTTGTCTGCTTTCAAAAGTTTTTGTATTTTTTGGATTCTTTTTTCTATGAGTTCTAAATCAGAAAGAATAAGTTCTAAGTTTATAACTTCAATATCTTTTGCCGGATTTATTTCGCCGCTGACATGAATTATATTGTCGTTTTGAAAACAGCGTACAACGTGTACAATTGCATCTACTTCACGGATATTAGACAAAAATTTATTTCCAAGCCCTTCCCCGTGAGATGCACCTTTCACGAGCCCTGCAATATCTACGAACTCTATGGTAGCCGGTGTTATTTTATCGGGATTGTACATCTTGGCAAGCGTGTTCAGTCTATCGTCCGGCACCGAAACTATTCCTACATTTGGTTCGATAGTGCAAAAAGGATAGTTTGCTGACATTGCTCCGGCATTCGTTATTGCATTGAATAAAGTGCTTTTCCCCACGTTAGGTAATCCGATTATTCCTATTTTCATATTTTCCCTCCGAATATTATGAGTTTACGTCTTACTGTTAATGATAATATTTTATAAAAGATTTATCAATAGTGGCATTGATAAATAAAATTGAGATTAAAGCCAAGTGAAATATTGTTGAAAAGTAAAATTAATTTCAAAAATATGCACATAAAATATTTACAATTTTAAAAAATATGGTATAATATCATAAATGTAACCATGGAGGTGATATAAGTTTAATTATAAAATTTAATTTTTAAGGAGATGAATAAAATGAAAAATTTTATGACTCATAAATTTGTAATACGCATGTTTATTTTTTCTATGATTTTTTTTATTGTGCGTTTTGATATAAATGCTTTCAATGGGTATACGCATAAGTATGTCACTCGAATTGGATTGGAAAATATATCTAAATTTTATGAAAACAAAAAAGAATCAAATGTTAAATCGGACGAGCGCTATTGGGAAACAATCATAGAATATAGTGTTAAGCCGGATGAAGACGAAATTGAGGGAGCCTACAAATATCATTTTTATAATTTTTTAACAGAAGAAAATTTTTTGAATGAGAAAGATTCAGCGCTTACCCGAATGATAAGTCATTTCGAAAATGCTGTTAAAGAATACAAGAATAAGAACAGAAAAGAAGCATTCCAAGAATTAGGCAGAAGTATCCATTTTATGGAAGATTTAAATACGCCTGTACATACTGTCTACAGTTCATTCAAAGATGCAGTTTTAAAATTCCCTTTGCACGTAATGTTTGAAAAAAAATGTGATGAAATTTGTGATAATGTAAAATCTAAGGTATTGGAAGAAAATATGGATTACTACAAATTAAATTCTTTGAATACCATAGGGAAATCAAGTTCCGTGCTTTCCGAGAACAATTTTTATGGACTGGAAGAAAATAATGTTGATTTTTTCTATAAAGTAGCTAACAATGCTATTTTAAATGCTCAGGAGAGAGTTACCGGTGTTCTGTATAAATTTTTCAAAGAAGTACATAGTGATTGTCAAAAGGAGGTTTAATTATGAAATCTAAGTGGCATATATTCTTTATGGTGTGGTGCATGATGTTTGTTTTTTTGTTGAGTGGGAGTTCTGTGAAAGCAAATGAAACACTAAGTGACCTTTGCCTTGATAGCGAGGGTGTGCTTTCTCATTGTAAGTTTCTGAGGAATGATATTATTTGTACCGAAAAATACGACTACTCTCCGGAGATAAAAAGAATTAAAATACACGATTTGACGGTTTATAGAAAAAAAATTACAGTAACTCGTGAATATATGAAAGTTCAAAATTCTGAGGCTAGTCTTATAGCCTCGGGAAGTTATGAGGTTTCTTTTACATATGACAAAAAGTCCGCTGTTAAAGTTGACATAAATGGAAACGATTCTGTAAAATCTTCAGGAATGTTAAAGTTCCTTCTTGAAAAGTTTTGCGATGATAATTTGGCATTGCTTTCAACAAAGTACGTTGTATATGAAAAAAGTCCGACAAATGAGTACAAATATTTAATGGATGGACATACCGACATAAGTTGTACAATTAACGGAGAAATCCTTATCAACAGTGATGTTCATTAAATTTAAGGTGGTGAGTTTTATGAAAAAATTTGTAAAAATAGTGATGGTGGTACTTTTCGCTTCGTTTTTAGTTGGATTGAGCGCAAAAGCTGTTTCTCCTGATGAAAATTCAGATTGGCAAAAGCCTGATTTTGGAGAGGCAACACTTGTGACCGAATTTTCAAAAGTGAAATCTTTGGATAAGGGAATAATAAAAAAGGAAACAGTTTCAAAATATTCGTATGATTATCCTAAAAATTTGAGGGGAAATTATAAGTATATTACCGTTAAAACAGATTTTTCCTATTTTGATGGCAAAAAGTTTCTTGCTAATGTTGTTTATGAATCTGATTTTAGATTTAACTCCGAACGAAAAATGTCTGAATGTTTAAGTTCCACATGTTGTTACAACTGTAAGGATTCCGTAACAATAGAGCCATTTACCAGGAGAAAAAATGAAACTTTATCTAAAGGGTCAAGTGTTATCAAGAATAAATTTAAAACCGGATATACAACTTGCGAAGACATAGAGGTTAATTTAAAATGTGACAGCGAAGGAAATGTAATTATAGAAGAATAAATTTACAAAAGAGGGATTGGTATGAAGAAGATTGATGTGGTATTTGATAAATTGTCCAATGATAAAATTCTTTTAAATGAATTTTTAAAAAGAACTACCTTGGATGATATGTATGAATTTTGTTTAACTATAGACAAAAGTGTGACTAGGGAAGAATTTAATGAGTATGTTTCAGAAGCTTTTGTGAAATATAATAAATCTCTTGACAAAAAAATAGATGAATTAGATTTAGGACAAGTGAGCGGGGGAGTTTCTGCGCCAAATATTTTGATAAGAGCAATTGTAAAAGCACCTGATGCTGAAGCATTTAGAAAAAATTTGGGCGAATTTTATTCTTTAGGTGAAATTTAGCAGTAAGTTCTTTGGGTGAATTGTTGTTTTGATTTATAAAAATGTCATATATTGTTTAAAATTATGCAGTTGAACTAAATTTTACATTTAATGAATTTTTATGTTTACAACTGCATTCTTTTTTGATATAATGAAACTTGTGTCCGGACGTTTAGCTCAGCTGGTAGAGCATTCGCTTGACGTGCGAAAGGTCAGCGGTTCGAGCCCGTTAACGTCCACCATGTTGTCTATCAATTTTTTTAAGCTTCCGTATATATATGGAGGCTATATTTTTTGCATTTAGGAGAATATTATGAATTTCTACATTGTTACTTTTGGCTGCAAAGTTAACCAGTGTGAGTCTGATAAAATTTCAGCTCTCATGTCCAAAAATGGATACACTCTTTGTGAGTCTTTGGAAGATGCTAACGTTATTATAATTAATTCCTGTACAGTTACCGGTGAGAGTGATAGAAAGCTTCGCCAAAGCGTACGCAAAATAAAAAAATTCAATCCCGACTCGATAGTTGTACTTACAGGCTGTATGCCTCAAGCTTCTCCTGAAGTTGCCAAAAATCTTGCCGGAATAGATATTATAATAGGTAATTCGAAAAAATACTTTGTAGTTGATGAGCTTGAAAAATTTTTAAAAAATAAAAATAAAATAATAGATATTCCCTCAATAAATATTCAAAAAGATTTTCAAGATACATTAAGCATGGAACCCGGCAGAAGATGCAGAGCCTTTTTAAAAATCGAAGATGGATGCAACCGATTTTGCAGCTATTGTATAATACCTTACGCCAGAGGAAGAGTGCGTTCTTTGCCCTTAAACAGGATAAAAGAAGATATCGAAAATTTGGTTAAAAACGGATACAAAGAAATAGTTCTTGTTGGAATAAATCTTTTTTCGTACGGGGAAGATATTAATTGTGACATTGCTGATGCAGTGAAAATTGCATGTTCTGTGGACGGGATAGAAAGGGTGCGGCTTGGTTCTTTGGAGCCGGATTTATTGTCGGATGATTTAATAGATAGGCTATCGATTGAAAAGAAGTTATGCCCACAATTTCACCTTTCTTTGCAGAGCGGTTCAGATAAAGTATTAAAATTGATGAGAAGAAAATATAATATTAAAGAGTATGTAAGTATTGTCGAAAAATTAAAAAATAAATTTCCCGATGCTACATTTACAACCGATCTTATGGTAGGATTTACCGGCGAAACAGATGAAAATTTCAGGGAATCTCTGGAAGTGTTAAAAAATGTCGAATTTTTAAAAGTTCATGTGTTTCCTTATTCAATTCGCCCCGGAACGTTGGCGGAAAAATTTAAAAATCCCGTAGAGAAAAAGGTAAAAACCAAAAGAGTAAAAGAAGCTATTGAATTTTCAGAAAGAATAAGTAAAATAGTCTTAAGCAGATTTCTCGGCAGGACATTTAATGTGCTCTATGAAACAGTGAATTCTGAGGGTATGTACGAGGGCTACACTGATAATTATATATATGTAAAAACTGCTTCCGATGTAGATATTTGCGGAAAAATAGTTCCTACAAAAATATATAAAATAATGAATAATTATTGTTTGGGAAAAGCTTGATATTAATTTTGGAATACTACTAAATTTTAATATAAAATCAAAGGAGATGCTCACAATGGAAAAAATATTAAATGCAGAAAATTTTGAAAAGGAAGTTCTTTCTACAGACATGCCGACTATAGTGGACTTTTATGCTTCGTGGTGTGGCCCGTGCAAAATGCTGGCTCCGGTATTGGAAAAAATTAAAATCAGGTATGCTGATTCACTGAAAGTAGAAAAAATAGATATAGATAAATACCCCGATATCGCTTCAAAATATGAGATTATGTCAGTGCCTACATTAATGTTTTTTGTGGGAGAAGAATTAGTTCGCAGAGAAACGGGATTTTTGCCTGAAGAAAAACTGGTTGAAATAATAGAAAAAGATTTTTGCATAATAAAAAAATAAATATTAAGTGTGGTAAATTATGAAAGACGTTTTAATAATAGGAGCAGGTCCGGCAGGCTTGACAGCTGCTATATACGCTCGTCGAGCCGGACTTAGTGTTGGAATCGTTGAGAAGAATGTATATGGCGGGCAAACCGCTATAATAGATACTATTGAGAATTATCCCGGGTTTAAAAAAATATCCGGATTTGAATTTTCAACCCTATTACATGATCAAGTTAAAAATCTTGGCGCTGAGTTTATATTTAATCAGGTTAGTGAAGTAGATTTTAGCGGTGTTGAAAAAACTATGGTTATGTCAGACGGAAAAATTGCTTCTGCACTAACCATTATAGTGGCCAATGGTTTAAAGCGTAGAAAATTGGGTTGTAGGGGTGAAGATGAATTTTTAGGTAGAGGCGTGTCTTATTGTGCGACTTGTGACGGAGCTTTCTTTAAGGATAAAACTGTAATAGTTGTCGGCGGGGGGAACACAGCCCTTGAAGATTCACTTTATTTATCCAATATTTGTAAAAAAGTTATACTAGCTGTAAGAAAAGGCAATTTCAGAGCCGAAAAAACTTTAAGTGATGCCGTTTTTAGAAGAACAAATATAGATGTTAAATTTAACACCTGCGTTAAAGAAATTTTGGGTGAAAAAGTTGTAAACGGTGTGGTGTTAAATTGTGGAGAAAGTGAAGAAAGTGTCGTAGCGGACGGTGTGTTTATAGCGATAGGTTATCAGCCGGATAATGAGATTTTTAGAAATAAAATTGATATGAACGAGCTCGGATATTTTATCGCCGGAGAAGATTGTAATACAAATATTCCGGGCGTGTTCGTTGCCGGGGATTGCAGGGTAAAGCCTCTTAGGCAGATAGCAACCGCTGTGTCGGACGGAGCCGTGGCCGGTAATGCCGCTGCATCATACGTAAGCGCTCTTGTGTCTGCCAATAAATTAAAAATTTAAATAAAACCTCTGAGATTTTTCGATTGTCTCAGAGGTTTTTCGCTATGTTAAGGAATAAATAAGTTATTTAGCACATTTTTTGCACGGAGTTAAGCCTTTTGCCAGAGCTGCGTCCAATGTTGTTTCCCGAGAATTTTTCCCGCCACAGTTCGGGTCAAAATGGTACCTTTTTCCTTTCGGTGTGCAGTATATTTTTGTGCCGTGAGTGTTATTGGTGTTCAATTTGGAATTTTTACTTGAGGTGGTTTTGTTGGTGCCGGTATTATTTTTAGTATTTGTTTTTGGAGAGGTTTTTGGGCTTGTCTTAGAAGTTTCTTGTTTAAAAGATTCTTCTTTTTTTGTTTGATAAATCGGTTCTTTATCCTGAACCTCTTCGTCCTGTGCATTATCTTCTGAAGTGGATTGCTGAGTATCTTCGCAGGCATTTTCTTCTTCGTATTTTTGAGCATCTGTTACGTGCACAGATATTCTATTGCTTTCAATTCCGTTGATTGCTTTAACGAATACCTGGCATTCGCCTTCGGATTCGCCCTTCAGTTGCAATTTCAATTTACCGTTTTCGCTTTGATTTTCTGATATTTCCAAAAATGCTATTTCTTCGTTTGAAGAACATAATTCTAAATCTTCAACTTCAAAATTTTCCGAATCTACTTCCAAAATTATTTCTTTTGAATTGTCTGCTTCTATTTCCGCTTCAGATTCACTTAGATGTAGGCTTTTGATTTCATTTTCTACTTCATCTTCTTCGAGAAGTTCTTCAATGGCGGTTATTTCCGGTTCGGGCATCGGATTGGAGGTTAAATTCACGCTGCTTGACATTGTAATCATTGATGATACGAGTGCCGATATGATTGCTGCTGTGTGAAATGCTCCTGGAATAATTATTTGTATGTATTTTTTATATTTAAAATTAAATTTTTTATAAATTATCGGAAATAAAGCTACACCGGAAATCATAAAAAGGGAACCCGTGAAAAAATTTATATTTACTATGGAGATTAATCCTACAATTATGAAATATCCTCCTAAAATATACCGCATAAGCTCAGTGCTATTCATTTTTTTGCACATTTTATATCCCTCCGTTTAATTTTAACTATCTTTACAATTATATCATTTTTATTTAATATTATCAATAACTTTTTTAAAAATAATTTTAAAACCATGAGAGATTTAACCAAGGATTTAATCTGTATGCAAATTAATATTTGTAAATAAAATATTAAAATAATGGTTTTTTTGGATAAACATGGTTGAAACTTCACAAATTAAATGGTATAATTCATTTTAATAAAGTATATAAAAATATAACAAAATAAAAGAACGGATGTGTGAATTTATGTTGGATTCTAATCTAATAAAAAAATATTCCAAATTGGGAATGTGGAGCAAACTTCTTGCGGTGTTATTTTTTGTGGTGCTGGCAATAGGAGTTATAATTGGATATATTTTCCATAATAATATTTATGCTACCTCTCCCTCGGATCAAATAGAAATTACGTGTGAAGCTGGCACATATAACGGAGACAACAAAATTCCCGGTTATACATTTTCGGATTATTTTAGTCTAGCATCCGAACGTGTAAGTCAAGATGATCTAGAAAAAAACGGAATTAAACTTAAGCCTAATCCTGAAAAATCAAATGTTCAGTGTGTTGGACTCCGAATAGATCAGGATCAGATTGAAGCGACTTTTTCTACTGATGCTGATGGTAACATTGTAATAAATAGTAATAGCTGGGAAACCTACTGGAACCTTCTTCAAGTATATCCGTTGCGTGTTGATATAGTAGAATATAGAAAAGTTACTTTCAACTCTACAGATGTGAATAATTTAATAGACAAGGATATTAAAAAAATTGTATTTACTGGGACTGATGATGGCAATGACACAGAAACGCTTGAATTAAATAAAGATCAAGATGCAAATATAGAACTTAAGAAAGATAAAAGTTATATAATAAATTTTGGTGATAAATCTGGTAGTAAAAATAATGAAATTGATTGTCTTACCATTGGCGAAAATATACTCGAAGGAACTGAAGATAATACTTTTACCATTGAAGTTACAGGAGATATGACAATATCAGTTAATTTCACTGGAGAGGTGAAGGTTAGTTTGGGTATGATAAATGGCAAAAATGTTAATAATGTACAATTAGGAACTTTTGTTTCACAATTAAAGTATGGATGGCTAACAATTTACACCCTAGGTATAAATGAAAATGATGCTGAAGCAAATATAAAGTACTCATTAATAAGATCTACCAATGTTATACTTTGTATGAGAGATGAAAATTTTCAAGTCGAGAGTCTTACTTATAGTGGGACAAATAATAATGGTGAAACAATTACAGGTACGAGTGACGCAACTTATGACACAAAAACCAATTCTTATGCCGTAAAAATAAATAATTTGAATAATGTGAAGGAGTTAACCGAAATAAAAGTTAACATAGGGTGTATTTTTGAGAATAAAGATGTAAAATTTATAAATGATAAGCCAATAGAAGGAGTCTCTCTAGAGGATATCATGCCTGTCAAAAGGGTGTTCACAGGGTATGATGTAATTAAAACCGATGAAGAAACATGGGAATTAAAAAATAACTGTGCAGAAATTGAATTGAACGACCGTTATACATTTTTAAAAGGTAGTCTTGCAAAGATAACGTACACCAACATTGATAAACAAACTGCTTCCACAACAATTCCTATAACACAGTTAGGTAGTACGTATGATAATGTTAATAAATATATTGTAGATCTGAGCGAAATGGAAAATATAGGAGGCATAACAGAAATACACTTTGAAGTTAACATAGGCGATACTCTGTTTAATATTGAATTTGAAAGTGGCACCGGATTTAAAATAGGTGATGGAATAGCCTCCGTTAAAGTAGACGACAGGGAATGTGAAATTGTTAAAGAATTTGATGATCAAGGCAAAGAAAAAGTTACAAAATATATTACCAATGCCTTTTTTGTAAAAGGGGATCAAATATCTGCTGAGTTGGAGGTGGAGTTGACGTTTAACTCCGGGTATACTTTACAAAGCTTGGAAAATGAAGATCTTAGTGAATTAATCTCTCAGTTAATGTCGTTGAGCGCTACACCGGCAGAATACGATGGAGGCAAAAAATCATATGACATAAATGTTTCCGACATAGAAGAGGATTTAAATGGTACCTGTAAATTTAACTTAAGAATAACCGGCGAAACTCCCGGTGAAGAAAAAGATTATCTGAAAACAGTTAATGCGAAATTAAATTTAGTTTTTAGAAGTTATACAGTGCAGTTTGTTGATGCAAGTACCAAAAAATCTGATGGAACATATGATGACTATGACGATTCTGTGTTTTCTATCTCGACTTCTCAGTCCAATACTTCAACAGAAGGCTCATTCCAAAGTTCTTACGAAACTAAAAAGAACTATATCAGATGCTCTTCCGGTGCAGAAAATGTGCCCTTTAAAATTAATCTCGGAAAAAATTATATTGATTGCCAAGATAAATTAAGTTGCAAATTTAAGGATGACTCAAACGGAACTATCGTTTGTGAAGGAGGAACGGGATATTTTACAGTTGGACCTATTGGTTTGTATAACCATGAAAATATTATTGTAGAAATTTCAGGCATAACTCCTAATATAGTGTATGCGCCCGAAACTATTGAACGTGATGATGTTTTGAAAGAATATGGTGTGGATGTAGGCCTTGAAATTTCTGGTTATAATGAAAAAATAGGAGAGCCTAAAGAAATATACGGCAAAACATACTATCCTTTCCAAGCTGTTGGTTCCAATTTATCTTACAAAATTACAGGTGATGGTGCTATAAGGTTTACATCTTGGGCTAAATCTCAAGAGATAAGTAACCTTTTCACTAAGTCTTTCTTTGATGAAGGCAGATTCGATAATAACGGAAGTAGTGTTGCATTTAACACTTTGAACTGCGATGGAATAGGAATAAAAGAAAACGGAGAATACCGTTTGATTGACACACAATTAAAAGGCCCGGATTTGCAAACTGTTACCGCAACATTTACAATAAATCCACGTTATGAAAAATTCTTCAAGTTTATTGTGCCTCAAAAAGATGAGGATGGTTCTTGGAACGGCGGCACTCAAGTAACGTGGGAGGAATCAGGTTCAAATCAAATTAAGGCTACAGTTAATTTTAAATATCATCCCATGAATACAACAGAAGACCAATATGTTGGGTTAGAGTTGAACAATATGGACTTTGACTTTAAAGATATGGTAAGTGATATGGTTGTGGAGCCGGACGGAGAAAATCCCGAAGGTATGACAGTGAATTATAGAGATCAAGGTATAAATGTTTTTCCTGAAGATAAGTATAAAATCATGAAAGTTACTCTTGATATCGAGCATTTAAGTTCCTCTGATTATAATTTTAGAATTTTAAATATTAAATATCCAAAATATACAGCCAGAGTCAATTCCGGGGAAAATATGGCTCAGTTTTCAATAGTAAGTGGTTTCTTAACAGATACGTGGAATTCTGAAATTTCTGAAGACGAGGGCACATACAGTGTACTAAGTGCTTATTACAATTATGACTCCGATCTGACATTTACGATTCAAGCAAATACAGGTTATGAGATTAGTAATGTTGAAAAAGAAATAGAAATTTATAGGAAGAAACAAGATGTTGATGCCAGAAATTCGGAAGAAAAAGTTGAATATCGCTATTTTGAACGTCAAAATGAACTTGGAGAAACAGTTCTGGAAGTTTCAATCAGTAATGTGACACATGATTTATATATTTATGTTGATTTAGATCCGGCTCATAAAACTATAACGCATTCAAAAATCGAGGGTGCTATATACTATAGAGTAGAAAAGGATGAACAAGGAGATTATTGGTGTAAAGAAATGATACTTGGCAGGAACACCGTTCCGGAAGGAAGTGATTATTATTTTGCTGTTGAATCGCAGACGGGTTATAATATAGATGCTCTTACATTATCCAGCAGTGATTCCGGAACACTGGAGAGTATGGTTAAGCAGCCTGAGCTTAAAAATTTGGAGAGCGATCGATCTGCAAAAATTAGAGTTTTTGAGTTAAAATCAGTTAGCAAGAACCAGGTTATTTCAGGTAAGATTGAAAAAAATAAATGCAAAGTTAGTTTTAATTTAGACAAAGAATATCCTGAAGCTTTAACTTATAAGTATGAATCTCAGCCTCTTGGAGGATCTCGGCAGGTAGAAGTGGATTATGGTGAAAGTGTAGAATTTTCAGTAGAAATTCTGGAAAAGTATAACAGATCTGATTACAGAATAATGCTTTTCGAAAAGGGTAGCACTGAAAATGGTAAAGAGTTGAATCTCGTAAATAATATTTACAGTATATCAAACATTACCGGCGACAAAGATGTAAGAGTTGAGAACATAGAAATTAACAAATACAGCATAAACCTTGTAAAGAATGATGCTGCCGAATATTTAGACAGCAATAATTCTTCGGTTTACGGGGTTCAAACAGTTGAATATAACGGAAATTATATTTTTGAACTCCGAGCAAACGAAGGGTATTCAATAGGCGAGTCTGTTCAAGTTATGTGTATGTCGGAAAACGGAACCAAAAAAGCTCTCACTCCGGACAAATCCGGTAAATATAAACTTTCAAACGTTAAAGAAGATTTTATAATTAATATTTTAAATGTCGACGATATTTATTATACAGTTACATTGGTTCCCACCGAAGGCGTAACGTATGTGAATGACAAAGACGCTGTTATAAATGAGGCTGTGAAAGTAAAGCACGGAAGCAATTTTGAATTCGGCGTAAATGTCGATGATGCGTACGATGACTCAAAAGCCGGAATGTATATAGTTATAAATGACGGAAAAAGTCAAAATTTGCGGGCGCAAATTTTATATTCAGGAAGATATACGATAAATAATATCACTGAGGATGCCTCTATAAAGGTAGGAAATATTAGAAAAAATACCTATACGGTAACTTTGAATAAAGTTGAAGGAATGGACTTTTACGATGGTTCCAATAAAATAATCAGCGGTGATAACACAGTCTCGCACGGCGATTCGTTGTCATTTAAAGTTAATTTATATCCTGCTTATTCCGATTCAAATGTAAAAATTATGCTTGGCACACAAGAATTATCCGTTGACGATTCAGGATTCTACACTGTGAAAAATGTAATAGAAAATAAAATAGTTACCGTAAACGGCGTCGAAGAAACCATAGAATCACAATTTATAAACACAATAAATAATTTACCTGATAACGTTTCTTCTTTTTCGGATGTTGATGATGTTATAAGCGCTTCGAGGACTTACGAAAATTTAACAGATGAGCAAAAAGCAAGAGTGGGTAACATTGACAAGTTAAAAAGATTGCAGGAACAAGTAAAAACATATCATCATACCAGTAACGGAGTAACAGTAGACGGGGCAGATTGGAATATTAAATTATTTGCCATTCCTTTGGAAAATGACATGGACGTATATACCAGACTTTATAAAAAATTAAGTTCAGAATACATTCTGTCTTTATATAATGTTTATCTGTGGGATACCATTAAAGATGAAAGATACACTCTTCCCGAAGGAAAGCAAGTTGTCATAAGTTTGCCTACTCCGGAAATGACTTATTTTGAAAAGCCCACCGGTATACATGAAAAAGAAAGCGGAAAATTAGATTATCTTTCGTTAATTTTAGGAAACGAACAAGTGAGCTTTACCACTGATTCATTTAGCCCAATGGGAATTATTGCAAGTAGGTCGTCCACACCGGGCAGGTCTTCGCTTTTGGATGCCATAGACGCAGATGTCCAGGCCATAAAAGAATATGCTCTTTCTAATTTGAACAGTAGCGGAACAAAAAATGAAAATACAACTACTCTGTCTGAGAATATATTTGACGATGGTTCTTCGGACGAAAATAACGAAAATACAGGAAATATAAGCGAAAAATTCAAAAGTCGAAACAACCCTGTTACTGCTCGTGGCAGTGCGATAAGATTATTACTTGTACTTCTGATATTGATTTTGTTAACAATAATAATTATAATAGTTATAGAGAATATGAAAAAGAAGAAAGAGGATAAAAATACAGACAAGTGATAGAGTATTTAATGATAGAGGAGGGGAAGGCAATACTTTTTGAAAATATTAAAAAACTAAGAAAAGAATCAGGCTATACTCAGCAAGAGGTTGCCAATCTCCTTAACATAGATCGTTCAACATATTCATGTTACGAAATAGGTAAAATAAAACCTGATGTTGATACGGTGGTTTGTCTTTCTCAGATTTTTGCGGTTCACTACAGCCAGATTTTGGAGTGCGCTCATTTTAAAAGGCTGGAGGACAGAGGAACTGCTGTTCGCGGGTGTCCGACTCCAAGAAAAAGACATGGAATAGTTTGCAAAAATTCTCAAGAAGAGGAATTGATTGTTTCTTTTCGACTGCTTCCCGAAGACATGAAAGAAAAAATTTTAAGAATTTCTTCGCTGAGGTCGCGGAAATATGCTATGAAAATATAAAATCAAAAAAACTTCCAAAATTTTCCCCGGTTTAATAAGGAAGTATTTTAGAGATGGTGGTGTAACCTCAGTGATATGGGGTTACACCTTTTCCTTTTTATGCGGATTTTTCCTCAAGTTGTTTGCGGTTTTTGAGTTCTTCAACTGCTTTTAACAATTCCTGTTCTGGGGGAACATCAAACAATCCGACGGCGGTAAAGTAGATATTCACCTTTACATTGTTGTGTGAATGTTTCTTCTCGTTGTTGTGGATTTCAATGCGTTCTATGAGTTTATTTACCACTAACGGTGTCAGTTCTTTCATATCGGCAAATTCTCTAAGCCCCTGATAAAGCATCTTCATATCAACAGTTTGTTTCTGCGATTCAGCCAACTGCTTTTCACATTCGGTAACCTTTATGACAATTTCTTTTTGCTCGGTTTCATATTCGTTAGCCATACGGCTGTGACGCTCGTCCGATAACTTACCGATAATGTTGTCTTCGTAAATTCTTGAAAACAACTTGTCCAAATCCGATATTCTCTTTTTACTGCTCTCTATGGTTGATTTGAGAAGTTTCTCTTGAGTGAGATTGCTTTCGCCTTTCTTTTGAGCAAGCAGATACATAAACACACTGTTGTAACTGCGAATGAAATCGGACAGTTCCCTTATCGCTTCCGTTACTATTTGCTTAAGCACAACATCACGGATATAGTGAATTGTGCAAGAACCTCTGCTGTCTTTGTAGTTGGCACAGCAGAAAAGCTCTTGGTTTTTCTTTAAACTTTTGGAAGCGCAGAAGTGTAATTTTGAACCGCAGTCCGAACAGTAAACCAAACCCGAAAACAAGCTCTTTCTTCCAGTTGCAGTGTTTCTGCGCTTGTCCTTTCTCAGTTCCTGTACTCTCAGCCAAGTGTTTTCGCTGATGATTGCTTTCTGTGTATTCGGAATAATCTGATATTCTTCTTTGGACTTTTCCACCGCCTTATGTATCTTGTAGCTTATGGTGGTGGATTTGCCGTTTACGGTGCAGCCTGTGTATTGCTGATTTTCAAGAATATGTTCCACACCGCTTTCTTTCCAGTCGTAAATGTTTACCGGCATGGGGTTGCAGGCATTTCTCCCCACTGAATAGTAATACGCAGTCGGTGTTAAAATCTTTTCTCTTTCCAACTGCCTTGCGATTTGCGAAGGGCCTTTATCCGAAAGACACAGTTCAAAGATTTTTCGCACAACTTCCGCTGCAGGCTCGTCAATATACCATTGCTCTTTGTCGCCTTCGATTTTCTTGTAGCCGTAAGCAACGGTTGACGATACGCGTTTGCCTTTGGTGGCTTTCATTTCGTTTACGGCTCGTATTTTATTTGATGTTTGTGCGACATACCATTCGTTGAAGATGTTGTGAAAAGGCATCATTTCCGTTCCGATACCTTTGTCTGTATCAACATTTTCCTGTAATGCTATGAAGTTTACACCAAGTGTGGGATAAACAATTTCGGTATAGTGCCCACAAAGCAGATTCTCTTTGCCGAAACGGGATAAGCCTTTAACAATAACTGTTGAAACCTTTCCTTCTTCGATTAACCTTTGTGTTTCCTGAAAGCCGGGGGGGTAGTTAAATGTTGTGCCGCTTATGCCGTCATCAACAAAGAACTGCGGATGCAAATATCCGTTTTCCTTTGCGTAATCCAACAAGATTTCTTTTTGATTTGATATTGAATTGCTCTCACCATCCACATTATCGTCCTGTGACAGACGGCAATACAAGGCGGTGATTTTTTTCGTTTTCCTGCCCTTTTGTATTTTTGTTTGCTGTCATGTATTCTGCTCCTTTCTGTGACAGGCGGGCATTGCAAGGTAAACAAATTATACCTTTGTAATACCCACAATGTCGAATGTGTCAAGTCATACTAAATCAAGTTCAATCAGTAAATCTTTGAATTGCTGCAGTACAGTCTTTTTGTCTCTTGTGCTGAAATGTGTAGAGATTTCGTATGTTGTTCCGCCGGCTTTCATAACAAAGGGGGTATTGTCTGTTTCATAATACGGCGCGAATAGGGATATTGTATTTGAATTGATGTTACTCATCATCTTTCCTCACCTCTGTTTCTTTCTCTCTGTCTCTGCCATTTTTCAAGCAGTGTTATGATTGTTTTTTGCATATCAAGGCTTGTATAACTTTTTG
>JBJEZK010000015.1:0-11802 GCA_051887355.1 Acutalibacteraceae bacterium
CGCCTTGGCAAAAGCTGCCAACTCTTTGGCAGTACTAATTTGGAGTGCAGTATCCTCACTTCCATAATTAGAACTGTAATTACTATTTATTGTATCATAGAACGTAGTATCATATTTATTTTCCCATGAGCTACCTACAGTAGTGCCACTCAGATCCACCTCGGACAAATATTTTACATCTGAATTTTCCTGCGCATTTACCTCTTTGGGCGTGAAAATAGGCGAAATCGGGTTCATCATTAGCAGTGTCGTTAGCAGCACCGCCAATGCCCTCCTGAATAAATTTATTTCTCTTTTTTTCGTCAAATTCATTTAAATTCCTCCTTTTTATTTTATCAAGAATTCATATTTTTTACGGTTTGTGACATTTTTTATTATTTATTATATACTATGCGTCTAAAAATTACAACTGTTTTACAAAATTTTTAGAGTATATTTTTTAGGGAATGCTTATTCATTTCCTTTCTATACACTAAGTTGAACTTCTTTATTTCCGGAAATTAAGCCACTTTCTTTCAATGATATTTTAGAGTTTTACAACTATTCTTTTCTTTGATAAAAAGACTGTTTTACAAATGCGAAATAATTATGACATGCAAAAATAAATTACCACAGTGTATCACAAATTACACTGTGGCTTTTTATATTGTTAAAATATTTTAATTCATTTTTATTCTTCGCTTTTTGCCTGAATAGTTTCCTACCCTGAACTCTATTACAATCGAAATAATGTCATCAAAGATTTAGTATAACTTTTATCAAAGTTTTAATTCTCCTATTACTTAATTAATTACACCAAACAACTCAGGATTCATCCGCATTGTTTTCGGATTTTTTATTTTTTCTTTTCTTAGCTTCTACAACCACAGCAACCAAACTCATCATAATCAATAATGCAAAAAATAATAAATTTTCCACCCAATATAGCTTTTCATGTCCAAAATCTTCTTCGCCACCATCCGGTATTATTTCTATTAATTCACCGTCAGCACCTGCATAAAATTTCCAGTCAACGTAAGTATCTATTGCTTCTTCTGGAGGAACGTAATCAGGATTAAGTCGTGCTGTCACTTCGAGTACACCGGCTTCTCCGACGCCATATTCTCCAAGATAAATCTTATCTGATAAATTTTTACTATCTGCCGAAGTGGACTTTCCAAGCATATTTCCTTCAGATACTACTTCTTCATTGCTTTTAACTATGATACTCATGTTTTCAAGAAAATATTCGACCTCTTCAGACCTTCGTGCGGGAACAGACTGCAAATACACTTCATACTCACGAGAAGTCTCGTTATTTATATTTAAAGTTTCCGATACAATATTTCCCGGACGTATATTTTCTTTATGCAAAAATAAATTAGAATCAAATTGGGCGACTTTGTAGTAAAGATTGGACCCTTTTTCATAAAAATTTAAATTATTTTTATTTGCGGCACTAAAGACAACCGGAACTGAAGCCAAAAGAAACAAGAATATAAGAATAAATTTTTTTAGTTTTATCATTTTAAAATTCTCCTCTCTTTTGATTATTCCGGTAATTTATTATATAAAATTGATAAAGCACATGATGCCGGAAATGATTTGTTGTAATGCCAGATGCTTTCCATCGCACCTTTGTCCGCACTCAAGCATTCCATTGTTATACTCAATTTATATTCTGCGTTAACGTATCCGGAATTATCTGCTATATATTTAAAAGTATATTTATTGCCATCTGAAAAACCAAGATACTTTCCGTCGGAATATAAAGATTGATTGGCTTCTCCGTTATTATCTACACCAATTAAATGGGCATTCATAAGAGGATTAAATTGAATTTCCTCAAGAAAATTCTGCGTAGATTCGCCACTTTTCAAAACTTCAAGATAATAATAATATTTCTCTGAATTGGACTCATCATACATCCATAGTGTGTCCGCTTTGACAATATTTTCTTGTTCAGCGTCGTCAGGATCCGAATCAGGGTCATCTGTATTTTCTTCTTCATCGGAGTCGGCGTCACCTGAGTTCTCTTTTTTGTCGGAATCAGAATTATCGGTATTACCGGTGCTTTCAGCTTTATCCGGATCAACAACGTCTTCGACGATATTATCTTCGACAATATTATCAATATCGGCACCTTCGGACTCAGCGCTTTCCAGTTCGACTTCAATCTGGTCATCACTGCCTTGATTAAAAGTTTTATTCGTCAAAGAATTAGGATCGCCCTCGGTACAAACCACATCGCTGAAAATTTTTGAAGAAACTTCTAATTTATATCCCTCGGGCACGGGCGACGGAACCAAATTCATATCTACGTGGTCAGAATAATCTTCTCCTTTTTCATCCACAAATTTTCCATCACGATACTCCAAAATGTTCGGTAAAATCTTTCCGTCGGCAGAAACCCACTGCTCTTCGTACTTCACTCTTACAATTATTTCTCCGCCACCGGTATTGGTAACATAAACTTTACTCGGAGATTTCATACCGGGGAGCCAATTTTCCGGACTTTCAAATTCTTCAAAAAATTCAGCGCGGTAAGGCTCCGCAGAAAATTTGTTTCGAAGAATTACTTCCGTATAAAACTCAGCTATAGTGCCGGCGGTTAGCAATCCTACAAATGCCAAAACTATCACAGCCAACCAAATTTTTATTTTATTCCTTTCCACGCTTTTTCCTCCAATCTGTTTTATATATTAACTCGAATTATTTATAGAACGATTTCGTTCATCAAAAATATTAGCTTTCTGTAGATTATTCTGTAGAAGAAGGTGTGATATTGAGCAATTTGTTCCACAAAGCAGAAATACCCGCAATATCCGCAGGAAAAGTATCATTTGTTAAATCTGCTCCGGATTTAATGTCAACAGCTTGGACAGTTTCTATAACAGCCGTCAAACTAAGTTGATCCTCCCCTGCCGGCGAAGTTACTTCTTTGATTTCTTTCTTTACACTCGTATCAAAATCATCTCCCGGGGTAGAATTACTATTCCAACCTGAATCACTCGAAGTTTTAGAATAATTATTCTGTTCCCAGGTTCTCGATGACGAACCGGAGGTTGACTGCGAACCTGATGCGTTCAAAGTAACACCGGATAAGTGTTGTATAGATTCGGACGATGTCAATACACCTTTATAGTAATAGAATCCGTCATCCTCGCAATAAATAAATTTATCTTTATCACTGTCATCAATTTCTACCTTCCACTCCGCTCCTGTTGTTTTATCCGTTACAGTCCCACCGGAAAAATTCATACCTTTCACAGGGTTCTCGTCTTGATCAATTATTTGACCGTTTGCATTCTTTTTTATTTTACAAGTGATCGACCACGTTCCCTCTTCATAAATTATTTTATCTGAATTTACATAGGCTATTCTGACTAGCATGGGAATATCACCGGTGTTATGGACGACAAGGTCTGCATTTATGGGCTTTCCCGGTTCCGCATTGGCAGCTTCTTTTTCATTAATAATGCTCTTAAGGTCAACGTTATAATTTTTATGTGTGTACACATTGTCAAACTCATGAGCCGAATTTGCAACGCTATCTAATTCGTTAGCAAAACCTACAACTCCAACCACCGCCAAAACACCAAGCCCCGCCCAAAAAAATTTATTATTTAAACCGACTTTTTTCTTGCGCTTCATTTTTAGAATCTCCTTTCATGTATATTTAATTCGTAATTTATTCCTCTTCTTCATTTGGACCATCCCAGTTCGGCAATCTCAGACCCAAATTGTTCCAGTATGATTCCATTTCATCTGCTGTTTCTTCACCTGTAAGTGTCAAAGGTTTACCATCTGTGTCGATTGCTTCAACTGCTTCAGCAATTATTTTAAGGCCAGAAATGTTGCTAAAATTTTTATCCTCAATACCATCCGATACAGAAGTGCCGGTACCAAAAGATATTCCTCTTCCAAATCTTTGACCTTCGTCATCACGAAATTCTGACGTTGACCAACTATACCAATTTGCAAATTCTGTTAAGCCACTTTCTTCATCTGCATCATATCCCTCAGATCTGAAATTAATGGCATCCAAGTGCTGAACTTTTTCCCCGGGATATAAAATTTTATTATAGTAGTAAGCTCCGTCGTACTCATTATATAAAAAGGGATAATTCGGAGCATCTTCTGTTCCGTAATTTTTCGCAATACCACAAGTATAATCCGCACCCTCTTCATATTCTGCGCATATATTTTGGCCCCAGTAAACAAGATTTCCGTTTTTATCTTTAAGTTCTTCGCCGGTATCCCAATCCCAACATGTTTCATAATGCATCCGGTAGACGTCATTACCATTTTCATCATAGGCCTGTTCCATATATCCCCAGCAATACCTAATGCGGACGAGGACAGGCGTAGTTGAATCGTCATTTACTACAATATCCGTGTTTACTTTGGTTGCTTTGTCCATATTTAGTGAACTGACCTCGGTCTTGTCAAAAATATCATAAGCGGAAACCTGATAAAATATCGGTTTATACATATTGTCAATATGTTGAGTACTCGAAAAATACGATACCACAGTAGCAATCAATCCGACGACCGCACAAGCGCAAGTGCCGACCCAAAATCTGGATTTAGATGATATAAACTTTTTATATTTCATTTTACAACACCTCATCTCATTAACTTTCTAGTTTTATTTTCCGAGTGCAGTCCAATATCCTTTAAGTGTTGACACCTCGGCATTTTGTACATCTGTAGTATTCAAATAATTTCCATTTTCATCTGTTGCCTGAATGGTTTCAACATAGGCTCTTACCATAATGGGCTTACTCGCACCATTTTCACTCGTCGATGCGTACAATCCTGTATATTCACCTGTTGCATTGCCATCAGTTATAAGTTCATAATTCTCATCAAAAGATGCTTCTCCGCTCGATTCCGTATACAAATCTTCATTGGAATTACCATTCTTAAAGGCATACGAGAGTGTAACCGTGTCCATGTGCTGAATTTCATTTTCGGGTTGCAAAATTCCTTTGTAGTAATAACATCCTTCGGCGCTATTATATTCATATAAAGGATCCTCTAAAGAATCACCGAAACACTCGAAAGTATATTTTGCGGTTACATATGAACCTTCTGATTTAACCCCTTCACTTAAATCTATACCTTTCACATCTTTTATTTCGTTCTCGCCTACTTGATTATCAAGATTTTCTTTAAGTGCTTCCTCGCTATCACCCGTAGCCGCCAAATACCTAATTCGAACAAGAACGGGGCACTCGCCGGTGTTTGCGACGAAAAGTTCACTGTCGAGTGTTTGTCCAGGCCACATACCGGTTGCTTTGTCGGAGTCAACCATGCTACGGGTCTCGATTTTATATTCAACAGTTTTAAAAAGGTCCGTGAAAATATGTGAACTCGAAAAATACGCTACAGTGGCAATGATGAAGCCCAAAACTGCAAGCGACATCATACTCGGCCAAAAGAATTTTTTATGGTTCATTTTGTGCATCTCCTCTCGTAAAATTTTTAAGTCAGCGCAGCAGGGCGGCCGAAAGCCGACCTGCGCCAAGCTGAAATGTTGTTTAGTTGGTTATAGGTTACATTCCTCCTGGTGTTGCTGGGGTTGATTTACCCAGATTAGTCCAATAACCTCGGAGAGTTTCTGCAGTTGCACTCTCTGGTACAGTTAAAGCAGCACCACTTGCATCTGTTGCCTGTACGGTTTCGACTACAACAGTTAAATATCCTGTTTTAGATTCACCAAAATAATATGTTTTTTTTTCTCCATTTACTGTTCCTACTACCTCATCTACCCAAGTGCTTCCGTTGTTGGTAGTATACTTAGTATCGCCTCCATAGTTTTTTGAACCAGAATAAGAAATTTCATCTAGATGTTGAACTTCTAAGCCTTCTCCAATTATTCCTTTGTAATAATAAGATTTGTCAGATCCCTTTAAAAAACTACTATTAGCATTAAAGGTCCAGCCCTTATCCGTTAAATCGTTATTATCAAGCTCAATGGCAGCTGCTTCATCCGTCAAAGTTGATTGCCAATAATAAGTAATCCTGGCTAAAATAGGGCCATTTCCCTCGTTTTTTACCATAACGTCTGCATTTACCTTTCTATCCGAAGACATATCTTGGATAGCTGCAGAATCCAAAAGTTTTGTTGCCGAAACACTGTACCCTAAACTCTTTAAAGTATCGGGGTTAAATACGTGAACTGAACTAAAATACGCCACAGTAGCTGTGATAGCTCCGATAGCTGCGAGTGAGCTCATACCTATCCAAAATTTTTTCTTGTTTGTCATTTTTTTCTTTTCCATGTTTAAACATCTCCTTAATTTTAATAAATTTTTTTTAAGAAATTATCATGCCCAGGAACAATATTGCCGCTACAACCGCCAAAACCCAGTAGTTTTCTTGAATAAACCTGATGGCATAGCCGAAATACGGCAGGACTACTCGTTGGACCTTTCCTTTAACAGCGGAATAGTTCACTGAACCGGAATCTATGCTTGGGTTTGCATCGCCTTTGGTTCGGAAAGTTTGCGATTCGGAATCGACTTCAACAACACGATGAGTTATGGTAGCCTCGCCACTGACAAAAGTAATTACATCGCCTTCTTGAATCGATTCGAATGGGACACTTTGGTAATATATTACACTGCCTACGGGATAAAGCGGAGTCATGCTTCCGCTGAGTACTATTTCGGGTTTATACCCGAATACCCAGGGCAATTCGATACAAAGCAGAGTCCCGATGCATACGTAACATATTATCGACAACACGCTGAATATCCTTTTTAATACCTTCATTTCACCTACACCCCCTTTTAAATTCTTTATTCCAATCTATCACCGCCTTTCAGCTTGATTTTTTTATTCTGTTGTGCCGGAGTTCAATCCAAGACTCTCAAGTTCTGTTTTTGAAACGCCCCATGCGCTTTGGAATTCATCATCATCTGCATTTACGGGCAAGGATTCAACGATGAACGTAGTATAAAATTTATCACACGTTGTATCGCTACATTCTGTAATTTTTTTTAAATCAAGTAATTTTATTTCTCCATTTTCTCCCGTCGGCAATGGGGTTTTATAATAATACCAATCACCGTTTTTAAACCACTTATCGGTATCGAGTCCGGTTTCTGCATTCGACGTCCTACTTGCGTAAGGCGATATCGTACTTGTTTCACAACGTGAAGGTACATAGACATATGAAGAATCGTTAAATTCTGCTACCAGACTCTCTATATATACTGCCCTTATATACTGATAGTTACTTTCAGAATCCTCTGAGGTATTAACGATGCCAAATGTTTTTGTGGAGGTATCACCCGATGATAAGAAGTCTGCATATAGAGTATTTGAATAGCCCGAGTATTTTTGAGCAGACAAAAATTTATCTGAAAAACCATATAAAGTGTAATAAGTCGAAAATGTCTTGGGGAAAAATATAATTCCTATAAAGGAAGCTATCCATAGAGTAGCCACTAAAAATTTTGAACCACTAAATTTAAATTTTGTAGGGAAATGCTTCATTTGTTTCATTTAATGACACCTCTTCTTTATAACTAAAATTTATCTAAATCCCGCTTGACTTTAATAAAAGTAGATAGGGACTGATGTGAGGACAACGATGGAGTTTCTTTCTTTTTATATAAAAATGTTATTTTGTAACTATTCGCCGTTGTTAAAGTAAGTGTATTGCCATCTATAAGCTCACTACCTACCTTTATTCCATAGAATTCGTATTCCAAAGGAGAAATCTCTGTAATAACTACTTTTGCTTCAATTCCACTTGTTTCATCATTTTCGTAATTCCACATCCTCACTGTAGAATACCAACTTCCTCCTTTAGCAGGAACCCAATAATCACATCCTCCATTTTTTCCGCTACAAACAAGATGATAATACATTATTTCATCACTAGGCCCATCGGTTTCATTGCCGTCATCATCAACAATTTTCCAATATAAATCAGCCATACCACTGTTCCATGCAGGTGTAAGATTAAATTTTACAATGAGTATTTCTGCGGAAGAATTAGTCGTTGTACCGCTTTCGGCGTTGTATGTGACAAGCTCGGCGGTTTGGTCTAAGCTCATACGGCAAGTCAGAACGTCATCGCTCACCGAAATTTTTTGATCGGAAATTTGTTCGGTGTTCTCAACCCAATTCTCTTCTCCGTTGGAATTTCTTGCCAGAGTATATCTTGTTATAGTGGGATTATCGAAATCAAAGTTGTATTGATTCTTCAAATCTGCAAAACTTTTTTCTTCGCCGTTTGAATCTTTGAATTTCGAAGTAGTTATTTCAACTTCACGAGGTTTTTGGTCTTCTGAAGATTTTGTCAAAGCAATTATTTTTTTCGAAAGTTTATCGAAATCGTTCAGAGAAAAACAATTATCAGCTCCCCCGGCAATTTCGACCATCATTTCATCGAATCCGTCTGCATTGCAACTTCCTATTGAATAAAAATTCGGTGTTACACCATAGTTTTCACAATTCAATGTGATTTGATTTTTCGCTGCCTTAATGGATTCCGTACGAGAAATTTTTTCACCGTTAACTATTTGTGTCGGCATCGATGATGTGGCAAAAATAATAATCAGTGGCCGGGAATTGCGTTCTTCTCCGGTTAAAGCCATATTTCTTTTTTTTATGAATTTACTTGCTAAAACCAACCCGGCATCAGCACGAGATTCTTTGGAATCCCATTTATTCATACGGTCAGGGTGATTAAGTACCTCGAGGGCTTCTGTTTTGTTTAAAAAACACTTATCGTATGATGGCAAACTCCTGATGTATTTTCTAAGTACAGCCGGGAGCGATACCAAAGAATCGGAATTGTATTCTTTCCATATATTGGTACCGGAAATAGGCTCATTAAACTTTACTCCGCTACTACTATAGGTATAGTATCCTGTGTTTTCCAAATCTCTATAGCCCAGCAAACATACTTTGTGAGAATCATCTTTCTCCCCTGAGTCCGGCAATTTATCAATTACGCTTTTAACGCCACTCAGAACGCCACTCCTAGTTTCGTTCGATTCCAAAGATTCATCAAAAACAACCATGATATCGCTCGAAATTACCTCTTCAACTTTCTCTTGTGGCTCAATGTAAGCTTCGATTGTCAGTTCTGCCGAATCATTTTTGTTATCATCACTTGAACTCAAATAATTAACTTTAGAAATAGTGCTTTCAGGAAGAGTTATATCCGATAGAGCATCAGCTTCTTCTGTCATCCCACTCGCAAAAGGCTCATAACAAAAAACTACTGTTAAAACAATTGAGCAGAAAATAATTACAACTTTCGATAATTTTGAAATTATATTCTTTCTCATATTTACCTCCTGATAAAATAAATTGAAATAATTAATAATTTTTCAACTATTCGCTATAATATATCAATTTAAAACAAAAGTCAACATATTTTTTTATTTTTTATGAGCTTATTACATAATATTTACCGATATCGATATTTTTAGACATTTAATTTTTACCATATTTTTAATAAAAACAAATATTTTTTAGTGCATAAATTCTTTTACACCTCTCTATCTATCGATAACAAAAAAAATAAAGCCAAGATAAATTAATATCTTAGCTTTACTTAATATTTTTTGATTTGTTATACAATTTTTTTAACAAAATGCTCAGATTGACTTTCAGAAGCAGGGACAAAAGAGATTTTTATATTTTTTCCGCTATCTTCGCCCATAGATTTTGCAAACAAGCTATATAATTTATCCTCCAGCTTGTTTTTTGCACGACCTTGCATAACGGAATCTTCAAAAATATATTTTGCCATGGCATCCAAACTTTCTTTTTCAAAAGTAACAGAGCTTATTTTAAAAGGACCGGATTTATCCACTAAAGTTTCACATACATCTTCAACCAAATCTTTGACAATTTTGTAACAAGCATCATAAGACAATGTGTCAAACTCGATTATATTTAGGCGTTGGGCTCCTCCTCCCGAAATTCCGCCAATTCCAAAATTTTTCTCTACCTCTTCTCTGGTTTCATTTGTAGTTATTAAGAAAAGAGTTTTACTGCAATCAACTTCTTTATTCATAAATTTATATTTTCCCGTAGAGGCAATGGATCTAAGGATCTCATCCGCACTGTTATCATATTGAGCACCTGTAGCGCCGGTAGGAAGGCTTAGACCGTTAATCATCATAACACTTCCGGGCTTTGCGCTTTTTTCTTTCATTTTTTCGTATTCATCGATTATTACTACCGACTCTTCCCAACTTAAAAGATGCTTAAGTATCGGAGTTTCTTCATCTTTAGCTACCAAGCCGTCACTTCCGGTAAATATATTTTTTTGACGCTTTTCGCCTATATTCTTCGTAGCTACAGTTTTAAACAATTGCGTTCCAAGCTCAGACTCACCGGTTATACTTTCACTATGACAAAAAACACTAGTCTTTTCAGGATGTTTCAAAAAAGCATTTGCAATTGCATAACACATTTTTGTTTTTCCTGTTCCGGGTTTTCCGATTATGTAAACGATATTGCCTCGAATTTCCTTAACGTCGCTACCCTTTCGTTTTAGATTATCTATTCTGACTGCAACTCCGCTAAGCACATCCATCATCTGCTCTTTGGCTTTTTCTTGTCCATAAATTTTAATTTCTGACTCATCATTAACTATTTTTTCGAGTTCCTTCATTGTTTCTTTGGTGTCTCTAAATCCCTTATATTTTTCAACTTCAAAATATTCACTCACTCTTTCATAGGCAAAAACGGCATAGCTGAAAATCCTGGTGAAAATCATGGGGGCCGTGCTGGCAAGGGCGGCACCCAACGTACTCTTGACCAATTCTCCGCCGATAAATGCCGAAGATGAAAATCCACCTTGCGAACCTACTAAAATTGCCGCAGAAGCAAGTACCGCAGTTATTTTCTTTTTTAAATTTTTCAAAATAAAAACTTCCTTTCTAATCGACTTATCGAGTGTATTTTAATTTAATTTTTATGCACAAGCAAGTAAATATTTTAGACATAATAAAAATTAAAAATGGTACTCTTAAATAAAAAAACTGCAAAAGGCTTTTTGGTGTTCCCGATTGCCTTTTGCAATTTTAAAATTATATAAATCAACATGCTTTGAGCTTGGACTTTATCTTTTTCTCCAAAATTTTTAAATTTTTCCTAGTATCTGTATCAATATCATCATATCTATTCGTTATTATGCAATTTAATATTTTTATGCACTTCTTTTTATCCATAGCAAGATCGAAACTATCGCAAGCTTTATAAAGTTCAAGTGCTGCATGTTTAACCGCTTCCGAATCCCCTATGCTTTCAGGAATAAAGAATCCATTGGTCAATTTATAACCAAAATCACTTAGATATTCTGCAAGAGATCTTTTGTTATTGGCACGTTCCACACTGCGAGACAAAATATACAATATCGAAATAAACTCAGCTTCTTTCAAATATCTATCATCCAAAGAATATTTTGAATAGTATTCTTTAATAACTGACTTTAAATCTTTAATTTTGTCTTTTACATATCCATTCCACTTTTTCCACGCTTTATCATCCGCACCTATTAATCCAAGTCCATCTAAGTAATACATCATACTCCGGTTTTGCTTTAATTTATCTAAACCCTTTATAATTTTATCATCGCTACCACTTGCATCTATTTTAGGAATAATTACAAATTCCTCTTCGCCATTATTACCGGTATCTTTTTCATTTTTAGGTTTGTATTCATCTTTTAACAATTCTCCTAAAACAACATACTCCGCATAGGCAATTCTTTTTGAATCTTCTCTTATTCCTCCTAATTTATTTTTAAAATTTTCGGGCATACCGCTGAAATACGAGGGC
>JBJEZK010000016.1:0-2535 GCA_051887355.1 Acutalibacteraceae bacterium
TCTTTTTGAAAATCCAAATCATTGGTAAACATTAAAACCCTCCTATATAAGAAAATAACCGGGTAACCCCGGCTTCAATTATACACCCCAAGAGCAGTTTTTACACCGCAAAGGCACACTTTTTAATTTTGCCTATTCCTTGTATCAAACTCGATATGATTATTTCGCAAATCACATCCGTTGCAGTGGGCTGCATAAGTTCAACCATCATTTTTATGATGTGGCGGGGTGTGCGGAACTGTCCGTTAAGACCGGAACTTGCGATTTTCGAAAGGAGATATTCATAAACGTCGCCGGAAATATCCGCATCGGTTTTCTGCTGTTTTTCCATAAGGTCAAAAATGCCGTCCAGGGCATCAACAACTTTTGAAAGAAGAAGCGGAGTCGGGATTTTGAAAATGGCGTCGTCCATGTATTTGGAATATGCGCTGTTTTTGTCGCTGTGAAGATTTTTTATGAAGGGGAAAACCATTTCCTGCATTACGGAATACATTTTTCTTGCGTCAATATCGTGGAAAACAGACCATTTGAGCTGTTCTCCCTCTATTTCTCTTCCGGCGATTTCGATTTTCTCCGGGAAGATGCTGTTGTATGGCAAGCCGAGCATGGCGCTTTCTTTGGCGCGGGTGTTATCCGCAACGTCAAGGTCATGGATAAACATAAGGTAGGTAATCTGCTCGATTACGTCGAGAGGATTGGAAATGCCGCCTGCGGCAAAAGTATCCCAAAGGCTGTCGATTTTGTTTTTAAGTTCACCGGTAATCATTTTTCATTCTCCCAATTCCATACATAAGATGTGTAGCGACCTCCGCCGATTTTGATAATTTCGTTATTGTTTACCATTTCCTTGATCGCCCGTTCAACGGTGATTTTGCTTATATCCGGGCATTGTTTAATAATATCGTTTTTTGTAATGTTGCCGATGTTTTCTTTAATCACGGCGCGAACTCTTTCGGATTTTGAGCCGCCGGAAAGGGTTATAACTTTCGTTCTTTCGGAAAAATCTTTATACGCCGCAACGATTACGCCGAGGGTGTACTGAACAAAAGGGATATAGTCGTTTGTTCCTTCGTGCCAGTTTACTGAGCTGTATTTAAGGGCATCATAATAGGTTTCTTTGGTCTGCTCGATAAGTTTTTCAATACTGATGTATTTTCCCACAATATATCCGGAACGATAGAGAAGCAAAAGGGTGAGCAGACGGCTCATTCTTCCGTTTCCGTCATTGAAAGGGTGAATGCTGAGAAAATCCAAAACAAACATCGGAATTATCAGCAGAGGATCAATTCTCTCGTCCGAAAGCGCTTCTTCGTAGGCTTTGCAAAGTTCTTCGACAGCAAATGGAGTTTCAAAAGCATCAACGGGTTTAAAACGGATATACTTTTCACCGTTGACTTCTTCGGTAATTACGTTATCGGAGTTTTTATATCTTCCGCCTTCAATCCCGGTATATTTATAAAGGTTTTTATGAAGCTGAAGAATTACAGACGGTCTTGGCTGGATATAGTCATGGCTTTCGTGAATTGTTGCAAGGACGTCGCGGTATCCGGCAATTTCCTGTTCACTTCTGGTTCTGGGCATTGTTTTTTCGCTGACTATCTTTTTGATTCGGTCATCGGAAGTATAAATGCCTTCGATTTTGTTGGAGGCCTCTGTGCTTTGCACTTTTGCAATCTCAAGCAAATGTGTAAGAACATCCGGTTTTGTTTCTATAAAAAGGGTCTGTTCTCCTTTATACTCGTGGATAGCAGTAAGAAGTCCCACGATTTCGGGGGTTAGAAGTTTCTGCCATTTATCTGTGTAATTGTAAGTTCTCATTTTTTACCTCTTTCAGCAAATGAAATCTATCTAAATATAATATATCATTATTTACATCAATTATCAACATCAATTACATCATTTTTATAAAAATGATGTAATTGGTTTTTAAAATGATGCAGAATAAAAAATTAAAATTATTTTTAGCTTCTCTGATGTTACTCCGTCGCAAGCAGCGCCTTTGGCCAGCCACTGCAGGGCTTGGCACGGAAAATTCCTTGCCAAGCTTTTTTCTCTCGATGTTCTATTCATTATTTAACTTTATACTTTCCTTGTAATAATATTGAAGTCATTAAAACAAGCGATATATCATTAAAAAGCCGATAGATTATAAAATCTATCGGCTACATAATAATAAACATCAAAGAGGCTTGCGTTGCCAAACTATTTGATTATATTCGTATAGGATCATTACTTTTATATAATAATTTTTTGAGAAATTTTAAAATTCTATGTCACTTTTTGCGTTTTTTTAGCGTATATATAGGGAAGAAAAATGTAGCACAAGAGCCACTGTACCCCAAAATATTTTTGCTATTTTACAGAGGCCGAAAAAAGTTTGCTAAAAATTAATAATATTTTTTTGGGGCATTTTGCGTTTTTTTTTGCATATATATAGGGAAGAAAAAAGCAGTACAAAAGCCACCGTATCCTTAAAATTATCTTGCTTATATAAAACCGCAGTACACGCCCATATTTTTTTGCTATTTTACAGAG
>JBJEZK010000017.1:0-42278 GCA_051887355.1 Acutalibacteraceae bacterium
TAAAGATTTATCGAACGATAAGTAATTTTGCCACGCTGATGCGTGGCTTTTTTATATATTTTATAGTAGAATATTATATATTTAAAACTGATTAAAAAATTTTTTGTATATATTAATGGTTTGTTAATTTTTTTCTTGACATTAAAATCATATTGTGATATTACATATTAGTAGTGAAAATAAAATTAACAAAAAAAGAAAGGAACTGTGGAAAATGAAATTATCTAAAAAACTACTCGCAGGCTCGATGGCTTTAATGCTGAGTCTCGGAAATCTCCACGCAATGGAAGGACAAAATCCAGCTAATTTAAGAAATGCAACTAATAATGCCGTAGCGCAAAGTTTAAGACCTCAATATCAATTTTGTGTCTCCCACCAGCAAGCCTATGACTTATGGAGAAATGGTGTTATCAATAACCCCTACGCTAATATCAGAATGCTAAAAGAAAACAATGGTACATTCTTTGCTATGAGTCGTGAACATAATAGGTCCGAGAGTGTTATTGAATTTGTCAATACAATCAAAGATGCTTTGGAAATTTACAGGGAAGTAGTTGATACCGATAAAATGGATGACATTACGAAATCCTTCCTATATTTTATCGGAGATATATTGAGAGTACGTAAAATATACCCAATCGATAATGATGAACTACAAAGCGGAGACTGGATTCACTATACAATTAAGGACGTTTTAGACGAGTCAATCGACAATCGTTACAGCAACGAAATACATTTTGAAGTATTAGAACCAGATTCTAAAAAAGATATTCGTGATTTTTGTGTGGTTTACAGCCAACAGCTGTTCCTGTTACCTTTTGAAATTGGCACCGGAAGAGTCTATTTACCTGAATTTAAAAATATGCTATCTCATTTATTAAAAAATCTAGGAGTATTAACGATATTACTTCCTAACAATCATTGGGTCCATTTAACCGGTTTAGATGCTGAGTCAGGAGATTGTAAATTTGTTGGAAGTGATAGTACCGAATATTATAAAAATATACGTACATTCGCAGATTCGTTAGCAAATGAAAAACAGGTATATTTGAACGTATGTTATTTAAACAAAATTCCAAAAAATAATCGTTTACTAGTTAGATATACTGACGGCGGACGTATTTGGTGGGATACCTTCCACTGGTCGGGACCTTGGTCGGGTAGCAGCGATGACGAATTTGAAAGCGAAAGCGACAGCGATTTGGATATCGAATAAACCAACCCTACAGAAAAAAGAGCAAAAACTGAAGAAGAAACAGAATCCGAAGCAAAAAGAATCAAACAATAAAAAATTTTTCAGCCACGCTGATGCGTGGCTTTTTTATTTAGAAAATATTTTTCATTTCATTGAAAATCGTAATCTCACGTGGTATAATCAATGCATACAAAATGTAATATTTGGAGGCAACAAGCATGTGCGGAATTTGCGGGTTTACAGGAGAAATAGCAGATAAATCAAAAGTCATAGAAAATATGGCCGATTTGATAATACACCGAGGACCTGACAGTGCAGGATATTTTGGAGATAATCATATTGCGATGGGATTTAGGCGCCTTAGCATTATTGATTTGGACGGCGGTGATCAACCGATATATAATGAAAAAAACACTCTGGTTTTGACTTTTAACGGAGAAATTTACAATTATCAAGAATTAAAGGACGAGCTTTTGAAAGCCGGTCACAAATTTTACACGGAAACTGATTCAGAAGTAATTATTCACGGATTTGAAGAATGGAAAGAAGAAGTTGTTTCAAAGCTTCGAGGAATGTTCGCTTTTGCAATTTGGAACAGAGAAGACAAGTCTTTGTTCATCGCAAGAGATCCATTCGGAATAAAGCCTTTGCACTGGGCTCATATAGGAGATAATTTTATATATGGTTCAGAAATAAAAAGTTTACTGGCTTTCCCAACTGTAGAAAGAAAACTGAACTATAAAACCCTGGATAATTATCTTTCATTTCAATATGCCGTACCCCCGGAAACGTTTTTCGAAGGAATTTATTGCTTAATGCCCGGGCACTTTTTGTGTTATAAGGACGGAAAAATTAACATAAAAAGGTATTTCGATCCTGAATTTCACATTGATGAAAATATGGATTTGGAAACAGCAACAAAGGAAATAGAAAAGGCTTTCGAAAATTCGGTACAAGCCCACAGAATAAGCGATGTAGAAGTAGGTTGCTTTTTGTCAAGCGGAATCGATTCCAGCTACGTTTCGTCTTACTTTTCAGGGCAAAAAGCGTTTACGGTAGGATTTGATTTCGGAGAAAAATACAATGAAATGAGTTGGGCCAAGAACTTATCCAAAAAAATCGGAATAAATCACTACGGAAAAATTATAGGATCCGATGAATTCTGGAAATCCATAAAAAAAGTTCAATATCACATGGATCAGCCTCTTGCAGACCCGGCGTGCATTGCACTATACTTCGTTTCTAAGCTCGCCAGCGAACATGTAAAGGTTGTTTTATCAGGAGAAGGTGCCGACGAACTTTTTGGAGGATACAGAATATATGACGAGCCGAGAGCACTTGCAACCTATCAAAAAATTCTACCGAAAAAATTCAGAAAATTCCTTGCTAAGGTAGTACAAAAAATTCCGTTTAAATTCAAAGGACAAGGATTTATAATTCGAGGTGCGAGCACAGTCGAGGAGAAGTTCATAGGAAATGCGTTTATGTTCTCCAAAAAAGATAAACAAAAAATACTAAAAAATTCTGCTCTTGCAACCAGACCGCAAGACCTTTGCAAAGCTATTTATAAAAAAACAAAAAATTATGACGACGTTACAAAAATGCAATATCTTGATATAAATATGTGGATGGTAGGCGATATCCTTTTAAAGGCGGACCGCATGAGCATGGCAAATTCACTCGAATTGAGAGTTCCTTTCCTGGATAAAGAAGTGTTTAAAATTGCATCAAAAATACCAACCAAATTCAAAGTAAACAAAGAAAATACGAAATACGCTCTCAGACAAGCTGCCATGAAAAAATTACCAATCGATACAGCTCAAAAGAAAAAACTGGGATTCCCTGTCCCGACAAGAGTATGGTTGCGTGACAAAAAATATTACGGTATAGTGAAAGATGCTTTTTTATCTGATACGGCTGAACAATTTTTTAATTGCGAAGAACTTATAAAAATTCTTGACGAGCATTACAACGGAAAAATTGACAACAGCAGAAAAATTTGGACGATATATATATTCATAGTTTGGTATGACCTATACTTTAAAGAACTTAAATAAAAGAGCCTCGCTGAAATCAGCGGGCTTTTTTATTACATTATTTTTTTCTTTTTCATGTACCACCAACACCACAAAATCGCCAAAATATTTAAAACTATACATCCAATATAGCCATATTGAGAATTAAGTTCCGGCATGGCAGTAAAATTCATTCCATACCATGCAGCAATGGTTGAGGTCGGCATGAAAAACATTGTAATTATTGTAAGTAATTTCATTATCTTGTTTGTTTTAAAATCAAGCTGAGAATGATAAACGTCACGGAGCTGATTGGAAGTTTCTCTCAAGAATTGAATCTCTTCCCTCAATTGTTCGGTACGGCGAGTAAATTTTTCAAATTGTCGTATAGAATCTGAGGAAAAAAATCCGTTTTCGTTCTCCTCAAGTTCGTACCCTATATCCATTAATTGAGTGTAATATCTGTAAAAAAGCAAAATCTCTCGCTTAAAATTAAGCATTAATGTGTTAAAATCCGATAAAATTCCTCTTATAACCGCCGTTTCTATTTTTACCAAACGATCGCTCATTTCTTCAATATACCTTAAATCTTTTTCAATTATAGTTTCAAAAAATTCGTACAAAAATCTTTCAAGCGTCAACTCGCCATGAAGTTTATTTTTTGAAATTTTCCTAATTAAACCCTGAACAGCTCTGCCATCATCTATAAAAATTATCCTGTTTTTTTCGATTATAAAACCAAAATTTGTTCTCAACATTTTTTTATCCTTGCTGATTATAGAAATATCCCCTGCGGCACAATTTTTATGAACTGTCATTTTGCAGCAGTGTGCATTTTTGTAATTTGGGATAACAAGTTTATCTATGTCGGTTCTCTTTTTTATTTCTTCGCCTGTCATTATAACGATGCTATCGCCTGTATAATCCGCAAGTGCACTGCATTCTTTGAGCCCCTCGGCAATTTTATAGTATACCATAATTATCTCCCTCCTACAAATTAATATATTACATTATAACATTTTTGATGGAATAATCAAATGTTTTTTATAAAATAAATATAAAAAGCTCCTGCGAATTGCAGAAGCTTTTAAAAATTTAAATCAAGCACTGACTGTAGGTACAGCACCATTAGGCATTATAGTAATACAGTTTGGAGCACCTAAAGCACAAGTTAAAGTACTTGAATCTGTAAGTGCCGGTTTCCCTCCAATGAGAACTTTTGGAGCTCCGGGAAGCCACATGGGTGGTAAAAATGCGGGAGCACATGGTCCACTACCTGTAGGATTTTTAGTAGCGGGATTTGAAGGAGAATTACACATACCAAAAGTTCCCTTCGCGATATCCATAATAGTTAAAGCCGGCACATTTCCTGCACTAACATTTTGTTGAGAAGAAATTAAAGGTAAAGGCGCCTTGCCAAACATACAAGTACACATAGCACCTGTTTTTACAAGAAACGGCATATTAATCACCAACTAATCATTTTATGATTTATAAAATGTGGAACGCCAGGGTAAGTCCTGCAAAAACTATAGAAACCATAGAAGTAAGCTTGATTAAAATATTGATAGACGGGCCGGAAGTATCTTTAAAAGGATCTCCCACAGTATCGCCTACCACAGCAGCTTTGTGGCAATCGGAGCCTTTACCGCCAAAATTTCCGGATTCTATATATTTTTTGGCATTGTCCCAAGCTCCACCGGCATTAGACATCATAACAGCTAAAACAAAGCCTGTTATGGTTGTCCCTGCCAAGAAACCTGCGACGCCGTTAACTCCAAGAATCAGCCCTACAGCAATCGGAACGATAACTGCAAGTATAGCCGGAAAAATCATCAATTTTTGAGAAGATTTTGTACATAAATCTACACAAGAACCGTAATCAGGCTCTGCTTCGCCTTCTAAAAGTCCGGCGATAGATTTAAATTGGCGTCTAACCTCTAAGACTATGCTTTGAGCAGCTTTTCCGACCGCTTCCATTGTAAGAGCGGCAAAAAGGAACGGAATCATCGCACCTATAAAAAGTCCAACAAGGACAGGAGGGTTGGTTATATTAAGATTAAAAACTGTTTTGGGAGAAAGTATTTGCACTTCTGAAATGTATGCAGCTATCAACGCAAGTGCCGTAAGAGCCGCAGAACCTATCGCAAATCCTTTTCCTGTAGCAGCTGTAGTATTTCCGAGAGAATCAAGTGCGTCGGTTCTTTGACGGACTTCCTCGCCAAGCTCCGCCATTTCTGCTATTCCGCCGGCATTATCCGCTATCGGACCATAAGCGTCTGTTGCCAAAGTAATTCCAAGTGTAGAAAGCATTCCTACTGCCGCTACACCGATTCCATAAAGGCCACGATTAAAACTTATTAGATTGCTTACATTTCCTCCGCAAGAGAAAAAGCTTATAAGAACAGCCGAACCTACAATTATTACCGGCAAAACAGTGGAACTCATTCCTAAAGACAAACCTCCAATAATAACCGTTGCAGAACCGGTTTCAGACGTTTTCGAAAGTTCCTTAGTAGGTTTATAGGTTGCCGAAGTGAAATATTCTGTGGTAAATCCTATCAAAACTCCTGCAATTAATCCTGAAATTATGGCATAGAAAATGCCGATAAATTGAGGCAACAAAGATTTTATAACGAAAAATGAAGCAATTGCTATGATTGCTGCACTGATATATGTTCCTGAGCGCAAAGACTTTAAAAGATCCTTTTGACTTGCGTTTTCTTTGGTTTTAACAAAAAATGTCCCAAAAATTGAAGCTACTACTCCCAACGCAGCTAATAACATCGGCACTGCCATACCTTTAGTACCGAATCCCGCACTGACTGCAAGCGCACTTGTGGAAACTATGGAGCCAACATAAGATTCATATAAATCAGCTCCCATGCCTGCAACGTCACCGACGTTATCTCCTACATTATCGGCAATAACCGCAGGATTTCTTGGATCATCTTCAGGAATTCCCGCTTCTACTTTACCAACCAGATCAGCGCCTACATCTGCTGCTTTTGTAAATATTCCTCCGCCAACTCTTGCAAACAGCGCCATACATGAAGCGCCCATTCCAAATGTCAACATATTAGAAGTAATACTTTGTATTCTTAAAGTTTCGCTCGATATAACCTCGACATTGCTATACCAATATTTCAAAAAGAAATACCAAACAGACAAATCAAAAAGTCCAAGACCTACCACAACGAATCCCATAACCGCACCCGCAGAAAAAGCTATTTTAAGACCTCGGTTAAGTCCTTCTTTAGCTGCAAAGGCTGTACGTGCATTCGCCATGGTTGCCGTTTTCATGCCTATGAACCCGGACAAAGCCGAAAAAAATCCACCTGTCAAAAAAGCAAATGGCACAAAATGATTTAAATAACCACAAAACGACAATACCAAAAGAACAATAAACACTACTGAAAAAAATACTCCAACGCCCTTATATTGACGTTTCAAGTAAGCATCTGCTCCCTTACTTATAGCAGATGAAATTTTAATCATTTTTTCTGTACCCTGAGAATGACTTTTTACTCTATTAAATAAAAAGCCGGCAAAACAAAGAGAAATCAAAGAGCCTATTGCCACAAATAACATTAAATCCATTGTTTTAACGAGTAAATGCTGCTCAAATAAGCACACTAACTCTATTCCCCTTCTTTCCTTTTAAATTCAATCACATAAATACACAGTTCGCCCATGTCGTACTTATATGTACACAGCGACATGGACGATATTTCAGTAAAATTGTCCAAATTAAATCAATTCTATTACTGCCATCTCAGCACCATCTCCACGTCTGGGACCAAGCTTGGTTATGCGAGTATATCCACCATTTTTATCTGCATATTTCGGAGCAATTTTTTCAAAAAGATTTCTTGCAACTTCTTTCTTAGTTATAAAAGAGAAAACCATACGTTTATTGTGAAGACTATCCACTTTGGCTATTGTTATCATTTTTTCCGCAAGTGCACGAACTTCTTTAGCTCTTGTGACAGTTGTTTCAATTTTACCGTTTTCTAAAAGAAAAGTCACCAATGCTCTTAACATTGCAAGTCTGTGTGCGGTAGCTCTGCCGAGCTTTCTTTTACCTGACATATATTTTTACCTCCTTTTTATACGAATTATTCACAAGGCTTAGCTAAATCGAGCCCCATTGAATGTAATTTTTCGATTACTTCGTCGAGTGATTTACGCCCTAAGTTTCTTACTTTCATCATTTCGTCTTCTGTTTTACTTGTGAGGTCGTGAACTGTGTTAATTCCGGCTCTCTTTAAGCAATTGAAAGACCTTACGGAAAGTTCCATTTCATCAATAGTGACATCTAAATCAGTAGGAATAGACGGAATCGATTTTTCTACCATCAAATTTGTTCTTTCGGCGACCTCCGAAAGTTCCACAAACAAATTGAAATGCTCTATTAATATTTTAGCTGCGATAGATACCGCTTCCTCGGCATTAATGACGCCATTCGTCCATACTTCTAAAGAAAGTTTGTCGAAATCGGTTATTTGACCTACACGTGTATTCTCTACTTTATAATTTACTTTGAGAACAGGAGTATAAATAGAATCAACTGCCAAAACTCCTATAACAGGGTTAGGATTATTCGCTTTGTGACGTTCCAAAGAAACATATCCTCTGCCTTTTCCAAGGGTTATATCCATACGAAGCTTAGCTCCTTCACCAAGCGTTGCAATATGACAATCGGGATTTATGATTTCTACGTCACTGTCATGAATTATCATTCCTGCAGTCACTTCACACGGCCCAACCGCATTTATTTCGACAGTTTTAGGCTCTTCGCCTTGTATCTTGGCTAAAAGACCTTTTATATTCAGAATAATCTCCGTAACATCTTCTTTAACTCCCGGAATCGTAGAAAATTCATGCATTACCCCATCAATTTTCACGCTGCTGGGAGCGACTCCCGGAAGAGAAGAAAGAAGAATTCTTCTTAAACTGTTTCCCAAAGTATTTCCAAAACCTCTTTCGAGAGGTTCTACAACAAATCTACCATAATTCTTATCCTCAGACACTTCTTCTACCGTAACCCGAGGCTTTTCAATTTCTATCATTAAATCCTCCTTGATACTCTTAAATATTGAGGCCAGTGCCTCAAAATATATGCTACTATAAAAAATAATGTAACATTATTTGGAGTACAATTCGACTATTAATGTTTCTTGAACATCAAGATCTATATCTTCTCTTGCCGGCAAAGCTAATTTTTTAGCTTCTAATTTTTCTGAATTAAGTTCAAGCCATTTCGGGACAACTCTTCCGCTGTTTGACTCTAAAACAGATTTAATTTTAACATTTTCACGAGATTTTTCATTTATAGAAATTACATCTCCGATTTTAACCAGGAAAGAAGGAATATTGACCTTTTGTCCATTAACACTGAAATGATTGTGAACAACAAGCTGTCTTGCTTCTGCTCTCGAACTTGCCCATCCTAAACGATAAATAACGTTATCAAGACGAGATTCCAAAATTGCAAGTAAATTTTCGCCTTTTTTACCCTCTTTCATCTTGGTAGCCATTTCGAAATAATGAGCAAATTGATGTTCAAGAACACCGTAATAGTATCTTGCTTTTTGCTTAGCTCTGAGCTGTAAGCCGTATTCTGAATGCTTTTTGCGGCCTTGGCCGTGTTGACCGGGAGCATATGAACGTCTGGAAAACGCACATTTTCCGCTATAGCATCTTTCACCTTTCAAAAATAGTTTTTGACCTTCTCTGCGGCATATTCTGCAAACCGCACCTGTATATCTTGCCATACTGTTTATTGCACCTCCGATTCCTTTATATTAAACACGTCTTCTTTTTGGTGGACGACAACCATTATGAGGAATAGGTGTTACGTCCTTTATCATATTAACTTCAAGTCCTGCCGCTTGAAGAGCACGGATAGCTGCTTCACGCCCTGACCCCGGACCTTTTACATAAACTTCAACAGTTTTCATACCGTGTTCCATTGCGGTTTTTGCTGCTGTTTCAGCTGCTGTTTGAGCGGCGAAAGGAGTAGATTTTTTAGAACCTCTAAAGCCAAGTCCTCCTGCGCTTGCCCAAGATACAGCATTACCCTCTATATCTGTTATTGTAACAATCGTATTATTAAATGTTGATTGTATATGAGCTGCTCCTCGTTCAATATTTTTTCTGTCACGACGTCTGCGAACAGAAGTTTTTTTGGAGCCACTTTGTACTGCCATTAAATTATTCCTCCCTTACTATAATTAGCCTTTCTTGTTAGCCATTGTTTTTCTAGGACCTTTTCTTGTTCTGGCGTTTGTTTTCGAACGTTGTCCTCTTACAGGAAGACCTTTTCTGTGACGAACACCACGATAGCAACCTATTTCAATCAATCTTTTGATATCAAATGCAATATTACTTCTAAGGTCACCTTCAACTTTATAGTCCTTATCAATGCATGCTCTTAATTTAGCTACATCGTCCTCAGTAAGATCCCTAACTCTTGTATCAGGATTTACACCGGTTTTAGCAATAATTTCTTTTGCTGTTGTTCTACCTATACCAAAAATATAAGTAAGACCAATTTCTATTCTTTTGTCTCTTGGCAAATCGACGCCTGAAATACGGGCCATTCTTAAACCCACCTCCACAATATTTTTATTATCCTTGTCTTTGTTTATGCTTAGGATTTTCGCATATAATTCTTACACTACGTTTTCTTCTTATTATTTTACATTTATCACAAATTTTCTTAACAGAAGGTCTGACTTTCACTTTCATTTCCCTCCAAACTCTTACTCTTAGCGGCATCACTTATTTGTGCGCCGGAATTTTGATTATTTTTAACTCTCCATGTAATTCTTCCTCTCGTTAAATCATACGGAGACATTTCAACAACAACCTTATCTCCCTGAACTATTTTTATATAATTCATTCTGAGTTTTCCTGAAATATGAGCAAGAATTACTTTTTCGTTAGGAAGTTTTACCTTAAACATAGTGTTCGGCAGTACTTCCACAACTTCGCCTTCTAATTCTATAGTATCTTCTTTCGACATATTAATAAGCATTGTACCTTGAATAAAATTTCAAAATACTCCTCTGCTTGCTCCACCACCTCTGCTATATTATTTCGTTTAAGCACAAAAGGCTTATAATTTTAAAAATGGTTTTAGAGCACCACGAATAGCCTTGTTTGTTTTAATCAAATTTTCATCTAAAACCGTGTTGGTAAATTTCAAATGTATTAATTTTTTCTTTTTCAATCTTTCTAAAGGACGATATTTACCATCGCAAACATACGCATATTTGTCATCGAAATCTATAACAACTTGAAAATCACCTTTATCGTGACCCGCTTTAGAAATGACCACTGCACCTTTTTTTAGCTCCATTATACACCGTCCTAATCCGGATTCGTAAGAATAAGTGGACCATCCGGTGTAATAGATATCGTATGTTCAAAATGAGCAGACAATTTATTATCCGCCGTAACAGTAGTCCAATTATCATCTAAAATTACCACTTTTTCAGTTCCCGCATTGACCATGGGCTCAATTGCTATGGTCATTCCTTTGGCAAGCCTAGGGCCATGCCCGGGTTTACCATAATTGGGAACCGAAGGATCTTCGTGTAGCGACGCACCCACTCCATGACCCACAAAATCTCGAACCACCGAGTAGCCACGTGCTTTGACATACTCTTCAATTGTATTTCCAATATCTCCTACTCTGTTTCCGATTTTTGCCATTTTTATACCTTTGTATAAACTTTCTTCGGTAGCTTTTAGAAGATTTTGGGCTTCAGAGGAGATATCTCCGCAAGGAAACGTATAAGCATTATCCCCGTGATATCCGTGAATGCACGCCCCAACATCGATGCTGACAATATCTCCGCTTTTAATAATACGTTTTTTACTTGGTATGCCATGAATGACTACATTATTAATAGATATGCAGCTGCTTTTCGGAAAATCACCATAACCCAAAAAAGAAGGTCTTGCTCCCATAGAAACAATATACTTGTGAATTAAGTTATCTATATACTCAGTGGAAACTCCGGGTTCTACAGCTTCGCCTCCGAGCTTCAGCGCTCGGGCTGAAATTTTTCCGGCTTCTTTCATAAGTTCAAGTTCATGACATGATTTTAAAACTATCATTATCTACGCCTCTAATACTTTTATTATATCCTTTGTAATTTCATCAACTGATTTACAACCATCTACCACAAACCTTTTATTTTGGCGGTCATAGTAGGACTTTAATATATGAGTCTGGTCATAATATACCTTAAGACGCTGCTTTACTGTTTCTAATTTGTCATCCACACGCTGAACAAGGGCACCTGCACATGAATCGCATTTATCGGCGACTTTGGGCTTAACTCCACATGCGCCTTCAACATTGTAAGTGCTTCCGCATTCACTGCAGATGCGACGTCCGGACATTCTTTTATAAATAACTTCGTCATCAACTTCTATGTCAATAACTTTATCAATGTTCACTCCCAAATTGTCCAGAGCCTCGGCCTGAGCAAGGGTTCTCGGAAAACCATCAAGAATAAAACCATTCTTGCAGTCATCAAGACTTATTCTGTCTTTAACTATTCCGATCACTACATCATCCGGAACCAATTCGCCCTTATCTATATAAGACTTAAGCTTAAGCCCCATTTCAGAGCCGCTTTTCAACGCTTCTCTTATTACATTTCCCGTCGAAATCGTAGGAATTTTAAAATGCTCGGATATACGTGCCGATTGCGTGCCTTTGCCCGCTCCCGGCGCACCTAAAAAAATAATATTCATTTTAATAAACCCCTTTTTTAAATTACGAATTCAGGCGAAAAAATTCTAAATAAAATTTACTAATCTAAAAATCCTTTATAGTGTTTCATCATCAACTGAGATTCCATCTGCTTCACTGTTTCAAGGGCTACGCCAACCATAATTATAATCGATGTACCACCCATAGATAAATCATGCATATTACTTAAATTTGAAAATCCTATAGGAAGCAATGCGATAAATGCCAGGAATAACGCTCCCATAAGAGTGACTTTTGAAAGTACTCTCGTCAAATATTCCGATGTAGGTTTGCCCGGGCGTATGCCGGGGATTACTCCGTTGCTTTGACGAAGGTTATTCGCCATCTCAATCGGGTTATAGGTAATCGAAACATAGAAATAAGAAAACATCAAAATTAACAAGAAATAAGCTATAGTATAACATGGTCCGTTAATTTTAAAAGATTCTAAAATAGTTTTCATGATTCCTGTCGGGTGAGCGAAAAAAGCTACCATATTCGGTACCCACAAAATCGAAGATGCAAATATTATCGGCATAACTCCTGCTATTCCTATTTTCAGAGGAATATGGCTGTTTTGCCCTGCATACATTTTTCTCCCAACGGTGCGTTTTGAATATTGTATAGGAACTCTGCGCTCTGCATCGTTCATATATACTATTATCCACATCATAAAGAAGAACATAAATACAAATAACGGAACATATACAAAGAATTTTCCAAAAGCTTCCGGAGAACTCAATGCTAATTGGAAATAGCGAACTAATTTAGATATAAGACTCGGCATTCTGGAAACTATACCGGCAAACATAAGTATCGATATACCATTTCCTATACCTTTAACATTTATTTGTTCACCCAGCCACATCATAAGTGCGGTTCCTGCGGTAAAGCAACAAATTATCACCACTGCGGTAAATATTCCTGCGCTTCCTTCGGTATACTTTACTATAGACTGACCTGCAAAGCTGTTAAATTTCAAATACATATAAAATCCTGTGCCCTGCATAAGACCGATAATTATAGTTAAATACCTTGTTATTGCCATCAATTTCTTGCGGCCTTCTTCTCCCTCTTTTTGTAGAGATTCAAGATACGGAAGAGCCACTGTCATAAGCTGAATTACTATCGATGCATTGATATAAGGAGAAACGGACATAGCAAAAATAGTCGCCTGAGCAAATGCACCGCCGGATATTGTGTCAAGAAAAGCAAGAACTGCACCGTTTTCTCCTAAACTTCCCATTAATCCGGCAAGCGCTTCAACATTTAAAAATGGTACCGGAATAACTGAACCTATCCTGAAAACAATAATTATAAATATTGTAAACAACAATTTTTTTCTTAAATCCGGGACTTTCCAAGAATTGATAATTGTTCTAATCAATTAGATCACCTCAGCCTTCCCACCTGCAGCTTCTATTTTTTGGACTGCAGACTTTGAAAACATCTGTGCTTTAACTGTTAAGCTTTTAGAAAGAGTTCCATTACCTAAAATTTTAATTTTATCAAAATCACGTTTTACAAGGCCTATGTTGATAAGTTCGTTGGCGTCTATAACTGAACCTTCACCGAACTTTTCAAGTTCTCCAACATTGATGGCTATAACTTTTTTAGCAAAAATATTGTTGAAACCTCTCTTAGGTATTCTTCTTTGAAGAGGCATTTGACCACCTTCAAAACCCGGGCGAACCCCTCCGCCTGATCTTGCGTTTTGACCTTTATGACCCTTTCCGGCTGTTTTTCCCCAACCTGAGCCATGACCACGGCCTACTCTCTTAGAATCTTTTCTTGAACCTTTGGTACTTACTAAATCTTGTAATTCCAATTTTAATTCACCTCCTGCAAATTATAAATTGCAATAATCTACAAATTATTTTTCAATAACTTCAACCAAATGAGAAATTACATTGATTTTTCCGCGAGTTGCTTCGTTATCAGGTTGAACAGAAACATCGCTGATTTTTCTAAGTCCTAATGACTCAGCTGTCGCAATTTGCTTTTTAATGCGGCCAGCTAAGCTTTTCACTAATTTAATCTCCAAATGTGCCATGATGCTGACCCCTTTACTTTAATATTTCTTTTACGGTCTTGCCACGAAGTTCCGCTACTTCTTCAGCATTGCGCAAACTTTTCAGACCTTCGATTGTTGCCCTTACTACGTTGCAAGGATTGTTTGAACGAAGAGCCTTGGTACGAATATCTTTTATTCCCGCTGACTCAACAACAGCACGAACAGGTCCACCGGCGATAACTCCGGTACCCGGTGCAGCAGGTTTCATTAATACTCTTGCCGCACCATATTCTCCGATAAATTCATGAGGAATGGTACTGCCTTTCAAAGGAACCTTTATAAGATTCTTTTTAGCATCTTCAATTCCTTTTCTTATTGCGTCAGGAACTTCGCCTGATTTGCCGATTCCAAATCCGACATGGCCTTTTCCGTCACCTACTACCATAAGAGCAGCAAATTTAAAAATACGTCCACCTTTTACAGTCTTGGAAACTCTGTTTATAGCAACGAGTCTTTCTTTTAAATCCAGCACTGAAGCATCTATTCTAGCCAAAAGTATTTCCCTCCCTCTCAATTAAAATTTAAGTCCGCCTTCTCTGGCGCCTTCTGCTAATTCTTTAACACGTCCGTGGAAGATATATCCTCCGCGATCAAAAACTACATTTTCAATTCCTTTTTCGAGAGCACGTTTGGCAATAATTTCTCCAACTTTTTTAGCCGCTTCTTTATTACCGCCGTACATTCCGAAATCTTTTTCAACCGATGAAGCTGAAACCAAAGTTACGCCTTTAACGTCGTCAATTATCTGAGCATAAATATTACTCCTGGAGCGGAAAACATTCATACGAGGACGACCGGCTGTACCCGAAATTTTACCACGAACTCTTCTGTGGCGTCTTAAACGGGCCTGATTTTTATCTGCCTTGTTTACCATGATGATTCACACTCCTAATTATTTTTTACCTGTTTTTCCTTCTTTGCGACGAATAACTTCGTCAACATATTTAATACCTTTACCTTTATAAGGTTCAGGCGGACGTTTTTCACGAATTTCAGCTGCAAACTGTCCAACTTGCTGCTTGTCACAACCCAAAACGGAAATTTTATTTCCTTGAACTTCCAATTTGATTCCCGGAATTTCAGGCATAGTAACTTGGTGTGAAAATCCTAAATTCATAACAAGATTTTTTCCTTGCATTTGAACACGATAACCTACACCATTAACTTCAAGTTCCTTTTTAAAGCCGTTTGTAACTCCTTCAATCATGTTATTTATAAGAGTTCTTGTCAAACCATGAAGAGATCTGCTCTCTTTTTGGTCATTTGGCCTTTTAACTTCGATTACTCCGTTTTCAATTAAAACTTCCATTTTAGGATGAATATTTTGAGTTAGAGTACCTTTAGAACCTTTAACCGTTAATACGCCGTCAGACAATTTCACGTCTACTCCGGCGGGAATATTTATGGGTTTTCTTCCAATTCTCGACATTTTTGTCACCCCTTTTTATTACCAAATAAATGCTAGAACTTCGCCGCCAACATTTTCTTTACGTGCCTTGCGGTCGGTCATAATTCCTTTAGATGTTGAGATAAGTGCGATTCCTAAGCCTTTCATAACCTTAGGCATATTTTCCACATCGCTGTAAATTCTAAGGCCCGGCTTTGAAACTCTTTTTAAACCTGTGATAACCGGCTTTTTATTTTCGGTATATTTAAGATAAATCTTTATCATACCTTGCTTTTCATCTTCGGATACAACGAACTTGCTGATATAGCCTTCTTCAAATAAAATTTCAACAATAGCTTTTTTCATGTTTGAAGATGGTACTTCAACTGTTTCGTGTTTTGCAGAACTTGCATTACGAATTCTTGTAAGTAAATCTGCAATTGTATCTGTAATTTGCATAACCCATTTACCTCCTTTGCTAAATCTTACCAACTTGCTTTCTTTACGCCCGGGATTTCTCCTTTGTATGCAAGCTCCCTAAAACAAATACGGCATATACCAAATTTGCGAAGGTAACCATGCGGCCTTCCGCATATTCTGCATCTGGAGTACTCACGAGTTGAAAACTTCTGTTTACGGCTCTGTTTTACTTTTAATGACGTTTTAGCCACAATATTCCCTCCTTATTTTGCAAATGGTGCGCCCATAAGTCTTAATAATTCTCTTGCTTCATCATCGGTTTTTGCTGTTGTGGAAATTGAAATATCCATTCCACGAATTTTATCAATCTTGTCATATTCGATTTCAGGAAATATAAGTTGCTCTTTAACTCCCATATTATAATTTCCTTTTTTATCGAAAGAGTTTGGATTAATTCCCCTGAAGTCTCTAACTCTCGGAAGAGCCAAATTGAAAAATCTGTCTAAAAATTCATACATTCTTTCACCGCGAAGTGTTACCTTTGCACCGATTTTCATGCCTTCACGAATTTTAAAATTAGCAACAGATTTTCTTGCAGTACACACTACAGGCTTCTGGCCGGTTATGGTACTGAGATCTTCGAGGATAGAACCAATAACTTTAGAATTATCTTTTGCTTCTCCGGCACCTACATTTATAACTATTTTTTCAATTTTAGGTATTTGCATAACGTTTTTGTACCCAAATTTTTCCTTAAGTTTAGGTGCAACGGTATTTTTATAAAAATCCTTAAGTGTCGCCATTAGTATCCTCCTTACAGCACTTTACTGCATTTTTTACAGCTGCGCTTTTTTGAACCATCGTCCATAAATGTATGAGCGATTCTGGTACGTTTACCGCAATGAGGACAAACTAATTGAACTTTAGATGCATACATTGCACCCTCGGTTTTCACAATTCCGCCCTCCTGACCTGCTTTGCGGGGCTTAACGTGTTTAGAAACAACATTAACGCCTTCAACAATCAGCTTGCTTTCTTTTGGGCTGACTGCAACAACTTTTCCTTGTTTTCCGCGGTCTTTACCGCTCAAAACTACGACTGTATCTCCGGTTTTAACATGAACGGTGCCATTTCCGGAACGAGCCGCTTTATTTTTACTTTTTTTAAACAACAGTAAACACCTCCTGTTAAAGAACTTCCGGAGCAAGACTCAATATTTTTGTATATCCACCTTCGCGCAATTCTCTTGCCACGGGTCCAAAAATACGTGTGCCTTTCGGATTTTTGTCTTCCTTAATAATTACAGCTGAATTTTCGTCAAAACTTATATAAGAACCATCTTCACGACGAGTCTTATCTACTGTACGAACAACAACCGCTTTAACGACGTCACCTTTTTTGACAACGCCACCGGGTGATGCTTTTTTTACGGAAGCAACTATAACATCACCGATTCCGGCATACTTTCTACCGGTGCCACCAAGAACTCTTATGCACATAATTTCCTTAGCACCTGTATTATCGCCTACTTTTAAACGAGTTTGAGGCTGTACCACAGTTATCCTTCCTCCTAACCGGTTAAGTATTTTTTAAATTAACCTTAAATTATTTAGCTTTCTCTACGATGTTAACAAGTCTCCATCTTTTATCTTTAGAAAGAGGTCTTGTCTCCATAACTTTGACTTTATCACCGATGTGACATTCGTTATTTTCATCATGAACTTTAAACTTTTGTGTGTGTTTTACAGTTTTTTTATAAAGTGGATGTTTAACAATATCTTCTACGGCAACTACAATAGTTTTGTCCATTTTGTCACTAACGACATTGCCAATTTTCACTTTTCTCATATTTCTTTCGCTCAAAGTGTACCCTCCTTCCACTATGCCTTAGAAACTTCGCTAATTTCTTTTTCACGAATAACAGTTTGAACCCTTGCAATATCTTTTTTTACCGCACGAATACGCATCGGATTTTCAAGCTGATTTATAGCGAGCTGAAATCTAAGATTAAAAAGTTCGGACTTAAGGTCTTTAAGTTTAGAATTTAAATCATTTATACTTAAAGTTTTGATTTCTGAAATCTTCATTACACCTCACCATCCGTTTCCTGTTTTTTTACAAATTTGCATTTAATTGGTAATTTATTTGCTGCCAAACGCATTGCCTCTTTGGCAGTTTCTTCCGGAACATCTCCAATTTCAAACATCACTCTGCCGGGTTTTACTACCGATACCCAAAATTCGGGTGATCCTTTACCTTTACCCATACGAGTTTCAGCGGGTTTTTTGGTGATTGGCTTATCCGGGAAAATTTTTATCCAAACTTTTCCTGCTCTTTTACAAAATCTTGTCATTGCAACACGAGCAGCTTCAATTTGATTTGAAGTTATCCAAGCGGGCTCCAGAGCTTGAAGGCCAAAATCGCCGTGAGAAACTTTACTTCCTCTAATTGCACGACCTGTCATTCTTCCACGATGAACTTTTCTGTACTTAGTTCTTTTTGGCAACAGCATCTTTATGGCCCCCTTTCATATTTTCGATTTTAGCAGAATTTGCTAAAACTTCTCCTTTGTAAATCCAAACTTTTACGCCGATAATACCATAAGTGGTTGCTGCTTCTGCAAAACCATAATCAATATTAGCTCTAATGGTTTGAAGCGGAATAGTACCCTCATGATAATGCTCGGTTCTGGCTATTTCAGCGCCGCCAAGTCTACCTGAAACTTGAGTTTTAATACCCTTAGCTCCGGCTTTCATAGAACGACCCATAGCTTGTTTAAGAGCACGTCTGAACGAAACTCTTTTTTCAAGCTGAGCAGCTATGCTTTCGGCTACTAATTTAGCATTAACGTCTGAATTTTTAACTTCAACAATATTGATAACTACAGGTTTACCAATTAATTTTTCGCAAAAAACTTTAAGTTTTTCAATCTCTGTTCCACCCTTACCGATGACTATACCGGGTTTTGCACAGTGAATGTGAAGACGAACTTTTGCGTTGTCTCTTTCAATTTCTATTTTAGGAACTCCTGCTGCTTTAAGTTTTTTTGTAAGAATTTTACGAATTTTGTAATCTTCTACCAATGCATCCGCAAAATCTTTTTTCTTAACAAACCAACGTGAATCCCAATTGTTAATTATTCCTACACGAAAACCGTGTGGATTTACTTTTTGCCCCATAGTTAACCCCCTTTTCCACTAATTTTTTTCTTCTAAAACTATAGTAACATGAGAGCTTCTTTTTTCAATTCTGTATGCTCTGCCTTTAGACATAGGTCTGATTCTTTTAAGAATCGGGCCGGGACACACAAAACACTTAGAAATATAAAGACGGGATGCGTCCATTTGATAATTATTTACTGCATTTGCCATAGCTGATTTAAGCAATTTTTCAAGATACTCACAAGCTGACTTTGGAGTATTTTTCAGAACTGCCATAGCGTATTCGACAGGTTTATTTCTGATTAAATCAAGAACAATAGAAACCTTACGCGGCGAAATGCGAGCGTATCTTAAATGAGCCTTTGCTTCCATGATTACAACTCCTTCCGCAGGTTATTTTTTACCCGTTGTTTTTGAACCGGCATGACCTTTAAATGTTCTTGTTGGCGCAAATTCGCCAAGTTTATGTCCAACCATATCTTCCGTGATATACACAGGAACATGTTTACGTCCATCGTGAACAGCAAACGTGTGTCCTACAAATTCAGGGAAAATTGTTGAAGATCTGCTCCAAGTTTTAAGTACTTTTTTCTCGCCGGATTTGTTGAGTTTTTCTACTTTTTGAAATAAAGAAGCCTCAACAAAAGGTGCTTTTTTCAAACTTCTACTCAATGCAATGCACTCCTTTCCCTATTATTTGCTGTTTCTACGTTTAACAATAAATTTATTTGAAGCCTTTTTCTTAGATCTGGTTTTGTATCCAAGAGCAGGTTTGCCCCAAGGTGTTGTAGGTCCGGGACGTCCGACCGGAGATTTACCTTCACCACCACCATGCGGGTGATCGCACGGGTTCATAACAGAACCACGAACTGTCGGTCTCCAACCCATGTTGCGCTTACGTCCGGCTTTACCGATTTTAACATTTTCATGGTCTATATTTCCGACTTGACCAATTGTTGCCATACATTCTGCACGAACATTTCTTAATTCTCCCGAAGGAAGTCTAAGGAGTGCCATTCCGTTTTCTTTAGCCATAAGTTGAGCCATATTTCCTGCTGCTCTGGCAAGTTGAGCACCTTTTCCGGGATAAAGTTCCACATTATGAATGAAAGTACCCACAGGAATATTCAAAAGAGGAAGCGCATTACCTGTTTTTATATCAGCCGAAGAACTTGACATAATTTTTTGACCGACTGTCAATCCATGAGGAGCTGTAATATATCTCTTTTCGCCGTCTTCGTACTGAATAAGAGCGATGTGTGAAGAACGATTCGGATCGTATTCAAGAGAAATAACTTTTCCGGGGACATCAAATTTTTGGCGTTTAAAATCTATTATACGATATTTTCTGCGATTTCCGCCGCCTCTGTGACGAACCGTAATGCGGCCATAGCTATTGCGGCCGGCTTTTTTATTTAAAGAACGAAGTAAACTTCTTTCAGGACCGTTTTTTGATAATTCTGAATAATCGGTTACCGACATATTTCTTCTGGAAGGGGTAGTCGGTTTGTAATTTTTTATTGCCAATTATTTCACTCTCCTTAAAAATTTTAAGCTTTGCGGAGGCTGACTCCTCCTTACTCTGCTTTTAACGTTTCGAAAAATATTCAATGATATTAATTAAATTACAAAATATAATTATAAAATTTAATATCAACAGAAAAAGATTATGTGTAGGAGATCCAAACCAATAATACTTGGAATTTATTCCCGAAAAAATTATCAAAATTGCTGACAAAACTACATTCGTTAAAAACGACATATTCATTCCCGCCATTTGATTATTTCCTTTCAAAACATCTTTTTCAATTTCTAAAATTTTATACTAAATCATTCCTTCAAAAAACTCGATAGACTTGCTGTCCGGAGTCAAAGTAACATAGGCCTTTTTCCAAGAAGGAGTATATCCTCCGAATCTGCCTTGGCGACGAAATTTTCCTCTAACTTTTAAAGTGTTTACCTTTAAAACTTTTACTTTAAAAATTTCTTCGACAGCTTTGGCAATTTCTATTTTTCCGGCATTTTTTGCTACTTTGAAGGTGTATTTTTTATCAGGCATTCCAAGCATTGTTTTTTCTGTAACGATAGGACGAATTATAACGTCATGTGCCAACATTATGCATACACCTCCTCAATTTTGCTGATTGCGCTCTTAACGATAACCAATTTACGAGCATTTAAAATATCATATACATTTAAAGTGTTTACTTGAGAAGTTTTAACTCCCGGAATGTTTCTTGAAGATTTAATAATTTTATCTTCTACTTCAGGTAAAATTACTAAAGATTTATCATTTGCTCCAATTGCTTTCAACACATTAACCATAGATTTAGTTTTGTATTCCGGCATTTCAAGAGAATCCAAAACAATAATACCATTATCTAAAATTTTGGTGGAAAAAGCAGATTTCATTGCCAAACGTCTGACTTTTTTGTTAATAACATAGCTATAATCACGTGGCTTCGGTGCAAATACTATACCACCATGTCTCCATTGAGGAGATCTTATAGAACCTTGTCTTGCGTGGCCGGTTCCTTTTTGCCTCCATGGTTTTCTTCCACCGCCTGAAACTTCCGCACGAGTCAATGCACTCTGAGTTCCTTGACGTTTATTTGCCAAATGATTTACAACTACATCATGCATGGCAGACACGTTAGGTTCCACTCCAAAAATGGAATCGGATAGTTCAACAGTTCCTACCTCTTTACCCATCATATCAAGTACTGCTACTTTAGGCATCACAATTCCTCCTTCCTTATGCTTTAACACTGTCGCGAATAAGTACTATGCCGCCATTGGGGCCCGGCACCGCACCTTTAATTGCGATCAAATTGTTTTCTGAATCAACTTTAACAACTTTTAAATTTTGAACTGTAACTCTTTCAGAGCCAAGATGTCCTGCCATTTTTTTGCCTTTAAATACTCTTGAAGGATCAGAACACGCACCGATAGAACCACCCTTACGAACTGTAGGGCCGGTACCATGACTCTCTTTGAGTCGTCTAAAATTCCAACGTTTAATAACACCGGCATATCCCTTACCTTTGCTTGTTCCTATAACATCCACTTTTTCGCCGTTTTCAAATATGTCAGCTTTAATAATATCTCCGATATTGTAAGAAGAAATATCGTCAAAGCGACATTCTTTCAGAATTTTTTTGGGCGCTACGTCTGATTTGTCGAAATGCCCTTTCATAGGTTTGTTAACAAGTTTAGGCCTTACATCCCCAAAACCTATCTGAACTGCGTTATATCCGTCGGTTTCCACGGTTTTCTTTTGAGAAACAACACATGGACCTGCTTCAACAACTGTTACCGGAATAACTTTGCCATTTTCGTCAAAGATTTGGGTCATTCCTATTTTTTTACCAAGAATTGCCTTTTTCATAAATTTTTTCCTCCTATTTAGGTTATTGGTTAACCGATTTCAGGCTAACATGACCTCGTCTACACGTCCATTGATTAGAGTTTTATCTCTATTTCAACACCTGCAGGGAGCTCTAGATTCATCAAGGAATCAACTGTTTTGTTTGATGGTTTTAAAATGTCGATCAATCTTTTGTGAGTTCTCATTTCAAATTGCTCACGGCTATCTTTGTTGACGTGAACAGAACGGAGAATTGTTACGACTTGCTTTTCTGTTGGTAAGGGCACTGGGCCGGATACCTTAGAACCTGTTCTTGAAGCAGTTTGAATGATTTTTTGAGATGCTGCATCAACAAGTTTCACATCATAACCTTTGATTCTGATTCTGATTTTTTCTTTGACTGCCATTAAATCGCCTCCTTACATAATTAGTGGTGGGCGTGACTTTTAAATTATCAACTCGCCCGGGTGTTTCTCATTTTTGCCAAACAAAAACGGATAAACTACTTAGTTTAACCCGGTCTAATTTAAAAGTATTTGATCTTAACATAAATTTCGTGTCGATATGTAAAAATTATGCTAAAAAATCTTAGAACTTTCGCCCGGTTTAAAATCGGACATACTCCACGGAAAAAACCGGCTAAAAGCCGCAACCTCCCGCTTCAACGCATATCGTTTGCAGTCGTACCATTCCATATTATCATACCACTCAAAAAAAATCAAGACTTTTTATTGATTTTAAATAACAAAATAGCGGTTGCTATGACACAACCACTACTTTTATGAAATATCAACAACTTAAGCTTCTTTTGCTTTTGCTTGTTCAGAAACTTTTGCTTCGTATTTTTTGCTAAGATTAAATACAGAACCTATCCAAATAGCAACGGTGGTTGTGAAAAGAACGGAAATTGTCACTACGTGGTCTGTCAATGCTGAACCTGCAGAAACAACACTCGTCAAGAACATTCCAACCGCAGATGCACCTGCTTTACCCGCACGTCCGCCGATAACTTCAACAGCCGCCTGACCTTTAGTTCTGGTATCTTCGTCCAATGGCAAGTAAGCCATATTTTTAGTCGCATCAAACAAACAATATTTTACGCTTTTTGAAAGAGCATCTTGAATAAGTCCGAACCACACCGCAAGTACTGCGAAGCTAGTTCCAAATATTGTCGGGGAAACGTATTCACCATAAAGCACTATTCCAAAAAATATAGCGCCGAAAACAGCTAAAATAGATGCCGGAATAAGTGCTGCAGTTCTCCATTTGGTTTTTCTCAAAATATTTTGTCCAAGGAGAGAAGCGACAATTGTCAAAATACCTGTAAGCATAGAGAGGTTTGCCATCATATCAGAAACGCCAGCTGCACCTTTAACCATGCTATCTGTATATTTTTTCCAAACAACTTCAAAAAAGTTAATTCCAATTCCGTAACAAAGTACTATCGCACAAATCATCAACAAATATGGAGATTTGCATAAAATCTTAACTCCGTCCATGATACCGACTTTTTCTTTTTTCTTCTTTGATTTAACCTGAGACGGATCATAAAGTCTGGGGTCTTTGAGAACAAAAGTGTTAATATACCAATACATCGCCATGGTTGCGATTCCAAACGCAATACATGCTCCGATGCTTATGTAGATGTGAGCGTCACCAGGCATTCTGGCAAGAGTTTTCAAAAGTCCGCCGGAACAAACAACACCGATGTTTCCTACGATTGCATAAAGACCGAAAAATCTCTTAACTTCGCTTTTCATTGTAACCTCATATGCAAATTGCCAGAAAAGCGACGAAATAGCCATGGTCCCCCAAAGCTCAGAAAGTACATAAAACAATGTAAACGACCAGTTAGTTAAGCAGGGTATTACCCAATAAAAGAACGGTGGCCAAGATGCCTGCATTGCACGAACTGTAGCTTCATTGGCGTGAATAACTGCACGATTCGGGTACAAAAATAAAAGAAATACCACATAAAATGTCATAAAGGAAGAAACCATAATATAAAATGTTTTCTTAAATCCAAACTTATTTAGTAAAAAAGTATACACTATAACCAATAAAAATGCAGCCGGCATAACAAACCACAATTTAAGCTGCGGAACAAGTTCAGATCCTCCTCCTATCGCTTCTTTCCTAATTAATGAATCCTTCAAATCTCTAACCATTGTGTAAACGAAGAGAATAAAGAACATCAAAAAGCTCATTGGCAAGAACTTTTTCATCTCGTAGCCGTGTATTGGCCACAAAGCCGATCTAAGTGGGCTAAACTCTTTTTGTGCAGAACCTTTAGGTTGTGCATCGTTCATAGATCATCCTATCCTTTCATATAATATTATTTACTTAAATATTATAACTGCTATTTTTGAAATTGTAAATAACTAAATTTAAATATATCAAATAAATTCCATCAAAAATTCTATTTTTTACACTTTTTTATTAATATTAATCAAAAAAATTCAATTAATATTAATATATGTCGTTATTTACTAAATATTTCTAAAGATTTTGAAAGTCGATATTATGCTTTAATGCATAGGTTGCCACGGAGCCGCCGGGGTGCGCAGTTATTGTTAAATCGGGACAATCTTCAAAAACTTTGTGCCCAAAATTTATATCGTTCGACAAAATAGAAATGGCTTTCAGATTTTTGCAACCACAGAAAGCATTGTTGCCTATTGCCGTTAAATTTTCTTTTATATCGAATTTTTCCAAAGACAGACAATTTGAAAATGCATATGCACGAATTTTTTTGACAGAATTACCAAATTCAACTTTTCTTAAATTTTCACAACCATAAAACGCCGCCTCATCAATATATTTCAAATTATCCCCCGCATAAACTTCTTCTATTTTTTTACACTCATAAAAAGAACATTCTTTTATTGTTACAACCGTATCGGGAATTTGAATTTTGCCTTCAATATCCAGCGGACAAGCAATCAGAGCAGTGCCGTCTTTTGTACATAACATACCATTTATTGACTTAAAATGCTTGTTTTTAGGATTTATATCTATACTTTTTAAAGAATGGCACCCAAATGTAAAAAATTCCATTATTTCAGAAGTCGAAACGCCTATGTAAATTTTTTCTAAATTTTCACAATCTCCGAACGCCAATCTTCCTATAACCTTGAGTGCATCGGGTAAAATCACTTCTTTTATGCCCGAACAACCATAAAAAGCGTAATCATCTATACAAGTGATATTTTTGGAAAAAGAAATTTCTTTGATTTCGCTATGGCCGCAAAAAGCTCCGCAAGCAATTTTTTTTACATCTTTGGGAATAACAACTTTCTCAGCTGTGCCGGTATATAAAACGAGTTCCCCGGCATCACTTATACTAAAGTCAGAACTTTGATCTTTTTGAATTACGTTCTCATTTTTAACTTCAGAAGCCGAGACACTTACATCCGACACGGTGATTCCCGCAAAAAGTAATGCGACCGAAACTTGTGCGATTTTTAAAACTTTTTTTGTAAATAACATCTTAATTCCTCCAAATTTTAAGCATATTTATATCAATATCCTAAATTTTACCATAATATGCTCCTATAAGTCAATCAAAAGTATCATTTACTTAATTTAAAACTGTCTTTCAATCCCACACTTCGATTAAACACTAATTTATCGCCATTAACAGCTTCTTTATCAAGGCAAAAATATCCTGTTCGCATAAACTGATACGAACTCCCAATTTTTGCGGTTTGTAAATAATTTTCTAATTTACAATTATTTAATACCTTCAAAGAATCGGGATTTAAAACCTTCATGAAATCGCCCTCGGATTCAGGGTCAGACACAGAAAATAAATTATCATATAGATTAATTGTGGCATCAACGGCGGTGTTAACGTCCACCCAATGAATCGTGCTTTTAATTTTTCTTCCGTCTTGCGTATTTCCACCTGCAGAATTTTCATCGTATTCGCAATACACTTCAATTATATTTCCATCATCGTCTTTTTTACATCCCGTACACTTGACAACGTACGCAGATTTTAAGCGAACTTCGTTTCCGGGAAATAATCTGAAATATTTTTTGGCAGGTTCCTCCATAAAATCTTCGGCCTCAATATAAACTTCCCTCGAAAAGCTCACACTATGCGTCCCTGCGGATTTATCATTCGGGTTATTTTCAATTTCAAATATTTCGGTTTTATTTTCGGGATAATTGGTAATTATAAGCTTAACAGGGTTCAGAACTCCCATAACACGAGTTGCGTTGAGGTTTAAATCCTCCCGCAAACAATGCTCTAAAAACGCATACTCTACAGTACTTATAACTTTAGAAACTCCTATTCTGTCGCAAAAATTTCTAATTGACGCAGGTGTATATCCCCGGCGCCTTAAACCACAAATTGTCGGGAGGCGAGGGTCATCCCATCCCGAAACAACATTTTCTTCCACAAGTTTACGAAGCTTACGCTTGCTCATAACGGTGTTGTTTATATTCAATCTTGCAAATTCAATTTGGCGAGGCTTTTGAGGCAAATCGGAATTATTGACAACCCAATCGTAAAGCGGTCTGTGATCTTCAAATTCCAGCGAACACAAAGAATGTGTGATGCCTTCCATAGCATCTTCAATTGGATGCGCATAGTCATACATGGGATAAATACACCATTTATCGCCCGTACGATGATGAGAAGAATGATTTATTCTATAAATAACGGGATCCCGCATGTTAAAATTCCCCGAACCTAAATCAATTTTAGCTCTCAAAGTCATTTTGCCGTCAGGAAATTCTCCGTTTTTCATTCTTTTAAAAAGTTCCAGGCTTTCGCCGGAAGGTCTGTCACGATACGGACTTTTCGCCGGAGTGGAGGCATCTCCTCGATTGGCTTTTACTTCCTCGGGAGTAAGTTCGCAAACATACGCAAGACCTTTTTCGATAAGTTTGCAGGCATTTTCATACATAACGTCAAAATACTCTGAAGCATAATAAAATCTATCTTCCCAGTCAAATCCCAGCCATTTTACGTCTTCCTTTATTGAATCAACGTACTCTACATCTTCCTTTGACGGGTTCGTATCATCCATTCTCAAATTGCATTTTCCGGAAAACTTTTTTGCCGCCCCAAAATCAATGCATATTGCCTTTGCGTGCCCGATATGCAGATATCCGTTTGGTTCGGGCGGAAATCTTGTATGAACGTCCTCCGAAGCAAATCTTCCTCCTTCGGAAATATCTTTTTTTATAGCTTCAAAAATAAAATTTCCGGCTAAATCATTCTGCTGGTCACTTAAATTTTTTTCCATAATTTCTACTCCTTAAATTAAAATTTTGAAATGGCATTTTTCATTCTTCTCAAAGATTCTTCTTTACCTAATATTTCCAATATTTCAACTGCTCCTCCGGGCGTCATGGCTTTGCCTGATATTGCAATCCTCACAGGCCACATGACTGTTCCGTTTTTCATTTCATTTGATTTTGCAAAATTTATAAGCAAATCATGGATAGAATCGTAATTCCATGGATTTAATTTTTCAAATTCCGGAAAAATATTTTCTAAAACTTTTTTAGAAATTTCAAGATTTGTTTTGCTTTTTTTGTTCTCAAACAAGCTTATATCATAATTCGGAAGAACTTCAAAAAACTCAATCAAATCCGGGATGTCGGAAAGTTTGGAAATTCTGGTTTTCAAAAGCTTTGCGATTTTTTCGGAATCACAATTTTTAACGCTCTCACGAATATACGAACAAGCAAGTTCCGAAAATTCTTTGTCAGTTTTAAACTTCATATATTCCGAATTAAACCAGTCCAATTTTTTATAATCAAAAACTGCGGGAGATTTGCTGATTCTTTCGGCACTAAAAATTTTTGTGAGTTCTTCAAGAGAAAAAATTTCTTGGTTGCTGTCAGGGCACCATCCCAAAAACGCTATATAATTAATGATTGCTTCAGGAAGATATCCTTTTTTGACCAAGTCTTCAAAACTTACAGCTCCATGACGTTTAGAAAGTTTAGAAACCGTGCCGTCTTCGTTTTGCCCCATTATCAGCGGCAAATGAATATATGTTGGAATTTCCCACCCCAGAGCCTGATACAAAAGATTGTATTTCGGAGTGGAAGAAAGGTATTCACATCCACGAACAACATGGGTTATTTCCATTTCGTGGTCATCAACCACGTTAGCAAAATTATATGTAGGGTATCCGTCGCTTTTTATTAAAATTTGGTCTTCAAGCTCTTTGTTATCGATAGTGACTTCCCCAAAAACAATGTCTTTAAATGTCGTTTTGCCTTCCAAGGGCATTTTTTGACGAATAACATAGGATTTTCCCGAAGACAAATTTTTTTGAACCTCTCCCAAAGTTAAATCTCTGCACTTATCCTTATGACCCGAAACATTTTCTTCGGTTTCATTTTTATCGCAAAAACAATAATATGCAGCACCTTTTTCAACAAGTTTTTTTGCATATGTTAAATATTCGCCTTTTCTCTCGCTCTGCCTGTATGGGCCATACTTTCCGCCAATATCCGGGCCTTCATCATGCTTTAAGCCAACTGTTTTGAGAGTATTGTAAATCACTTCTTCGGCACCTTCGACAAAACGAGAGCGATCGGTGTCTTCTATCCTTAAAATAAAATCTCCGCCACGAGATTTAGAAATTAAATACTCGTACAGTGCGGTTCTTAAATTTCCTATATGCATATATCCTGTAGGACTGGGAGCGAATCGAGTTCTTACTTTTTTGTTCATATAAATTCTCCTCTTAAAAATTATTTTAAATATTTTTCCACATACTCTTCCAGGCAAAGGCCGCTTTCTTTTATTTTCGTGGCATTTTCTTTACCGACATATCTAAAGTGCCACGGTTCATAAATCACTCCGGTATATTCTTTCCATTTTTTTTGATATCTTTCTATAAATCCATATTCATGAGCATTATCCATAAGCCACTTGTATTCTTTTGTCTTATAAAAATCATCTTCAACGCCGTTAAAATCTACCGCCAGCCCTGTATTATGTTCACTGGTCTTCGGTCTCGCCACAACTCTTGCTGCACGCTTTTCGGCCTCTTCTTGAGTGATAACAGCCTTAGATTTTTCTCGCTCCACTTGCCTATTAAAGAGCTTTTGTTGATAATTTATATCTCTGTATCCCGAAGAAATCCACAAAACAATCCCATCTTTTTTAGCGTCACTTATCATGGACTCCAAATTATCGAATGCTACGGCGGAAATTTCTTTTCCTCTGCAATTTTTTACTTTTACATTTATATCATCCGGAATAGGATTATCCTTATTTATAACCATCATCTCATAGTCGCAAGACTTATTCCACTCAGAGAAATTGTATGATTTTTCAGATGTTATGTCACTCACATCCGGGTTGTTTTCATTTAATTTCTCAATTTTTTTTGATTCTCTCTCAATTTCTAATTTTCCCAGTTCATTTAAATCTTCCGTATCATCAGAAATATCTTTTTGTGACGCAGACGAATTAAATCTCAAAGTTTCGTCTTTGCAAATTTGTTTGTCCACAAAACTATAAAATGAGAAAATTCCAACCCCAAAAAACGCTAGAATACCTACGCTTATAAATCCCCACTTTAAAGTTTTTCCCATAACTTTTTTGGAAGCTTTATAAAAATTTTGTTTTTTTTCGTCATCGGGAGACAAACGTCTGTAACAACTCATTTTTCAACCTCTCCTATGCCTAAGCGTTTCTCTATTCATAATACAAAATCTTTCCTAAAATTTCAACTGACTCTGACGATTTAAAATTGGCCATTTCGGGCCTTGTTCTCAAAATAACTGACACTCCTCCGATAGCCTGGATTCTTCCTCCTCGAAGTTTTATATTTCCAAAAGATTCTATGGGAACACAAAAATCCATTTTATCATTTTCGCCCACTATTCCTCTTTGAATTATAATATTCGAACCGGTTCTTCCGATTATGCTCTGAATAAATCCTCCATTAACTTTTAAAATGCCGGAAATATCAAAAACAAACCTATCTTTATTACAAAGATATTTTCCTGAATTTACAACTACTTTTGAGCTTGAGCTCGAAGTACTCACTATGCCGATATCGGCAAAATTTTGTCCGGAACAATTTAAATACACCGAAGTATTTTCTCCGTAAGCACATATTGCATATTTTTTAAACCCTGTGCCGTAAGCTTTCCCAAAAGAAACATTGTCATTGAGTATAAGTACGCTGCCACTGTAAAGTTCAAAACAACTCAACTGCGGATAAATCGACCCGCATTTACGATTGTTATCCACAGAAACACTGTCAGCGAACACAGCAAAAGCGTTCTCTTGTAATATAAACTTAACATTCGAAAGCTTCGCATACCCTCGAATGCATATTGGCCTTGTCAAATATATTTTTGACCTAAACCCAAAAGTATTTTCAAATTTTATTTCGTCACATAAAGTAATGATTGTTCCTATATTTTCGTTTTTCAACGCTTCGACAAATTCATGTTTTGTTTTGACGGTTGCTATTTTACTTTGCAAAATTTTTTTATAATTTGAATTATTTTTGTCAGCCTCCAAAAGGTCAGAATAATTCTCAACCAAAACTTTTTCGCTGTATTCAAGACTATCATATAATTTAAAGATTCTTTTCAGGCGGTCTGTGTGATCCATCCACGGGCAGTCCGGAATATTTTTTATGAATCTCATAACGGACGCACTATCCACATGCATATCTTTTAAATTTTCTTTTTGAAGTTCAAAACTATCAATCTTTTCAAAATTTTTCTCTGAAGTATTAAAAGAAAATGCACTAAATTTAAAATTGTCATCCGTAGCTTCAACCAAAGAATAAACCGGAGAGCCCAGTTTAATGGATTTTTCATACGGAAAATCTATCGGGAAATATTGTCGGTAATTTTTTACTCCGGATGTTCCGGGCGTTACAAATACAGTTCCTTCGGCCATAGAATATGTTTTTAAAGCAAAATCATTTTCTTGAGTTTTTACTTTTGAGGATAAAATTTTTTCTCCGTGAGCCAAAAGAGGCGTTCTTAAATATACATGATCGTGGCCACCGAATACTACATCTATTTTTCCTTCGTAAGCCAAATTTATTATTTGTTTCCCAATCGATTTAACATCAGGGTCAGAATGATGAGGCCCGTTGGAGTATGGACTTTTATGCGTCAAAATGACTTTCCAGGAGGTTTTTGCATTTTTTGCAACATTCAATGCCCAGTTGTATTGTTGCCTGTCCAACTTATCGTCACAGCCGGTATTTGTGTTCAAAACTATAAAAGTAATGCTTCCATAAACAAAACTATAATATGCTCCGTAAGAAAAATTTTGGTCAGGAAAATCAGGTATATTAAAATGAGATAAAACAGAATTTTCCAGCCCATTATTGACAGCAAGAGAATTAACTCTGGCCTCATGGTTACCGCTAAGAGGCATCACAGGATAATTTTTCCAAATATCAGAATCTAAAATCCACTTCCAAAACTCTTCATTATTTCCGTCATCTACAAAATCTCCCAGATGAACCAAAAAGTCAGGATTTACATTATGAGAAAGAGCCGATTTTACCATATCCAGGAAAATTTGATAATCGCTGTGAACCATTCCTTGAGAATCTGAAAAAATTAAAAATTTAGTTTTGTCTGACGGAGAATTTATAATTGTTTTGAACGTTTGCGTTGATTTTTTGTTTCCCAAAATTACCCTATAGTATATTTCTCCAGGATTTAAATCAGTAAGTTTAACTGAATATTTTGTGAATTCAGCAACTTTAAAACTTGAAACCAGTCCTAAATTCAAAACGGGAACAAGTTTTTTAACTTTTTTTGATGAAGCTTCCAAAATGGTAGAATTTGTAAAATTTTCGGAATAAGAGTACTCTATATAACTTTTTTCGGTATTATTGTCGGCAAACCATCGGAATTTTCGCTCCGAAAGAGGATTTTCGCCCAAACACATAGTAATTCCGAAAGGTGTGTCATTGGCCTCTATGCTACTGTCATAATTACAATTTTTATTTATGTCGCTCAAAAAATCTTCTGCAAGTTCCAGAATTATTTCACCGGCGCCACGTATAAAACTGGGGCTGACATAGCTACGAGCAAAGCTGTAGATCAATTTTTTGATGTCTATATTAAAAATCTTGATTAGCTGCGAAATTTGACCTCTGTTGGTTTTTCGGTTAAGAAAAGTGCGCACTGCGAAAGAATCGAACGTAACTTTAAAATTAATGAAAATATTTTCGCTTACGGTTGATATCATTTCAGAAATATACAAAGTTAAAAATTCTATCCATTTTTTTATAAATTTTCCTTTTCGGATATTTTCAAAAGCTTTGTTTGCCCAAGGAGGCATTTTTTTCGAAGAATTATAATAATTAACCAAAATAAGCATTGCCATATCGTACAAAGTTTTTTCCTCTGAAGTTTCCGGTTTGTATATTTCAGTGTCGGACAAATTATAAATTATATCGTCTATTTTGTTTGTTACATACGAATCGTCTTTGAGATATTTATTTTCAATCTGGAGCAAAATATCATCAAATGACCTCAATATTTGAGAATCGGTTATGGTTATTTTTTTAATTAAAAATCTTAAAATGCCACATGGTTCTATTTGAATACCGTCAAAGCGATACTGTACTTCAAGCCTTCCTAAGTGTTTTCCGAGTTCTATACCTCTTTTTTTCGCAAGTTGAGTTTTTATTTTTTTTAAAACAAAAGTATCAGCGTCCTTTTCAGGGAAAAGAGCGCCTAGGCTTTTTTTTAGACCCGCTTTTCGTATTTTTTCCAAAAACGGTTTTAAAGAATCAATAATTATTTTGCTTATTTGACCACATTTAAAGTCATTATTTTTATTCATTTTAAACTTCCTTCAGTTTTTTTAATCACGAAAAGATTTAACCAGCATAATTTCTTTTTTGTAATCTTTTACATTTTTAGCGGGAGTTTCTAAAATAAACAATTTATCTTTAAGGGCCGGATGATTTACAATTCTTTTTATTGCTTCTTTCCCAATTTTTCCCTTACCAATTTTTTCGTGCCGGTCTTTATGGCTGCCGAGATTATTTTTACTGTCGTTAAGATGTACTACATGTAATCTCTCAAGACCAATTGTTTTATCAAATTCCTCTAAAACGCCATCCAAATCGTTCACTATATCATATCCTGCATCAAAAACATGGCACGTGTCCAAGCAGACACCCAATTTATCCTTGAGTTCCACTCTGTTTATTATATCACGAATTTCTTCAAATTTACTTCCTATTTCAGTGCCTTTTCCGGCCATGGTTTCAATAAGCACTTTGGTTTTCAAAGTAGGAATAAGAATTTCATCGAGAGCACTTGAAATTTGTTCGATTCCGATTTTTGCCCCTTGCTTTGTATGGCTTCCGGGATGAAAATTATAGTAACTCCCATACACCGTATCCAAAAATTCCAGGTCGCCCTTCATTAAAAATTTTCCGTAATTACGAATTCTTTCAACACGAGAACACAAGTTAATTGTAAACGGAGCATGCGCTACTATTTCGGAAAAATTACCTTCTTCACATTCTTTGCAGTATTTATTTGTATCTTCTACATCCATTCTATGCCAAAAATACCCAAATATATCCCTGGTAAAATATTGGAATGTATTTGCTCCTATGTCTTTCGCTTGAACTGTCGCTTCAAAAAGACCATCTTCCGGTACAATATGACAACCTATCTTCATTATATATCCACCACTTTCGATATTTTAATAATCATATTTATATTATAGTGTATTTTCAAAAAATAATAAAATTTTTTAAATAATAAATATTATTTGACTTTATATTAAATTTATAGTATAATAAAGTTACTTTTTGTATACAAGAGAGGAGGATTATTCAGTGGATACAGTATTAAGAGTATTGTTAAGTTCTATATTGCTGACTGTTGGAATTACGGTAACTGCAACCGGAGTAGCAACTGCAACAGGAAAAATAGATACCGAAAGTGCAGCTAAATTCTTTAACGAGGTCTTCGGGAGAAAAGAACAAGTAATTATAACGAGAGAGAGCCCTAAAACTATTATAGTAGTTTAACTTCCCTGTAAGTTACACATGCTTGAAAAGTTAATAAACTTTTTTTCGTAATTTAACTCAAGAAAATGACAAGAAATAAAAAAACAGCCACCCATAATCGGGTGGTTCTTTATTTTAGTAAATTTATCTTTTCAGCTCTTTATAGCACATCGCATAGGCAAGTACGCTCCAAAAAAATCCCACCATAAACGTCATGTCGAAAATAATTGCCTTTTCAAGCAAACAATATCCGCAGTATGCAACCAACGCCGAAAATAATTTTGAAAACACGCCAAAATATGACTTATCACAACAAATAAACAAGTACTTACAAATGTCCATTGCAACTAAAATTGAAAAAATTATAAATATTCCCAGACCGATAACTCCGTTGCTCACCAAAATAGTAAAATAGGCATTGTGAAGATCCAAGTTTATAAGTCCGCCCTTGATATATTTTCTGCCGTATTTAATCAAATTAGCTCGACCCACTCCTATAATAGGATGACGTTTGAATATTTCCAAGCCTTGTTTAAAAAGTGTAATTCTTCCGCTGCTAACATCATAATGCTCATGACGACCGATAGTCAGCTCATCTATATTTTCGATATCGGATTTATACTCCGAAGAATCTTCGGGGTCGACAAGTTCTATGTCTTTATTATTTTTTACATCGAATTTTTCCGCCGAAGATTTAAACTCCTCTTCATACCTATAAACTCCCGTTATTGTATTTCCTATGAAAGTCTGGCACATATCTCGAAGAGAAAAAAACATTATCATAATCGTTAAACAGTAGATAATAGCAACGATTATACTCATAACGAATTTTGTTATATATGAAAACCGATTTTTAAAAAACATAACGCAAAGAACTCTTATTGTGCCGTAAATAATCAAAAAAAGCATAGAAGCATTGGAATCGGATAAAAAAAGGCATATGCAAGAAATGATCACAGCAAAAATAATTACAAAAATATTAAAGGCCGTAAGTTTAATTTTCTTTCGAATATATTTGTCCAGCAAAATATCGCTCGCAACTATGCATTCAATCATTGAAAATGCCAGAATATTGGAATTCGTATAAACCCCTATAAGACGATTGCAATAAATCCCGAGATGATATCCCAAAACTACACTTTCGCCCTGCCAAAATAAAATTCCGATAGACGCTACCGCACCGAATAATCCAAAATACACAAAAAACTTTAAAAGAAAAATCATTTCTCTTTCGAAATTTTCAGAAGATTTATCAGTATACATGCCGTAAAACATGAAAAAGCACACGGCAACACAATACGTAAGAACTATATTTGGAATAAACCAAATCGAAAAATGCACTACAGAGGTTATAATCATTAAAATTAAAAATGCAAACAATAAATTTTTATACCTTATTTTTAGAATTCGCTTACTCAAAAAATAATTATTTATAAGTATAAAAAGCCCCCACAGTAAAAGAATACATTTTACGGCGCCAAAAGCTATATTCACAAAAGCCAGCATTTCGAAGGACAAAGTCATTATAAAAAGTTTTCGAAACAAAGATTCATCCACGATATCATTTCGTAAATTTTGCTTAGTGTAAAATTTTAGCAATTTTATTTTATCTCCCCTTAAAACTAGATATTTTCCTTCACTTTTTTTATTATATATTCCAAATCTTCATCAGACAAAAGATTATGAAGCGGAAGTGTAACCTCATTTTCAAACAAATGGTACGCATTTGGATAATTATTAATGTCAAAGCCCATATTTTTATAAGCCGTTAGCATCGGAAGAGGCTTGTAGTGCACATTTGCGGCAATACCCTCAAGTGCAAGCTTTTCAATAAATTTGTTTCTGAATTCCATTGTTTTGCCAAGCAGTCTTGTAATATACAAGTGGCAGCTCGAAGTTGAATTTTCGCATAAATGAGGCAAAAAAGCAATATCTTCGCCGGAAAAAGCATCGTTGTATTTTTTTACAATTTCGAAACGTTTTTTCAAAATATTGTCGTATCTTTCAAGCTGAGCCAGACCGATAGCCGCATTTATGTCCGTCATATTGCACTTATATGCCGGCCAAATTATGTCGTATTCCCAGCAACCTGCTTTTAGTTTGGACAAGGCGTCTTTATTTTGACCATGAAGAGATAAAAGCATAAAATTTTTATAAATTTCCTCGTTGCTTATTCCGCTTATATCACGCCAAGTCACGGCGCCACCTTCTGATGTGGTTAAATTTTTTACGGCATGGAAAGAAAAACACGTAAAATCTGCGACGGACCCGGATCTTTTCCCATCTTTTACAGCCCCAAAAGAATGAGCGCCGTCAGCAACCACGGCAATTCTTCCGATACTTTCTTGAACTGCGTTATTTGGATTAAAAATTCCCGATTTATTGTTGACTATTTCAAATATTTTATCATAATCGCACATAACTCCCCCCAAATCCACAGGAATTACAGCCTTAGTTCTGGGAGTTATGGCTTTTTCAAGCTTTTCGTAATCCATTTCAAAGGAATTTTTTTGAGTATCAACAAGCACAGGCCTTGCTCCAACGTGACAAATAACACTGCACGATGCGGTATAAGTATACGCACTTGTAATTACTTCATCCCCGGGACCGATTCCCAAAATTCTTAAAGTCATTTCAAGGCATGCGGTTGCGGAATTCAAGCATACCGATTTATCGGTTCCGCAATAAGAAGCAATTTTTTCTTCAAAAAGCTTTGTTTTCGGGCCTGTGGTTATCCACCCGGATTTTAACGTATCCACTACATTTTCAATTTCTTTCTCGGTAATATCCGGGGGAGAAAATTTAATTATACGTTTCATTTTTAAATCTCCTTATCTGGCTAATACAGCTATAACTGTTTTTATAATAATCTTACAATCATAAATAATTCCAAATTTTCTTATATAATCAAGATTATATTTCATTTTTTCCGGCAAAATTTTGCTTATATAAACTTCATCGGGATTTTTTGCATTTTCCAAAAGTTTAGCTTCATCTTTATACAGAATACTGGCTATAGAAGTAACTCCTGCGGGCATAAGAAGAGTCGCCGTCATTTCGGGAGTGTACTCCTTTACATATCTTGGCACTTCGGGTCTTGGACCGACAAACGAAAGATCCCCTTTTATAATGTTAAAAATTTGAGGAAACTCATCAATACGCAATTTTCTTAACCATTTTCCACATTTTGTAATTCGAGAATCTTCTCCGGCAGTAACCTGAGAACCTAAACTTTCTGCATTTTCCACCATGGTCCTAAATTTAAAAATTTCAAAAACTCTTCCGCCCGCAGTTACTCTTTTTTGCTTAAAAATTATCTTTCCGGGCGAATCCAGTTTGATAACCAAACAAACGGCAAGCATAACCGGAGATAAAATCAAGGCAAAGAGAATCGAAAAAACCAAATCGAAAATCCTTTTAAATATAAGAGCTGCCTTTTTTGACTGCAATATATCGTAATATTTTCGTACTTCGTCGGATTTCATGTTTTCAGGAAGTTTTTCCCAGGAAATTAAAATATCAATCACCTCTTAAAATAGTCTATAAATTAAATTATACCCATATTATATTCCTTTTTCAACAAAAGTGAATAAGCACCTAAAATTTTGCCGAAGATAAATACGAATAAAAACTTGAAAAGGTGGTCTGAAAATGGCAGTAGCGTTAATAAGAACAGTAGTACTGTACGCATTTATAATCTTCGCAATAAAAATGATGGGAAAGCGTCAAATAAGCGATTTACAAACCTCTGAACTTGTAATCACAATTTTAATTTCAAACATAGCGGCTATCCCCATGCAAAATACGGCTCAACCACTTCTCACAGGCATAATTCCGATTTTAGTTTTGATATGCTGTGAAATTTTAGCTTCTTTTTTGATGCTAAAAAATTTGAAAATCCGCCAACTGATTTGCGGGAAACCGATTATAGTTATAAACGAGGGAAAAATAGACCAAAAAGCAATGGAATATTTAAGGCTAAGCACAGAAGATTTATCGGAGCAACTGCGGCAACTGGATGTGTTTTCGCTGGACGACGTTTGGTTTGCCATAATGGAAACAAACGGTCAAATGAGCGTCATGAAAAAATCAGAAAAGCAACCGCCGGACGCTTCTTCATTGAAACTGAAAGTGCCGGAGGGAGAACTCGAAACCGTTGTGGTGAGCGACGGAATAATCTCGGAATCTTCGCTGAAAAGGTGCAATTTGAGCAAGGAATGGCTGAGTGAAACTTTGAAAAAAGAAAAGATACAGCTAGAAAATATCTTTATTATGACCGCTAAAAAATCAAAACAGTATAAAATTACAGAAAAGGAGAAATAAAATGAAAAAATTGATATGGACATCGATTTTATCGGGCGTGGCAGTGATAATATGCGTGGTATGCATGTTTTATGTGATGATTGTTTCGGATAAAGCAGTCGCATCGGTGAAAAATATTCAAAATAGTTTTTCTGCAGCTCAATTTAATGCGGCTGAAGCAGAAATCGAAGAGCTGGATGAATTTTGGGAAAGCAATCACACGATGCTCTCAATTATAATTCATCATGATATTTTGGAAGAAATCGAAGAATCTATAGGATTAATAAAAAGCACCATAAAAACATCAGAAGACTCCAACGACCCGGATTTTTGGCTGGAATCCTCCGGTGCATTGGTGGAACTGAAAAATTTGAGGGAAATAGAAATACCTACGCTTGGAAATATTCTTTAAAAATAAAAATCCCGCAGATTTTGCGGGGTTTTGTTTACATAAAAAGCCGGCCCAACCAGGCCGACTGTTTTGTTTATTTTAGAACGTCCGCTATTCTTCATCTACGGCGATAGTATCGTCATCATCTATTTATCGCCGGACTCACTATAATCCTCGTCACCTACGACGGAACTCTCTCCATCATTTGCAGCACTTTTAGATAATTTTTTAAAGAGCTCTTTTGCTTTTCCTGCGGCGGATAAAGCTGCTTTCCCGATTGTTTTTCCGGCGGATGAAGCTGCTCCTCCGACTTTTGAAGCTGCTCCTCCGACTTTTGAAGCTGCGCTCTTAGCTGTATCAAAAATTTTACCCTTAAGCCCTTTTTTCTTTTCAGCAGATGTGAACTCACCGCCAGCTGCAGTTGATGAACCTGAGTTTTCACTTACTTTAGTTTTTGCTGATGAAAATGCTTCGATTACATTTTTAAATTCGGTATTATTATTATTATTAATTAATGATTCTAATTTTCCCCTTGCAGTAGATGACAAATATGTTCCTACAGCCTCTGTACCAGCAATTGCTTTCGTTTTTATGTCTTTTCGGATTTGAACGGCATCATTAAGATAATCTCTGCCCTTGAAATTGCCTCGCAAACCTCCTTCTTTAAGGCCCTCACAGGCACTTATAACACAGTCGGTGTTTGGGAGTCCGCAAAGGCTTGCCAGCAATACTGCGACCGAAGCTTTTTTATAGCCTTTTTTCTTATCTTCATCAAGAGCAACCTTATCTATTTGAGTTGTGGATTCGAAATATTGTTTTAACGTGTCTTTCCAACTACTAAATTCATGGTCTGTCAACCCGTTAAACGCCTTGTTTAGTTCTTTCCTTTTGAAACTTCCAAGTTTAAATTTCACAATATAGTTTGCAGCGTTTTTGAAACATTTTTTTACGAGTTTTGCTTGTTTTGCTTGTTTTGCTTGTTCCGCGGTACCTTGAGTATTTGCCGATTCGGTTGTTTCAGCATCCTTGTTTTTCTTAGAATGGAATACATGATCGGTGCCAAGGAATTTATCCAGCTTTTTGCCTGCTTTTCTGCCCACTTTTTTGGCCTTGTAAATAGCCTTACCTAATTTATTTTTGTTTTCTAACTCTTTTTCTTCTCTTTCTCTTTTCTTTTGTTTTGCTATATTTTTCTCTAGGCGGAATACCGCTCTTGCGGCAAGTTCGTACATTTGGGTCATTTTTTCGTTTTCGTCTATTTTTGTTGAGTCGGTAATAGCTGCAGCGTTGTCAAAAAATTTACTTGTTCTTGCTTTCCCCAAAGGTATTGAAATGTTGGAAATATATGTTCTAAGAGCTCCTAAAAATTCTTTAACTTCTGAAGCTTTTTGCACCATATCATATGATTTTTTCACACCCGAAGAATCTTCAGTACCTTTACTCAAATGTCTATCAAAGAAGGATTCGTACTTTTTTACCAATTTATCATATTGACCATTTAAAGTTTGGAATTTCCCTTTCAGCTCTTCCATAACTTCTTCCGGAGATTTATATTCTTCTACTGCTTTTCTGGCTGTTTTCGCTGCACCTCCTACTGCTTTTCTGGCTGTTTTTGCTGCATCTCCTACTGCTTTTCTGGCTGTTTCCGCTGCACCTGTAACTGTTCCTATTTTATCTAAGATAGTGCCTCTCCAGCCTTTGGATTCCCCTTGCTCTGATCCTTCATTGGATTCCCCTTGCTCTGATCCTTCATCATCTACTTTTTCCACATTTGGATTATTTGCAAAATTCAACAATTTGTTGTTCATATTAATTATTTTATCAATTTCTTTTTCACACTTTTTAAAAAGTTGCATTGCAGATGACAGTTTTCCTGCAATACGTATATTTCCATCATAAAATTCTTGTTTACATACATCAAACGATTTTTTGATATCACTATATTCAGAAATTTCTGGTACGCGATAGTCTTCAATAATTATATTATATAAAAACTGTGCCCTATCCAAAAAATCTGCCTCGGATTTACTTTTTAATGGTACCTCTCTTTCGTCACTTTTATCCCAATTTTTTCCATAATTTTTACCTAAGATCCTTTCACAGTAATTTGTGATCATATCTTTATCTGTGTTTTGTATAAAGGAATTGTGTCCTTTTAAAAACCCTGATATTGAACTCATCAATTCATCAAGTGTAGAATTTATACCATTAATTAAATTATTAAATCTTGATTTTATATCCTGAATACATTTAGAAAACTCGTCTCTAAGTGTCAAATTAAGTTTGTTCATTAGTATACAAGCTTTTTTGCAATGATCATCCTTTGCTTTCACCAATTCTCCAGTTACTCCGGAAATCATTGAATTATCAAAAAATTTAAATATCATATCTGTAAGATTCTCTAAATCATCCTCATTATTGGTACCTTTGAAATAATCATTTTCCTCATCAAACCAAGCAGATCTTCGTTCTCCACTCGGATTGAATTCAAATTTAACTTCCCCAATTATATGTTTATTATTTTGAAGTAATTGTTTGTGAGCATCTATAAATGTATTGTATGCATCTATTACACCATCAATTTTATTCCACTTTTTCTCTTTTTTCTTTTCTTCTTCCCTTAGTCTTTCTAATATGGGGCATTCTACAAATGCACTCTCATCAATTGTTGCCATATTTGGAATGTTCACTTTCTCCTCCTTCAAGGCGGTACAGCCGGAAAAGGCACCATATCCAATTGTTGTCGCTTTTGGAATGTTCACTGTCGTCAAGGATCTACAGTCGGAAAAGGCCATTTCTCCAATTGTTGTCGCTTTTGGAATGTTCACTTCCGTCAAGGAGCTACAGTAGCAAAAGGCTTTCTTTCCAATTGTTGTCGCTTTTGGAAACTTCGCTTCCGTCAAGGAGGTACAGCTTTTAAAGGCTTCCTCTCCAATTGATTCCGCATTTGGAATGTCCACTGTATTCAAGGCGGTACAGCCTAAAAAGGCATAATATCCAATTGTTGTCGCTTTTGGAATGTTCACTCCATTCAAGGCGCTACAGCCGAAAAAGGCTTCATCTTCAATTTTTGTCGCATTTGGAAACTCCGCTTTCGTCAAGGCTTCACATCCGGAAAAGGCATCCTCTCCAATTGTTGTCGCATTTGGAAACTCCGCTTTCGTCAAGGCTTCACATCCGGAAAAGGCATC
>JBJEZK010000017.1:42378-46831 GCA_051887355.1 Acutalibacteraceae bacterium
CTCTCCAATTTTTTGTACATTTTTTCCTACTACTACACTCAAATTTCCTAAATCTACTATTTCCTTTACCATAGCTGCATTTATTGCGGTTACATCGTCATTGAACGTAAAAGTTCCTGTTTCTTTGTCAAAGGTTCCATATTTTAGCATACTATCTACTTCCTTTCTATTTTCATTTTTATTTTCATTTGGACTTGTAACTGCGGTTGAATTTGTGCTTTTGTTCCCATTTTCACCTCCTTTACTATGGTCTTTTAGTTCTTCTTCTTTCAATTCAAGGCCAATCGAATCTCCCGATTTAAGGCCAATCGGACCTCCCAATTTAAATCACTCCTAACATTTTATAATGATTTTTTAAATATCGGATCAAAAATTTCATCTTAATAATTTGAGCTAGAAAGTAACATCATATTCCTCCCCATCAATTGATATAGTTTCATTTTTATTTTCCCTGTGTTGCTCTATAGAAACCAATTCATTTTTAGTTGTACTTTGTTTTGCGGTTTTCCATTGTTTAGAAGAATTACTATCTTTGTTTGATAGTCCTACAAACACATTCATAACTATCTTCATCTGTTGTGTGTCGTTGACTAACTTTTCGAATTTTTGAAAACCAAGGCTTGTCATATAACTACACACTCTGTCCATGTTACCTTCACTAACAACCGCTGCGTTTTTTATTCCTTTTCGGATTTGAACGGCATCCTCAAGATACTTTCTGTCCTTGAAATTGCCTCGCAAACCTCCTTCTTTAAGGCCCTCACAGGCACTTATAACACAGTCGGTGTTTGGGAGTCCGCAAAGGCTTGCCAGCAATACTGCAATCGATATTTTACGTTCATTGTCCTCATTTTTTGGCATATTGCCGTCATCGCTAAACAATTTAAAATAGTTATCTTTCAAATATACTTCCAGCGTCTCATACCATTTCGGGCATATCTTTTTCATATCTTTGAGCTTATTTTTCATTTCTTTGCGAGTGAATTTCTTTCCTTTTACGAAATAATTTCCGACATTTTGGAAGCATTTTTCTATTTTGTCCGCGTCGATTGTTCCTTGTTTATTTTCTTCTTTCTTACTAAATAATTTTTTGCCTTTTTTTAATAATTTCTTGCCCTTGCCTAGAACACCTTTATATTTTTTTGCTTCTTCTTCTTTAACTATCGCATTTTCCAGATGTCGTACCGCTCTTACGGCAAGTTCGTACATTTGGGTCAGGCAGTCTGATTTAACTATTTCCGTGGGAGCCCTACCGAAATTCTTCATAATTTCAGAACTTCTTTTAACGAATTTTTCAAATGTTTTTTCCCCTAGTGGTGCGATGACAGATAGAATGTAAGACTGAGCACTTTGAAGGAGCTCTGAAGCATTGTTAGTCTTTTCCATCTCTCCATGAATCTTGTTCACATCCAAAACAGCATTACCATTTTTTCCACTAAAGAAAGACACGTGATCTATATAAACATCCGCATATTTTTTTGTTAATTCTTTGAATTTATTTTTCAGACCTTCAACTAAATCCTTAATTGGCAGTATACTCATTTCGCCGGAAGAAACTTTTTCTAACTGATCTTGGGCAAACATTAATTCCTTCAGGTCTTCTACAGCTTTTTTATACACTTCATTTACAACTTCAGATGCATCCTTAAAAGATTCAGCACTATAATATCTTCTTTCAAAGTCTGCACGGGAATCTCTTATACTATTAGCATTCAGGCCTTTTTTATACCGCATTATAAAGCCTAAAACATCTAACATCAGTCGGAATGGGTCGTAATTATCCGGAGGAGGTTTAAGTTTCGTTGGAGATTCATCCCATTCCGTGGAGTATTTTTCTCCCAAGACAGTTGTGTTATATTCTCTAAGTTTTTCCGGAGAAGTATCATTTACAAAATCTTCTCGTCTTTGAGTAAATTCATCATACTTATCAAAAATTGCCCCGGAAATTTTCTCCATATACTCGTTAGGTTTATGTGCTTTCTCGTTAAGTTTATGTGATCCCAGTAACTTATCTATCGCATCTGAAAGCACCTTAATAGATAAATTAATCCCTTTAAAAGCAATATCAAAATTAGACTCTAAGTATTTTTCATCACCTTCCCGATATGCATCTGATATATTACCGATTTGCTTTTTATTTATATCGAAATCTGTATTAAAATCTTTATCAATTTCCGCTAAAAAATCATTGTACACATATTCACCAAAATCTTTTAGACTAGATATTAGTCTCAAAATATCATTATTATTTATTTTACTTACCGGAAATTCTTTTACATTATTTTTTGCATCAATAATTCTCTCCAAATATTCTTTCGCATTTTTTTGATCAATATTATTGTCAGAAGGTATTTTCTGACCCTTTCCTTTCATTATTGATTTGTAAAATGCAACAATCTTATCGTCGCCTAATTTATCAATGTTAACAGATCCAAGATCGTCACAGAAAAAATTAAAGCTTTTTACAGTTTCACAAAACTTTTTGTATATTTTCTCAGCTAATTTTTTTTCATTTTTTATTTTCTTAAAAGGCTTCTTTTCTAGTTTTTCCAACGCTCCATTCATTTCTTCCAAGCATATTTCTAATTTACTTTCAGACCCAGAGATCAATTCTTTAATTGCTTCCACTATGCTTTTTCTATCTTTATTTTGTGAAGCTTTTGTATAGAGACTACAATTTTTATTAAAATTATTGCATAATTCTTTTACGTTTGAGGGGACTTCTGAATGTAATCCCCTATAAATAAAATTTTGTAAACTGTTAAGATAAAAACGAAACTTATATAATACTTTGCCCTCTTTGTCGTCATTATCTAAATCCGAGGGGGGATGCTGAATTCTTTTCAAGTAAAGTTTATCAGCAACTTTATTACACTTTTTTATGAGTTCGTTGAATTTTTCTAATATACTACGATCCATATCCCTTGAATCAAGATATTCGGTCGGTAATTTAGCTATAACATTGCAAATTTCGTCATATATTCTCCGTGCTTCCCAATCAATTTGCTTATCAACGATTGTATAATTATTAACATCCTCTACACGTATCTTTTTATCATTTTCTTCTATATTTTCATTAACAACACCACTGATAATATTCTTATACTTTAATTCTTCTTTAAAAAACGGAATTAAGTATTCGGATGTAATAAATTCAATATTCTTTACAAATGTTGCTTTGCCCCCATTAACTTTAGCACGAGCTTCTTTTCCCACTGTGTCCGTAGTATAGATTTTCATGTTTTCAACATGTTTCATCATCTCTTTGTAACAGATTTTTAACTCTTTCAATGTCTTCTCTTTAATATTTGGATTATTGCTTAGTTTTGCATTTAATTTCGATAAATCTATAGAAATTTTTTCTAATCGCGTTAAATGCTCTTTCAGTTTATTATGATAGCCATCAAAATCATTAATTTTTATTTCTTTGTCAGTTTTATTTTCCTCAAAAATTTTTTTATCAACAATTTTATTAAACTCTTTATCACATGCTTCGAGTCCAACCATAATTTTTTCTGCCAACTCGTATTTTTTTCTATCTTCCTTTCTGTATTCTTTTTTATCATCCTCGCTGTAATACTCAAGCATTTTATCCAATAATTCTGACATCCAGTCCTGTTTTGTTGTATCAACGTCAAAAGATTTGTTAATTTCAAACCACTTTGTACCTTTTAAATCTTCCCAACTTTCTTTATCAGCAAACCATTCTTTATGGATATCTTGGATATTTTGAAACCCCCCTATATTGTTCAATGTCTTGTTGTGCCTTTGCACGAAGTTTTTAAAATCACATACTACACTAGTGTTAAGTTTCGGAAGTAGTCTTCCATTGGTTGATGTTCCTGATTTTGCCGGTTTACTAGGACCTCCCATACTCATCCCTCCTCAATTTTTATTTGTTTCCTACACGTTTTGTGTTTATTTGTTTTTGCTCTACACACGTGGGTAAACTGATCTTTTTTAAACCAAATTTACTATTCGTATCTGCTAAATCAGCATCCCCTTCATTTTTATATTTATATAAATTATATACATAAAAATTTAGTTTGTCAACACATTTATATAAATTTTATAAAAACAAAATTATTAAACACAAAAAGCCGGCCTAAATCGGCCGACTGATTTATTAATATTATTTCTCGTCGAACATATTTTCTAAGTCTTTTGAAAAATCTGAATTTGCCATTTTTTCGGCTTCGTCTCTGGCTTCGGCTCTGGCTTTAGCTTTGGCTTTAGCTTTGGCTTTGGCTTTGGCGGCTTTGGCGGCTAATTCATTAAATTTCGTAGAAACTGATCTTACACTGCTTGAATCAATGATTGTCTTAATGTGGTTATCATTTTTTAATTGGCCTGTGGATACCTCTATATTACTGTCATTGTTTAAAATAGTGGCCGCTGTTGATAAACAAGGCTCGTCGTCAGACTGTAAGCTTGAAGTAAATCCTTCGGAATC
>JBJEZK010000018.1:0-34392 GCA_051887355.1 Acutalibacteraceae bacterium
CGCTCCTTCTGCTTTTTATTATATGCTAATTTTTTTAAAAAGTCAACTTATTTTTTGTTATTATTTTTTCGTTGATTTTTAATTTTATTTATTGTATAATTTAAAACTGCAGTAGGAGTTTAGCCTATAGAGAGCGGTTAATCTGCCTCCGTTTGGAGGTAGATATTATGCTAGATTTGTTAATATTAAGCGGATTCTTTACATCCCTTTTTTTGATAATTTATCTAATTTTAGATTCTGCATATAAAAAAATGAAATAACCGTTTCTCTCTACCAAAGTCAAACAATTATTTCATTAAAAATTATCTTTGGGAGGCTGACCGCTTTTTAAACGGTTTCGCTCCTTCTGCTTTTTATTATATGCTAATTTTTTTAAAAAGTCAACTTATTTTTTGTTATTATTTTTTCGTTGATTTTTAATTTTATTTATTGTATAATTTAAAACTGCAGTAGGAGTTTAGCCTATAGAGAGCGGTTAATCTGCCTCCGTTTGGAGGTAGATATTATGTTGGATTTTATCATTCTTACAATCTTTTTTGTAATTTATTTTATCGTGCTTTTCAGCGCAATAAATTTTATTGATAAAAATACAAAAAAATAAAAACCGCCACTCAACCAAAAGTCGGTTTTTATTTTAAATCATTTCTTTTGGAGGCTGACCGCTTTTTAAACGGTTCCGCTCCTTCTGTTTTTTATTGTATGCTAATTTTTTGGAAATGTCAACTCTATTTGACTAAAAATCAAATAGAGTTTTTTTATTTTAATTATTACAAATTTCTATACATTTAAGTTCTGTGCGGCCTTCATTGAAATAAAATCTTATAAAATAACTGTCCATAATATATTTGTCGCTCGGAACTTTTTCAATATTATCTATATTTATGGCAAGGTTAGAAAATACAGTTTTATAATAATTCGGGCAGCTATAATTTATAGAAGAGAACGGCTCGCCCATCACGCTACGACGCTCTATTGCCGTACTTTGAGCTCCCAGTCCCATAAATTCTTCTTTAATGCCTAAAATTATCTTCTCACAAACATATTCTCCTTCCGCTTCATCTACTTTAAACACTATTGAAGCATCATGATTTAAATAGGTAATAATAAGCTTGTTGTCAACTTCGGTCCTATAACTTTCTTGACCAAATTCAGAAGATATTTTATCGACATTGGCACCCAAATATCCAATATAATCAATGCTATCACTACGGAAATTACCATTAAATTTCTGAGAGCCCAATTTATCGTAATATGTTCCCACACCTTGTTTTTTGCCTTTCGAAAATGACCCTGAATATTCCATAACCGAAGTATTTACATTATAAAGCACACCGGTACCGTCATAAAGTCCGTCTTTGAATTCGCCTGAATATTTTACAACTCCGGTATCCAAATCATAAAGATTTCCGCTACCGCTGTATTCGCCATTTTCAAAATTTCCCATATACAAAAGTGTCGAGTTGGAATAAAGTTTTCCGCTACCACCATATTTTCCGTCTTTAAAACTTCCTTCGTATAAAATCGTATCTCCATCCGAATCATATTCGGTTCCTTCGCCGGATCTCACTCCTCCGGAATGGTCTCCATAGTACGTTTTTACACCTGTATCAGGATTATATTCAATTCCTAATCCGGAGTATCTTCCGCCGGAAAAATTTCCGATATAAACTACTTTTCCTATCGAGTTATAAAGTTTTCCTTCACCTTCGTACATATTATTTGAAAAATTTCCGTCATATATCATTATGCCTTCGCTATCATAATATTGTCCCTCGCCACTATACTTTCCGCTTTCAAAATTACCTTTGTATATCAAATTACCATTGCTGTCATATTGAACGCCATAACCATTAGGCCTACCCATTTTTAAATTTCCTTCATATATTTTCATGTCGGAAGTGTCATAAAGCCTTGCTTTTCCTTCAAAAGACGAGAGTTTAGATGTATCAATCCGTATATTTGCCGTCCATAATTTTCCGTCTGCCCACGGGTAAACCCAATAAATCAAAGCGTATCCCAGAACTCCCGCGACTATGGTGGACATTATTACAAGTTTTTTCGAAAAATAGAGACCAAAAAATCTCCAGTAATCCGCCTTTGATGTCGGATTTTTAGTCATTGTTTGAACAAATTTTTGGACCTTTTGCTGTACTATCTGAGCAACTTGAGTTCCGAAATTTTGAATTCTTACCATAAAGGAACTCAGAATTGTAAACTGAGACTGCAAACTTGTGGTTATTCTTCCTAAAATATCATTTATAGTATTCATGGACTCATCCTCTTACTTTAAAATTTTAAATTAAAAACCCTGAAAAATTCAGTGATTTATCTTTTTTATCTTTTTGTTTGCTAATATACTCATCACACTTAGTAAGATAATGAACCGCTACTTTATCGTTTTCATTTACTCTTAAAACATTTGTGAACATTTTTCTTGCTTCTTCGAATTCAGCTGTAATATACAGATTCACGGCTTTTTCGAAGATTTTATTTGTGGAAATATAAAGATCATGTTTATATTTGTTTGAAGAATCAATTATTTCATAGACTTCAGTGCAACCACCGATACTTATATTACTGATTTTCCCTATATACCTGTAATCATAGACTGATTTGTCGGAAAGATTATCGATGATTTCTTTGGTAGCTATATGATTTACACCTATGGTTTTCATGTGGCTGTCTATATTAAACATTTTCATAATTTCATCCGAAACTATTACTGCGCCACGCCTGTCGTCCGTTCCTAAAATTCCTATCAGGGCACTGTCGTAACCTACGGTTATATTCATAAAGTTCTTAATTTTTTCCGGTATATTAATTTCACGGAGCTGAACCGAAGCATTGAAGGCATCTTGAGGATCCGTTGAGAAAAGAGCCACACAATCCAAGCTGTCAAAAGACTGTATTACTCCTCCGTTATCTTTCACAACTTTGAATATCTCCGTATAGACGTCCTTCAGATATTTAAATATTGTCGATTCATTGCCGAGCTCTTCAGAATTTTTTGAAAGATTGAAAGTTATATAAATCATGGAAAGATTGACATTATTATTATCAAAAAGATCCACTTGGGTTATTTTTTCTTTATTCATAAACCTGAAAATTTCAGCCGGGACGTATCTTATATACTCTTTGTTAAGCCTTATTAAGTTCGAAGTGTATCTGTCTATCTTATCTGACATAATATTGAAAGCCGAAGCAATATCCGCAAACTCATCACGTGAATTAAGTTTAATTCTTGTGTTCCATTCCCCTTTGGAAATTTTATTTATACCGTTTTCAATCTTTTTAAGGGGTCTAAGACACCATCTTATTACAAAACAAACATAGGCTATCAATAAAGCTGCTATTACCACAATTACCGCTATGGAATGTTTTAATATCTCATAAAACTCCCTGGTACTATGAATATTTTCGTCCAGATAATTTCCTACAAATCCAACCACCGTACCGCTATTATCTTTAATTGCAACGAAAGATCCGGAAATATCACCATAAACATCCCGAAAAGTTTCTTCTTGAGAATCTACGGTAAGGCTTTTGCTCGAAAATTTATCCCAGATATCGTAAAGAGACTCTACCTCATCTCTTTCAAGCACAGAATCCACTAAAACACAATCCGAAGAAACCATATCCGGGTCTGTATAATTAAGCGTTTTATAAGAAGAGGATTCGGTACTGTACTTACTGTTCAAAAGCGCATAAATCTTATTGTATTTTTCGGTGTACACAACTATATAATCACTTTTATCACCGATTTTTGTAAGCAAATCATTATAGCCTTTATCGACTGAATTTTTAAGAGAAACATAATCTTTGCTCATATAATCTGTTACGGGATTTATTTTTGAAAAAGAATTGCCATCTATGGCGTCAACAATAGTTTTGGCGCCACGCTCTTGTTCACTTCTAAGAACAGACATATACTCGTTTATCGAATCTTTCGTATTTATCACAACTAAAATCCCAAGACCTATTATCAGAACAGGTATGAACATCAAACCTATCTTTACACCCAGAGAAACTCTTGTGATTTCACGACGGGAAAGGTACCTTATTAAGTAAATAACGGCTAAAATTACTGCAGCAATTATCAAAGTATATATAAATCCCCATGGAATGATTTTTTCGTGAATATCCGAAACTAATTTGTTTTCAGTTCCGAATCTAACGTAATATGGATTTACAAAATCTTTTGAAGGGGCATAAAAATCATTTTGAGAAAGAACTTTAATTTTTCGAACATCTTTTAATTTTATAGAAGAACTCTCATTTATCGTCGATTCCAATCCGTAAATCTCTCTGGATGTGATACTTTTGGTATCCAATTTATAAAATCCGCCGGCTATGGAATCTGTAAAATAAATATCATCCATATTATCAACGTACATTCCGGAAATTAAAAATTTCGAAGAAACCGCATTGGAATATTCAACAAACGTACCTTTGTTATCCATCCCCCATAATTTTCCGTTAGGGGTAGAATAAAATACTCTGCCTGTGGAAAGCACACAGGAATCCAACACCCAACCGTCATTCGTGTTTGTGTATCCGTCCTCCGGAGTTACCTCAAAAGAATTTATTTTTTGCGGACTGCTGTCTTCGAGAGGAGATGCTTTAATGACATCGTATCGATCTTTATTTTTAGTTATAACCGTCATATCCGTATCTACAAGCTGAATTTTTTGAACATATGAATTTGTAGGGGGATTAGAATCTTTAGAAAGGTCAAACGAAACAACCTGCTTAACATAAGCGCCATTGGTATCATACATCATGACAATCTCGTTTTTAATAGGATAATAAGACTCATCAGGCACAGAAACATTGGTGTTTTTTTGGCGTTTTACCACATAAAAATTACCTTTAGAATCTACTTCCAAATTGCTGTACGAAACCAAGGTGTTTTCTTTAGAATTCTCCAAATCGATGGAAAATTCTTTGGAACCATCGGATTTTATTTTTGTAATTTTATACCGGTCTTTATCTTCATCAACACCCAAAATATAAACATTTCCCAGAAGATCCATATCCGAAGCCAGAAATGTCCCTGTTTTAGGTGTACTTATAAAATACTGAAGCAAAAACGAAGTAATAAGAACTACAATTCCAAGAATTGCATAACCAACCTTGGGATCTTGAAAAAATTCTTTGACTTTCAAAAAATTTTCCTTTTTCGGCCTAATTTCTTTTGCCTGCTTTTTAACATTTTTAGCTTCTCCCATAATTTTTACACCTCTACTTTAAATTTATTGTTTACCGCACGCAATAATGCTAAAATTAAAAATATGCATTTTTTATAATTTTTTTATAATAAATAAATTTACTCTTTCATTTTTATACTGTATAATATAGTATATTATTATAGAATAATTCAGTCAAGCAAAAAAAATATAGTTTATTTTTTAAATTTGAATTCGAAGGAGTTTTAGATTTATGGTAAAAATGAACAATAAAGAAAATTATATGGCAATAGCTACTCCATACGAAGATCCAAATATAAAAATTTCAATCGCATATAAAGGCGAAAAAAACTTGCAAAACAATCTTTTTCTCATAAACGAAATCCCCTACAATAATAAAAATCTTCGTACTTTTAAAACTTTGTTCAACATTTTTTCAAACAAAAACCGTCCGAAAGAATTTTTAAATTTCTTTATCCACGATAAAAAATTTTACAGTGTATTCAATTACACCGAGGCTCCAACGATAAAAGAAAAATTCAATAAAAACCTAAACACAACCGCATTCAAAGACAGATGCAAAATACTGGAAAATATACTCATAAAAATTGATAAAATAATACATTTCTCTCCGGAAATTGTCGCATGCGTTACTGAACCGGAAAATATAAAAATTACCGATAAAAAAGAAATACTATTTATTTATAATTTAAAAAATATAGAACTTTATGAAAAAAACGCGAAAGAAAAAATAAATGAAAACATGCACGACATAATTTTTGCTACCTTAAAACAAGAATGTGAAGCAGGATTCAACAAGCAACTTCATATTGTGCTTTACAAATGTAAAAAAGGTCTTTATAGTTCCATTCCGGAAATGATTATAGACCTTAAAAAAGCCGAAAAAGTTTCGATGACAAGTTCATGGGGAAGTTATTTGCGTTATCAACTAAGTCTTCGAGCTCCACTGATTAAAAAAATTTCTCAGACAAGCTTAACATGCGCCATAGTAATTGGGCTTGTGTACCTTGGGTATACAAAAATAAAAGAAGGTCAAACTATCGGTTCGGCAAGCGCAATAGTTTCTATCGGAAACATTAATTACAACGGAAATGCCGAAGATGAATCCGATAAAAGCGTTTCAACAGATAACGAAGACAGCCAGTCCACAAGCAAATCTATAGGAAATGTAACCCTTTCCGAAGGTCTGGACATTGCTTATGAAGATTACATTGTTCAGTACGGAGATACCATTGAATCCATCTGCGAAGAATACTACAAAGATGCTTCGTTCGTAAAAGCCGCTTCGAGCTTCAACGGAATGACCGAAAAAGACAGCTTGACTCCGGGAAGCATTTTTAAACTTCCAAACAGAACAGCAATTGCTCTTTACTCAACAAAATAAAAAATCCCCCAAAAGGCGAATTCGTTCGCTTTTACGGGGGTTAAATCATATAATTTTTTTAAATAATTTCCAAAGTAAAGATATGTTTATTTCTTTTTCGGATTCTCTATCTTTTAAATACCTATTTAATTTTTTGGCTCCGTAACACAAACCGGTAATACATCCTGCCAAAACTAAAAGCTCGGACACTACCGCTACTCCACGAGCATGGTTATAAGTAAATCTGCGTATATCGTCAAATATTCCGCTTTCACTAAAGTCATAATCAGGGTTTCCTACCGCTTTTTGAATTAAATAGGGCACGCTTCCGGATTCATATTCCACTCCACCGGAACAAGTTTCCAGTTCTTCATCAACTAATCTTAACATAAATTCACCTCTTAGAAAACATTGATATAATATAATATTATATTATCATATTTGGTGAAACTAGTCAAGTTATTGTGATTAATTTTTATTTTTTGATGTCAACCCGGTTTATTTTTAACTAAAGAGAACTTTTTAAGATGTCCTTTGTTAATTATTTTTACTACTAAAATATAAAACACATACATATTATATATATTTGACAAAAAATAACCAACCCTAAATGGATTGGCTACTTTATTATTATTTTATCCTAAATAAGAATAATTCGGGGCTTCTTTTGTTATTTGGATGTCGTGTGGATGACTTTCTCTCAGGCCGGCAGCACTAATCCGAACAAATTTTGCTTTTGTATGCAGAGAATTTATATCTTTGCACCCGGTGTAACCCATTCCGGCACGAATTCCGCCCATCAACTGATAAACCGTGTCCGAAAGAACCCCTTTATATGCAACTCGGCCTTCCACACCCTCAGGAACAAGCTTAGAAGCGTTATTTTGAAAATACCTGTCCGAACTGCCTTTTCCCATCGCCGCAATGCTACCCATACCACGATACGATTTAAATTTACGGCCTTGATATATTTCGTTTTCTCCGGGCGATTCTTCACATCCTGCCACCAAAGAGCCTATCATAACACTGTCTGCACCGGCCGCCAGAGCTTTAACTATGTCGCCGGAATACTTTATTCCGCCATCGGCAATAACTTTCACTCCGTACTTTTTAGCAACATTGGCAACATCATAAATTGCCGTAATTTGTGGCACGCCTATCCCTGCGATTATTCTTGTCGTACAAATCGAACCCGGGCCTATCCCGACTTTAACAGCGTCCGCGCCGGCTCTGATTAAATCTTCGGCAGCTTGTCCGGTAGCGATATTTCCGGCAATTAAAGGGATATCAGGAAAAGCTTCTTTAACTTTTTTAACTGTATTTACTATATTTATATTATGCCCATGAGCAGAATCCAGCACCAACACATCAACGTGAGCTTTAGTTAAAGCCTCTACCCTTTTAAGAACGTCTTTTGTGGCGCCTATTGCCGCGCCGCATAAAAGTCTTCCGTCGGCATCACGGGCAGAATTGGGGTATAATGCCGATTTTTCAATATCTTTGATAGTAATTAATCCCGCAAAATCTCCGTTTTCATCTAAGAGGGGCAATTTTTCTATTCTATGTTTTCTTAAAATTTCTTTAGCTTCTTTAATTGAGGTTCCTCGAGGAGCCGTAATCAAATTTTCTTGCGTCATAACATCTTTAATATTACGGCTGTACTCCGAATAGCTCATAAATCTTAAATCTCGATTTGTTAAAATTCCCACAAGTTTTTTGTTTTCGCACACAGGGACACCTGAAATTTTATATTTATCCATTAAATTTTTTGCTTCCATTACCGTGTTATCAGGCGAAAGATAAAAAGGCTTGGCTATTATTCCGTTTTCCGAACGCTTTACACGATCAACCTGATCCGCTTGCTTTTCTATGGACATATTTTTGTGTATAATCCCGATTCCGCCTTCACGGGCAATTGCGATTGCCATTTTGGATTCCGTAACAGTATCCATTGCAGCGGTAATTATCGGAATATTTAATTTTATATCCTTCGCAAGATATGTTTCGGTACTGACGTTTTTTGGTTCTACGTTCGACGCATCGGGAATTAATAAAACGTCATCAAATGTAAGACCATTTTTGCAAAATTTTTCAGAATTCATAAAATCAGACATTAACAATAACCCCTTATTATTCATATTTTATTTTATTATATCTGTACCCATGTATTCTTTAAGAACTTCGGGAACACTCACAGAGCCGTCTTCGTTTTGATAATTTTCAAGTATCGCAGCAACCGTTCTGCCAACCGCAAGACCCGAACCATTTAATGTGTGTACGAGTTTTGCTTTATCTTTCGGATTATCTTTGTATCTTATCTGCATTCTTCTTGCCTGGTAATCTTCAAAGTTAGAACAAGAAGAAATTTCGACATATCTTTCATAAGAGGGCATCCAAACTTCTATATCATAGGTCTTTGCGGAGCCAAATGTTATGTCTCCGGTACACAAACACACCACTCTATACGGTATATCAAGAAGTTGCAAAAGTTTTTCGGCGTCATTTGTAAGCTTTTCTAACTCGTTATAAGAATCTTCAGGCTTTACAAATTTAACAAGTTCAACTTTATTAAATTGATGCTGACGAATAAGCCCACGTGTATCACGGCCGGCAGAACCCGCTTCTGATCTGAAACAAGCAGAATATGCGCAATATTTCATAGGAAGTTTTGAACCGTCCAAAATCTCGCTCCTATGAAAATTTGTGACAGGCACTTCGGCTGTGGGAATTAAATAATATTCCATATTTTCAAGTTTAAATTCATCTTCTTTAAACTTCGGGAACTGTCCTGTACCATAAAGAGAATCACTGTTTGCTACAAAAGGAGGCAAAATCTCGGTGTAGCCGTTTTGAGTGTGAGTATTTAGGAAAAAATTTATAACTGCGCGCTCCAGACGTGCACCAAGCCCTTTGTAAAAATGAAAACGAGTGCCGGTTACTTTTGCTGCTCTTTCAGGGTCAAGAATCCCCAGGTTTTTCCCGATTTCCCAATGAGGTTTAGCTGTAAAATTGAATTTTCCGGGTTCTCCGTGACGCCTTATTTCCGGATTTTCACTGTCATCTTTTCCGTATGGCACAGTTTCGTTCGGAATATTTGGCACACCCAAAACCAGCTCTCTTTGATTTTTTTCAATTTCCGCAAGCTGTTTGGATTTTTCTGCTGCCAAATTGGATATTTCTTTCATTTTGGCCATTATTTCAGCGGTATCTTCGCCGGATTTTTTCATAACAGGAATTTTTTTGTTAAATGCATTTTGCTCCGCACGCATAGATTCAACTTCTGAAATTAAACTCAGTCTTTTTTCATCCAAACTGATTATTTCATCAATTACGGAATCCATATTTTTTTGGCGGTTTCTCATTGCTTTTTTCACGATATCGGGGTTATTTTTTATAAATTTAATATCTAACATAATTCATCTTCTCCTATTATATTTTTTTGTTTTATATTTTGAACTTGGTTTTTTGGATGAGGTTTCACTAAGACGTCTAAATCCGATAAAACAAATCATGGCGATAAATATCCATATAAACGAAATAAGGGCGTCCTCTATACAAAGTCTTCTGAAATACGCCTCCAAAACTCCGACAAAAAGACCTGTGAACATTATTATCGGAGAACTTTTTAACATGGTTTTAGAAGATAAATTCGATACAAACGCAGTCATCACATTACCGAACACAAAATACTCCAAAAATCGTATCGCAGTAACAGTATCATTTTCAGAAAATTTATATCCTATTTTGCACATTTCAAAAAAACTGTTCAAATTTGTCGTTATCTCACGATAATATATGAGTGCCGGATTAGATATTATTAAAACTGCAATTATTAAAATTGAAACAAAAAGAACTATATTACTTATGTTTTTATTTTTCATATCTTTTTCTCCTATCCGATTTTATTTTTAATAAGCAGATTATAAATTTCAGAAAGGTCTTCTTCGCCTAAAAATTCAATTTGAACAGTACCTTTTTTTCGTCTGCCCGAAACTATTTTCACTTTCCTTTTCAATTTTTTATTCAAATCGGATTCTATTTTATTATAGAAAGCATCTTTTTTAATAGCTTTCAAAGATTTAGGTTTTTCTATTTCTTTAAAATTCATTTTTTTGACAAGCTGTTCCAGCTGCCGAACATTTAATTCCTGCCGAATGGTTATTTTAAGTGCTTCGGATATGTCATCTTCGGACTCGAGCGAAAGAAGAGCTCTTGCGTGGCCTGCCGAAATTTCGCCGCTTTCCAGACTCGCAATAACCTCCGGCGAAAGATTTAAAAGACGCAAAGTATTTGCAACATACGACCTGGATTTTCCGACAGCTTTAGCCACCTCATCTTGAGTCATATGGTAAGTTTCGGAAAGCATTTTGTATCCTCTTGCTTCTTCCAAAACAGACAAATTTTCACGCTGTAAATTTTCAACCAATGCGAGCTCCGTAATTTTTTTGTCATCAATATCTTTTATTATCACCGGAACCTCGATAATTCCTGCCATTTTTGCCGCACGATAACGTCTTTCTCCGGCAATTATTTTGTATTTTCCGGAAGAAAGAGGTTTGACCACAATAGGTTGAATTATTCCGTGCGAAGCTATCGAATTTGAAAGCTCCTCAAGAGCTTCGGTTTTAAAGCTTGTCCTGGGTTGAAGTTTATTTGCTTCTATTTCATCTATCTTTAAAGTCACGGGAATATTTTCGTTTTCAATATTGTTTTCCATGAAGATCATATCCAGGCCTTTCCCGAGACCGCTGAGCTTAGACGCCATATAAAAACCTCCGTAAATTACTGATTATTTTTAATTACTTCTTTTGCAAGACCTTTGTATGCCCATGTACCTTTATTAAGTTTGGAAAAGTACATAACAGGCTTTCCGAATCCCGGAGCTTCCGAAATTTTGACGGTTCTCGGAATAGTGGTTTTAAAAATTTTTCCCGGAAAACTTTTATTTACTTCTTCCATAACTTGCTTGGTCAAATTAAGCCTCAAGTCACACATTGTAAGCAAAATTCCTTCTAAATCAAGCTCGGAATTATGGTGACGCTTTACAACTTTAACGGTATTTATAAGTTGTGACAAACCTTCAAGAGCATAATATTCGCATTGTATCGGGATAAGTACGCTGTCAGCCGCACAAAAAGCATTTATTGTTATGATTCCGAGAGACGGCGGGCAATCTATTATTATATAGTCGTATTTATTTTTTAAATGCGAAATTTTATGTTTTAATTTTGATTCTTTCCCCGAAAATAAACTTATTCCCGCATCAGCCGAAGCCAAATTTATATGAGAGGGGATAAGGTTCAAATTTTTAAATGGAGTTTCAAGAGTTGCTTCCTCCGCTGAAATATCTTTTTCCAGAACATCATACGCAGAAAGTTTTAATTCTTTTTTATTAAACCCCAGCCCACTGGTGGTGTTACCCTGAGGGTCCAAATCTATTACCAAAACTTTCTTACCGAGAGCGCCCAACGCCGCAGACATGTTCACTGTGGTGGTAGTTTTACCTACTCCTCCTTTTTGGTTGGAAATTGCGATAATTTTTCCCATAAAATTACCTCTTTTCAATAAATAAAGTCAATTTAAATCGCATATAAATTATAACATTTATATATCAAAAAATAAAGTGTGGTTTGGAAATCCGATTTAATGTTTCACGTGAAACAACCATATTGTTTTAAATTTTATATTATCGGAAACTTTGAAATGTTCGCATTTGAACGGGGATATTTTCCGGGCGTTGAAGATATTTTCTTTATAACCACAATCGCTCTGCCACCCTTTTCTTCAGGCAAATCAAATTTTTCCACTCTTTCTATTTTTCCGCCCAAAACTTCGATTGATTTTTTTGATTCTTCCAGTTCGTTTTCAACATTGCTCCCTTTTAGCGAAACAAAATATCCTCCGACTTTCAACAATGGTAAGCAATACTCGCTGAGCACCGTTAATTTTGCAACAGCCCTCGAGGTTACGATGTTAAATTTTTCTCGAAATTTTTTGTTTTTTCCACATTCCTCTGCTCGGTTGTGAAAAATTTCCGACGTCAACCCCAATTTTTCCACTAACTTGTTTAAAAATATTATTCTTTTGTTTAGGCTGTCCAAAAGTGTTAAATCTATTTCAGGGTTTGCAATTTTAAGCGGAACTCCCGGAAATCCCGCGCCCGTACCGACATCGATGAGCCTCGACCCGGGAGTTAATTCTAAAAATTTTGATACAATAATACTATCCAAAAAATGTTTTATAATTACATCTTTTTTTTCGGTGATGGATGTCAAATTGGTATGTTTATTATATTCAACCAAAAAATTATAGTAAATTTTAAACCTTTCCGGAGCTTTTTCATCTAAATTTATCCCATAATCTTTTGCGTAATTCAAAAGCAATTCCATTATTTAAATTTCTCCTCTTTTGTTTTTTGAAGCAAGAAAAATTATCAAAACTGAAATATCCGCCGGACTAACTCCGGAAATTCTTGAAGCCTGACCGATGTTCAAAGGCTTAATTTTGTTAAGTTTTTCTATCGCTTCGAGTCTTAAACCTCGTATTTCGCCGTAGTCCAAATTTTCAGGAATGATTTTGCTTTCCAGCCTGCGCATCTCCTTAATTTGATGGTTTTGCCGAGCAATATATCCTTCGTACTTTATTTCCGTTTGTACTTTATCAAAAATTGATTTCGGTAAATTCGGTCTGTTTTTATCAAAAGGCGCAAGGTCATCATAGGTAATTTGCGGGCGTTTTAACAGTTCGCTTATTTTCACACCGCTGACAATCGGAGATGTTTCACGTGAAACAAGTACCTCGTTCAATTCTTTCGACGGAGATAAAACTTCCTTTTTTGTTCTTTCTGATTCTTGCTGTTTTAAAGACAAAGAAAGTTCGAATTTTTTCATTCTTTCATCGCTTATAAGTCCGATTTTTCGGCCTATAGGCGTCAATCTTTCATCAGCATTATCTTGCCTTAAAACCAGCCTGTATTCCGAGCGTGAAGTCATCATTCTGTAAGGGTCGTTCACACCTTTTGTGACTAAATCGTCAATCAACGTACCTATGTACGATGAGCCTCTGTCCAAAACCAAAGGTGCTTTGTTTTTTGCCTTCATGGCGGCATTTATCCCTGCCAGAAGCCCCTGAGCTCCTGCTTCTTCATACCCCGAACTCCCATTAAATTGCCCTGCTCCAAAAAGCCCGGGGTAATCCTTAAATTCCAGCGTGTTGTTCATTTGAGTCGGGTCGGCAATATCATACTCAATCGCATAGGCGGGTCGCATAATTTCGACGTTTTCAAGCCCGGGGATTGTCCTATACATTTCGATTTGTACTTCTTCGGGCAAGGATGTGGACATTCCTTGCAAATACATTTCCTCTGTATTTATTCCGCATGGTTCTATGAACATCTGGTGGCGTTTTTTATCGGGGAATCTAACAATTTTATCCTCGATGCTCGGGCAATATCTTGGGCCCACACCCTCGATTTTTCCGCTGTACATCGGGGCTCTGTGAAGATTTTTAAGAATCACTTCTTTAGTTTTATCGTTTGTCCACGAGATATAACATTTTACTTGATTTTCCCCGATATTCTCAGTGTCGTACGAAAAAGGAACTATCTCATCATCGCCACATTGCTCTTCCAAATTTTCAAAATTTATGCTGGATTTCAAAGCTCGGGCGGGAGTTCCTGTTTTAAATCTTTTTAGTTTAAGTCCTAAATTTTTCAAAGATTTTCCCAAAAGATTTGCCGGGAAAATACCGTCCGGGCCGCTTGAATACGAAGTTTCTCCGATGTGAACCTTTCCTTCCAGAAAAGTTCCCGTCGCCAAAACCACACATAAAGATGTATATCTCATCATATTTCGTGAAGTCAAAGTCCATATGTTTTTTATTTTATCGTATTTTATATCGGTTATTTCGGCTTGTTTTAAAGAAAGATTCTTTTGAATCTCCAATTTATGTTTCATAACTTCTTTATATTTATTTCTGTCTATTTGAACACGCAGCGACCTCACAGCCGGGCCTTTTCCCATATTGAGCATCCTACTCTGCAAAAAGCATTCGTCCGCAGTCCTTCCCATTTCTCCGCCAAGAGCGTCAATTTCTCTTACAAGATGTCCTTTTGCTGTACCGCCTATCGAAGGATTACACGGACAATTACCCACGGAATCCAAATTTACCGCAAATACCGCCGTATTGCACCCAAGTCTTGCTGATGCCAAACCTGCCTCTATTCCGGCATGACCCGCACCTATCACTATTACTTCATAATCTTCTGTATGATTCAAATTTTTACACCTCTAATTTATTTATTTGCGTTATTTACCGACACAAAATTTCGAAAACACTTTATTTACAACTGCTTCGCTGACAGTTTCGCCGGTGAATTCCATGAATTTTTCCAAAGCGTCCTGCAAAAGAACAGTCACCGCATCTAAAGTTATTCCTAATTTTAATTCTTCTATTGCTTTTTTCAAAACAGTTTCCGCATTTTTAAGTGCTGCAAGTTGCCTTTCATTTGAAATTACAACGTCAGACGGATCTAATTTTGAAACTCCGACTAAATTTTCAACACATTTTTTTAATTTTTCCATTCCTGTTTTTTTTAGAGCGGAAAGTTCAACAATTTCCGTTTTATATGTGGATAAATCAGCAGCGTTTATTTTTTTTATTTCATCGCATTTATTTAGCAAAATTATGGATTTGCTACTGTCAATACTATCAAGAATTTCTTTATCTTGTTGAGAAAGTTCCGCCGACGCATCCAGAACAACCAACGTAATTTCGGAATTTTTCATATGTGTTTTTGCTTTTTCAACGCCGATTTTTTCCACAGTATCATCAGTTTTACGAATGCCCGCAGTATCCACAAGAATAACCGGTATATCGCCAATCATTATGCTTTCTTCTATTGCGTCTCGGGTTGTCCCGGGAATATCCGTTACAATCGACTTTTGCGACCCGGATAAACAATTCATCAGAGTTGATTTACCGACGTTCGGCCTCCCTACAATTGCGATTTTTATGCCTTCTTTAACAGCTTTAAACATATCGTAATTTTTTATCATTTCTTCAAGTATATATGTTATTTCCGAAATATTATTTTTTAACATTTTTTCATCAACTTGTGGAATATCGTCTTCGGGGTAATCCGCCCATACACTTAAAGCTGCCGTTATATCCGTTATTTTGTCCTTTATTTCGGCTATTTTCTCAGAAGAATATCCCTCTTTCATCCTAAAAGCAATTTTATTTGCTCGTTCGCCTTTCGCAGAAATTAAATCCATTACCGCTTCGGACTGCGAAAGATCCATTTTTCCGTTTAAAAAGGCCCTTTTTGTAAATTCACCGGGTTCCGCCGGAACAGCTCCTGCATCAAGAATCGCACGCAATACTTTTTTTGTAATATAAATTCCACCATGGCATGATATTTCAACAACATCTTCACCCGTATAACTGTGTGGCGCTCTAAAAACCAAAGCTACAGCATCATCAATCGGCTCGTTGTTTTGAATTATTTTTCCATATTTTGCTCGGTATCCTCCTAAATTCTTCAAACAATTTCCTTTTTCGCCCGCATAAGGCTCAAATACTTTGTCCGCTATCGCCAAAGAATCTTCTCCCGAAATTCTTATAACTCCTATCCCTCCGACTCCATACGCAGTAGATATAGCCGCAACAGTACTCATAATTTTATGAACCTCCAATTTACAAATTCTAAAAATTTTTGCTCCCCAAACAAGGGAGCAACTGTCTAAAAAATATTATTATACTAATTTTCGTCTTCGCTCGGCGCTATCACTACGTGACGTCTTTCTCCTTCGCCGGTAGACCAAGACTTTACCCCTTTGATTTCACCTATAGCCGTATGTATAATTTTGCGATCATATGCTTTCATTGGCTCGAGATTGATTATCTTGTGGGTTAAACAGGACTTATCGGCAATTCTTTTTGCAAGGTCGGTCAAAACTTCTTTTCTTCTTTCCCTATAGTTTCCTGCTTCCAAAAGAATTCTGTAAAATTCATCTTTGTCGCTTTTTTTATTGGCTGCAAAATAAGCCAAATACTGAAGCGCTTCCAAATTGGAACCATGCTTCCCGATGATTAATTTTATATCGTCTTTGTTATCGCTATCTATTTTTATTTCACAGTAATTCGCACCCTCAGAGGTTATTTTTACGGAAACATCTTTAAACCCCATGTAAAAAAGTACTTCCTTTAGATACTCCACCGCCTTCAAAGCGGGAGATTTTTTTAAAGTTGCTTTAACCTGGGCAAGTTTTCCGCCAAACATGCCGAAAACTTTTTTTGACGGTTGCTGAATCACTTCAAAATCTACGTATTTTTCTTCTGTGCCGAGCATTTCGCAAGCTTTTTGTTTAGCCAAAGCTACTGTTTCTTCAAGCGCAAAAACTTCATTTACCATAAATTCTCATACCTCCGCAAATTTATAAAAGCATAGTTTTTTTACATCAGGGCAAATGTTTTAATTAATTTTTTTTACTTTGGATTCCTGCAATTCCAAGAGCGCACACCTTGCGGCTTCATCCTTGGCATTTATGGTATATTTATTGTAGTATTTGTTCAGTATCAGACTTTGAATTACACCGACCGCAGAAGTAAGCACCCAATAAAAACCTATTGCGCCGGGAACCGTATATGAAATCCACGCTATCACCAAAAAGCTCGCATATGGAAGATATTTTCCGCAACCCGGCATCTGATTAGTCTGAGGATTGGATTTTTGAATTATTACCGCCGAAGCAACCGAGGCTACAAAACAAAGAACCGGAATAATCCAAAGCATATCGGAAAATTTGGACTCATTTGGTTTCTTCAAAAGGTCTATCCCACAGAAATTAAATCCCGAACTGTATTCTTCTATATCAGCCAGTTCCTCCTCGTTCATCATCGTAAGTTTATCTTTTATTTCAGGGAAAAATTTAATAATTTGAATTTCTTCGTAGCCTTTGCTGATTTTCCCGTCAAGCTCAGGGACTGTCGGCAAAACTTCAACCGCCTGAACAATTTTTTCCTGAGGAATATGTAAAGTATTTTGAAGGGGCTTGTTTATAGCGCCTATTATACCACTAAGCAAAATTAGAGGAATAAACATCGGCAAACAGCCACTCATCGGGCTAAAACCTTCTCTTTCATAAAGCTTCGCCACTTCTTCGTTATATTTTCTCGGATTTTTTTCGTATTTTTTCTTAAGTTCTGCTTGCTTGGCAGAAATATAAGCATTTCTTGACATAGATTTCTGTCTATGGATTGCCGTGGGAAATAAAAATATATTAACTATTATTACAAAAATCGTAATTGCCAACGCATAATTGCTCACGGCATCAAAAAAGAACCAAATTAAATATCCAAACATACTGCCTAAAAAATCAAATATAAATCCCAACTATAAAACTCCTTTATTCTTTATTTTTATGGTACACATCTTTAGGATAACATAAATTCAAGTTTTATCCAAGCTTTTTTGCCACCCTAAGGAACAGGGTCATATCCGCCTTTGCAAAAAGGATTGCACCGCAAAATTCTCCATACTCCAAGGGCTGTTCCGATTATTACGCCGTGCTTTTTTACGGCTTCTTTAAAATATTCGGAGCAACTCGGAGTAAATCTACAGCAAGGCCTTTTTAAAGGAGATATGAACTTTTGATAAAATTCTATCAGCATTACAAAAACCTTTTTCATTTAATCAGCCCGAGTTTCAAAAGCTGAGAGCGCATACTTGCAAGAACTTCCTCGGTTTTTACTTCGGAAGTTTTTTTCCTTGAAACAAAAACCACATCATAACCCGACAAAATTTTGTCTTTAATTTGTGATAAAGCCGCACGTATGACTCTTCTTGAACGATTTCTTTTAACTGCGTTTCCTGTTTTTTTGCTCGTGGTTATACCAAATCTCAGCATTTTAAGATTATTTTTCACCACATAGGTAACAAGCACCCCCGAAGCTGTGTATCTTCCACGCCTGTAGGCTTTGCAAAAATCTTTATTTTTATTTATTACATGTTTTTTTTTCATAAATAAAAGAATTCCTTTTAATTTTTGATGGTTAAAAAATTAAAGACCACCGTAATGGTCTTTAATTTGAAAGTTGTTATATATAAAATTGTTTCCGGCTAATTAATAAGTGAGCCTTTTTCTTCCTTTGGCTCTCCTGCGTGCAAGAACGCGTATTCCGCTTCTTGTGGACATTCTTTTTCTAAAACCATGCTCTTTCTTTCTGTGAAGTTTCTTTGGTTGATATGTTCTTAACATCTATATTCCCTCCGAATTGTTATTTGTTATTCCAAGAAGAGTACAATCTGTAAATACTCTTAACGATTTCATTCCATTTAATTATATAACGATAATTTTATAATGTCAACAAAAAAATATTTTTAAAATAAAATCCACATGGCAAGGGTTTTGAATGTTGAAAACTTTCGCAAAATATGTTATCATGTTATGATAAACGTCTAAACCCACGATTTATATCACATCATCACTGGAGGTTTTATTTTTTATGAATTCTTTTAACGAAGCGTGGAGTATTATATGTGATTTTTGCAGATCCAGCATAACCGACGTTGCATATAAAACATGGATAAGCAGAATTGTACCGATTGAACTTGATTTTGAAGCGGGTAAAGCTGTTCTTATGGTTCCAAACGAGTTTCATCGTCAAACTTTGAACAGATGTTACAAAAAACTTTTAATAAATGCTTTCGATCAGATTTTTGGGTCGGGAATCGATATTTGTTTTGCGATACCGGACGAAATTGAAAAACTTAATAAAAAAAGTGACCAAAATCTTGCAATAGATTCAGATTACGAATTCACTTTCGACACATATATCGTAGGTTCATCAAACAAATTTGCTCACGCTGCCGCACTTGCCGTTGCCGCCAATCCCGCAGGGGCATATAACCCTCTTTTTATTTACGGAAATTCAGGGCTGGGGAAGACACATCTTCTTTACGCCATCTGCAATGACATCAAAAAAAGTAATCCAAATAAAAAATATCTTTACATAAAGGGCGACGATTTCACAAACGAGCTTATAGAATCCATCCGAAAAAACACTATGAGTGATTTTCATCAAAAATATCGCCAAACGGATATATTGCTGGTGGACGACATTCAATTTATAGCAGGCAAAGACTCTACGCAGGAAGAATTTTTCCATACTTTTAACTCGCTCTACGAAGCCAAAAAACAAATAGTCCTGACTTCGGACAGGCCTCCCAAAGAAATTCAAACTCTTGAAGACCGACTCAGAACCAGGTTTGAATGGGGGCTTATTGCGGATATTCAGCCTCCGGATTTTGAAACAAGAATAGCGATAGTAAAAAGAAAAGCAGAACTTTTGGACATCAAGATGCCGGACGAAGTCTGCGAATTTATTTCAAAAAAACTAAAAACAAATATCCGTCAACTCGAAGGTGCTGTTAAAAAAATGAAAGCTCACCATCTTTTAGGCGGCGAACCAATGGGAATTCAAACAGCCAGAATAGCAATTTCGGATATCCTAAACAACGATCAACCGCCTCCTGTAACCATCGAAAAAATAATCGAAGAAGTTGCCAGAACATTCAACGTGACTTCGCAGGATATACGATCGTCAAAAAGGTCTGCGTCGGTATCCAACGCCCGCCAAATTTCAATGTATGTCGTAAGAGAAATAACTCAACTGCCTCTGGTGTCGATAGGGGAAGAATTCGGCGGAAGAGATCATTCTACTATAGTATACGCTCTTCAGCAGGTCGAAAAAAATCTCAGCAAAGACCAAAAAACAAAAGCTATGGTCGAAGACATAATAAAAAATATAAGAGATCGTTAACCTTATTTTTATATTTTTTTGCTCTAAAATCTTTCAACATTTTTTTAACTTTCAACGTAAAATTTTCAACTTTGCTGTTAGAAATTTTTTCAACATGTTGAAAGTGAAAAATCATCCAACAAACTTTCCACAAAACAAAAAATTGTTGAAAAATAAATTTTTCTAAGCTTTGGACAATCTTTCAACATATTAACAGCCCCTACTACTATTACTATATAATTTAATACTATTCTATACATTCTGCACACTATAAAAAAAGAAAAGGATTGATTACGTGAAATTAACCTGTGAAAAAGAAAAACTTGTTGAAGCTCTTTCAAACGTACAACGAGCAGTTTCGCAAAAATCTTCAATAGCTTCTCTGGAAGGTGTTTTAATAAAAGCTGAGAATTCTTGTTTGGAACTTTGCGGATATAACACCGAACTGGGAATAAAAACCGTAATACCCGCTACGGTGACAGCAAACGGCTCTCTTGTTTTGAACGCAAAATTATTTACAGAAATTGTAAGAAAACTTCCGGGTGATGTTCTCGAGATTTTTGTAGAGGATAACTTAAAAACAACGGTAACTTGCGGAAAAAGTAAATTCGAGCTTATCGGACTTGATGCCGAGGAGTTTCCCACTCTTCCTTTGGTTGAAAATGCAAGCTCTCTTGAAGTTTCGGTCGAAATTCTCCGAAGTATGATTCGTCAGACTATATTTTCGGTTTCCGAATCAGACACAAAACCGGTTCATACAGGCACTTTGTTTGAAATTAAAGACAAAACTCTTACCTTGGTTTCGGTTGACGGTTATCGTCTGGCTCTTCGTAAAGAACCCATAAAAGAAGATTTGGAGCTTAGTTTTGTGGTTCCCGGGAAAACTCTTAGAGAAGTGCTCAGACTTTTGCCGGAAAATGACGAAACGGTTATAATTTCTGCGGGAATGACCCATATAATTTTTTCTGTGGGAAATTATACTGTGGTTTCAAGGCTTTTGGACGGAGAATTTTTGGACTATCATTCTACGATTCCAAAAAAGCGAGAAATGGAAGTTATTGTAAAAACTCATGATTTTGCGGAAAGTATCGAAAGGGTGTCTTTGTTAATAACCGACAGACTGAAGAGCCCTGTAAAATGCATTTTTTCTAAAGACCATATCCACCTTTCGTGTTGCACTTCCATAGGTAAAGCCGATGACGAATTGTCGGCAGACAGCACAAGCGAAGAAGAGCTTGAAATAGCGTTTAACAACAAATATATGACCGACGCTCTTAAAAATTCCGAAACGGACGAAATAAAAATCACTCTTAACGGTCCCTTAAGTCCCATAAAAATAACGAATAAAAACGAAACTTCATTTATTTTTATAGTTCTTCCCGTAAGAATAAAAGCTTAAAAATTTTTAAAAGGTGCTATAATGAAAGAAATTACAATTACAACCGAATATATAAAACTGGACTCTTTTTTGAAGTATGCGGGTTTGGTATCCACAGGCGGAGAAGCTAAATCTTTGATATCTTCCGGAAGGGTAAAAATTTTAGGCGAAACTTGCACAAAAAGAGGCAAAAAATTGGTCGATGGGACTGTATTATGGGTGGACAATCAAGAATATAAGGTTTTGAAGAAGTGAAAATTTTAAATTTATCTCTAAAAAATTTCAGAAATATTTTGGAGCAAAAAATTGAATTTGACGGCGGGATTAATCTTATCTACGGTCAAAACGCTCAGGGAAAAACAAATCTTATCGAATCTATTTGGATGTTTACCGGAGCCAGATCTTTTAAGGGAACAAAAGACGCCGACCTTGTGAATTTCGATGAGTCTTTTGCCGGAATTGAAGGAAAATTTCGTTTCGAAAACAGAGAGCACGAGATTTCGATTTTATTTTCCGGCGGAAAAAGAAAAGCAATTATGAATGGCGTAACAAAGCCGTATCCCACAAATATAATCGGCAGATTTAAAGCAGTTATATTTTCTCCGGTTCACTTGTCGCTCATAAAAAGTGGCCCTGATTTTCGAAGAAGATTTTTGGATGCGGCAATTTGTCAACTAAAACCGACATATACTTCTTTGATTTCGCGTTATAATCAAATTTTAAGGCAAAGAAACTGCTTTTTGAAAAACATCGGCAGCGCTTCTTTAAACAAGGAACTTTTGGATATTTGGGATGACAAAATCAGCGAAATAGGAGCGGTTATCGTGAAAAATCGTTTGGAATATCTTGAACTTTTTAAAAGGGATGCCTATAAAATTTTTGCTGAGATTTCGGGCGGGAACGATAATTTGGTTTTGGAATATAATTCTTCGATATCGAAAAGCATTGATTTTGATACTTCTCAAAACGAGATAAAGGAGATGTTTGGTTCTAAACTGCAAAAACTCAGGAGCTCGGAACTTAAGTCCGGAACTACACTTTGTGGTGCTCATAAAGATGATATGGATATTACCGTAAACGGATATCCGGCCAGAAATTTTGCTTCACAGGGACAGCAACGTTCAGCGGCGCTTACATTTAAACTTTCCGAAGCGGCCGTTTTGGAAAAATCTACCGGGGAGGCGCCTGTTATTTTACTTGATGACGTTATGAGTGAACTTGACCCCTTAAGAAAGGAGTATCTTCTTAACAACATGGGCGGGAGGCAGGTTTTTATAACCGCATGCGATTTAAACGATTTAAATTCCGCAAAAAAAGGCCGAGCTTTTGGAATAAGTCAAGGCAAAGTTTTTGATGTTAAAGATTTTTAGTCAGGAGAATTTTTATGTATATCAACATCGCCGGAGATTATATTTTAAAAAAGTCTGAAATAATAGGAATTTTTGACATTGATAAAATCACGGTTTATAAATCTAACAGAAATTATTTGTCAAGAATGGAGAAAAGAGGTAAAATAATAAGTGTTACGGATAAGATTCCTAAGTCTTTTTTGGTGTGTGGTACAAAGAAAGACAGCACCGTTTATATAAGCAATCTTATGCCTTCGACGATTTACAAAAGGAATGAATGACTGTTTTTGGGAGGAAGGAGTGAAAATAATTGAATAACTCTAAACTGCCTTTTTGTCCTTACTGCAAAGCCAGATTGTGGTATGCAGAAGCTTTTTTGTTTAAAAGCCACCACTTTTACAAATGTAAATGTTGTTCAAAAGTAGGAAAAGTTGAAGTGGACTCAGGGATATTTAAATTTTTAGGTTTGGTAGAATTTTTATCTATTATTGTTTTTGCTCTGTCAATGTTTGCCGGAGGAATTTATTGCTTTTTGGGACTTGGTTTGATTTTGATTTTGTTTGGAAGTTTTTATGTAGTTTCTCCGTATAAAGTCAGAATTGTAAAAATTCATGACGAAGACGAAAATTTTGGCGGAGAAAAGAATTATTCGCACAGATATGACGATTCTGAACGATTCGGAAAAGACACAGACACCGAAATTTACAGTAATTAGAAAGATATTTTAAGAAGGGAGCTTTATATTTTGGATACGAATGAAATAAGTCAAAGCGGCGAAAAATATGGCGCCGGAGAGATACAAGTCCTGGAGGGGCTTGAAGCTGTAAGAAAAAGACCGGGAATGTATATAGGAACCACAGGACCCAGAGGTCTTCATCATTTGGTGTATGAAATTGTAGACAATTCCATCGATGAAGCTTTGGCGGGATATTGTGATGAAATTAATGTGGAAATTTTGCCCGGAGATATTATAAGGGTTGCTGATAACGGAAGAGGAATTCCCGTCGGGATGCACCCTACCGCAGGGCTTCCCGCAGTGACGGTAGTTTTTACGGTCCTTCATGCCGGAGGAAAATTTGGAGGAAGTGGATATAAAGTTTCCGGAGGGCTTCACGGAGTAGGTTCCTCGGTTGTTAATGCGCTTTCCGAATGGCTCGAAGTAAATGTTTATGACGGCAAAAATATTTACAGACAAAGATTTGAAAAAGGAAATGTTGCAAGCGATTTGGAAATAATCGGCGAAACAGACCGAAAAGGTACCACGATAACATTTAAGGCAGACCCTGAAATGTTTAAGGAAACAACCTCATATGATTATCAAGTTCTTCAAACAAGGCTTAGAGAACAGGCTTTTTTGAACGCAGGTGTAAGAATTACTCTTAAAGATTCTCGAGACCCCGAAAATATTTCGGAAGATGATTTTAAATATGACGGCGGAATAAAAAGTTTTGTTGAATACATACATAAAAAAAGAGCTCTGGAAGTTGTTAATCCCGAAGTAATAAGCTTTTCGGGCATTTTGCCGGATAACAGCGCAAGCGCAGAGGTGGCTTTTCAGTTTAACGAAGGCTACAACGAACTTATTTTATCTTTTGCAAACAATATTCACACTATTGACGGCGGTACGCATGAGGATGGCTTTAAAAGGGCTTTTACCAGAGTTATAAATGATTATGCGAGAAAATATAATTTACTTAAAGAAAATGATAGAAATTTTTCAGGCGATGATGTCCGTGAAGGACTTACGGCGATAATAAGTGTAAAAGTTACAAACGCTCAATTTGAAGGTCAAACAAAAACTCGTCTTGGTAACACGGAAATAAGAGGGCTTGTTGATGGTTTGGTGGCGGATAAATTATCTTCGTACCTTGAAGAAAATCCTGCAGTCGCAAAATCAATCACAGAAAAAGCAATTTCTGCTTCCAGAGCCAGAGATGCCGCCAAAAAAGCCAGAGATTTGGTCAGAAGAAAATCCGCTATGGAAACAGCTTCTTTGCCGGGAAAACTTGCTGATTGTCAGTCTAAAAATCCTGAGGAAACCGAAATTTATATAGTGGAAGGAGATTCGGCGGGAGGTTCCGCAAAAAGTGGCAGGGACCGTAAATTTCAAGCGATACTTCCTCTTTGGGGAAAAATGCTCAACGTAGAAAAATCAAGGCTTGATAAAGTTTACGGAAATGAAAAATTGATGCCGGTAATTACTGCTTTGGGATGCGGAATCGGCGATGATTTTGATTTGTCCAAATTAAGATACGGAAAAGTAATTATAATGGCCGATGCCGACGTTGACGGCTCGCACATCAGGACGCTTCTTTTGACGTTTTTCTTCAGATTTATGAAGCCTGTTGTTGAAGAGGGGCATATATATATTGCTCAGCCGCCGCTTTACAGAATCACAAAAAACAAAAAGCATTTTTATGCATATTCCGACGAAGAGAGAGATCGCATTTTGAAAGAACTTTCGAGCGGCACGGAAATCCAACGTTATAAAGGTCTTGGTGAAATGGATGCCGAGCAGCTCTGGGAAACCACAATGAATCCCGAAACAAGAATTATGCTTAAAGTCACTCTTGAAGACGCAGCCGCTGCTGATGAAACATTTACTATTCTTATGGGAGATAAAGTTGAGCCCAGACGTGAATTTATCGAACAAAATGCAAAATATGTTCAGAATTTGGATGTTTAATTTTAGGTATATAATAACAAAATCTTGCATTATCAAGTGAAAACGTGTATAATTTATATAATAATATAAATATAAAATTTAAAAGGAGAAGCAATGAGTAAGAACGATTTACATTCTGCCGAAAAATTAGAGGTTAGATCCGAAAATCAATTAGATTTAAATTCTGAATTTAAAAAAGAGGAAAGAAACGGAAACGATGAAGACGGAGAGCCTCCCGAGCGATGGGATGGTTCTGAAGCGGAGATAATAGTTGATAACGAAAGCGAATCTTACGAGGAAGAAGAAACAGGTATAAAACTTAAATATAATCTAACTCCGGAGGAGATTAAAAACTTTGTGAGACGGAGCGAAATTTATCAAAAAAATAAAGCCATGCAAAAAAAGCACTCGATTATTCAAGCTATGTTTTTTGTTGTTATGGTAGTTTTGGCTGTAATTTTTAAAAATCGGTACTATGTGTGGCTGTCGATTTATTCTGTTGTGTTTTTAGCGCTGATATGGGTAATTCCGGTTATTGGCGTGAGAAAAATAGTCAAAAAAATATTTTGCGACAAAGAAATAACGGCCGAAATTTTTGCGGATAAAATCGAAATCCGAAAAGGAGGTCAAAAACGAGAAATAGTTCTTGATGGCTCTTGTAATTACGAGGAATACGACAATATGATGACGATATCTTCTCCGTGCGATGGACTTAGCCTTGTTATTCCCGTGCGAGCGATTGACCCTGAGTTTAGGGCAGAGGTGCAAGCAATGCTTCTTGCGGGTTCCACGCAGGGGTCGGAAGAAAATTTGGACGAAAATGAAAATAAAGAATAGTTCTTATCGAATTTTAATTTTTAAAAGAGAAATTTTTCGAAGGGGTACTTAGATGGATAATCAAGACGAAAAAAATATTGCAGAACCTAAGGTTATAGACGTAGATATTGAAAAAGAAATGAAACAATCGTTTCTGGCGTATTCTATGTCTGTAATAGTTTCAAGGGCTCTGCCGGATGTTAGAGATGGCTTAAAACCGGTTCACAGAAGAATTCTTTACACTATGTTTGAAGATAATCTTGGCCCGGATAAAGCCTACAGAAAATGCGCAAATACAGTAGGTTCGGTGCTCGGAAGATATCATCCTCATGGTGATGCATCTGTTTATGATGCTTTGGTTCGTTTGGCACAGGACTTTTCGATGAGATACATGCTTGTTGACGGTCACGGAAATTTCGGTTCGGTAGATGGCGACCCGCCGGCGGCATATAGGTACACAGAATCCAGAATGAGTAAAATAGCCGTTAAAATGCTTACTGATATCGATAAAGAAACAGTGGATTTTGTTCCGAACTACGATGACAGATTGAAAGAACCTACGGTTTTGCCTTCTCGCTTTCCGAATCTTTTAGTTAATGGTTCTACGGGTATCGCCGTGGGAATGGCGACCAATATTCCTCCGCACAATATGAATGAAGTTATAGATGCGATGTGTTATCTGATTGATAATCCTGACGCAGAAATCCCTGATCTTATGAATTATATAAAGGGTCCGGATTTCCCGACAGGCGGAATAATTATGGGAAGATCCGGTATAAGAGCAGCTTATTCCACAGGCAGAGGCAAGGTTATTGTGAGAGCAAAAGCCGAGATTGTCGAGGATAAAAATTCCAGATTTAAAATCATTGTTTCGGAGCTACCTTACCAGGTGAACAAAGCGAGGCTTATTGAAAATATAGCCGAAATGGTTAAAGATAAGAAAATTGAAGGAATTTCTCATATTGACGATCATTCTGACCGCAACGGAATGCATATAGAAATCGACGTAAAAAGAGACGCATCCCCTCAAGTGGTTTTAAATCAGCTTTATTCTTATTCTCAACTTCAAACTACTTTTGGCGTCATAATGCTTGCTATCGTTAACGGAGAGCCTAAAATTTTGAATTTAAAACAAGTTTTGGAAGAGTATATAAAATTCCAAATCGAAGTAGTGACAAGAAGAACTGAATTTGACCTGAAAAAAGCCGAAGAACGTGCTCATATTTTAGAAGGTCTTAAAATAGCTTTGGATTTCATAGATGAAGTGGTTGCTATTTTGCGCTCGTCAAAATCAATTGCCGAAGGTAAACAAAGGCTTTCCGAAAGATTCGGTTTGGATGATATTCAAACGCAGGCAATTGTCCAGATGCCACTTGGAAGACTAACCGGGTTGGAAAGACATAAAATTGAAGAAGAAATCAATGCTTTGAGAGCTAAAATCGCAGACTTCAAAGATATTCTTGCAAGCGATTTAAGGCTTCGTGAAATAGTAAAAACCGAAGCTTTGGAAGTTAAAAATAAATTTGGCGACGAAAGACGAACTTCTATTGAAAATGTCAGTGGAGAAGTTGACATAGAAGACCTTATTCCACGTGAGGATTGTGTTCTTACCATGACTCGTTACGGTTACGTAAAACGCCAGAGTCTTGACAGTTACAAAACTCAAAAAAGAGGCGGATGCGGAGTTTCGGGTCTTACCAGGCGTGATGAAGACGTTGTAAATGAGATGTTTATTATAAACAGCCATGATTATGTTCTTTTCTTTACGAATTTCGGAAGAGTTTATCGCTTGAAGTGTTTTGAAATTCACGAGGGTTCCAGAACGTCAAAAGGCAGTAATATTGCCAATTTGCTTCCTATTGCAGCTGATGAAAGAGTAACTTCTATGATAAAAGTAACCGAATTTGAGGACAATAAATACTTAATAATGGTTACCAAAAACGGAATAATCAAACGTACCGATTTAAAATCATTTGATACCGCAAGAAAAGGTGGTTTGATTGCTCTTGGTCTTGATGAAGGCGACGAACTTAGCTGGGTTCGTATGACGGATGGGACTAACGAAATGATAGTTGCGACCAGACTCGGAAAATGTATAAGGTTTAGCGAAACAGACGTCAGAGCAGTCGGAAGAGCGGCAAGAGGAGTACGTGCGATAAAACTTAAACCCGGCGATGAAGTTGTGGGGATGGCTATCGTAGACCCCGATAAATTGGTATTTACCGTATCTGAAACAGGTTATGGTCGCCTTTCTGAACCCGAAGATTACAGAATTCAATCCAGGGGTGGTCAGGGCGTAATGAATTATCATACCGAAAAATACGGCAACGTGGCTTCGCTTGTTAGCGCAGGTTTGAATGAAGATGTGATAGTGATATCTGACAGCGGAGTTATAATTCGTATGCACGCAGATTCAATACGTCTTTGTTCCAGACCCTCAAAAGGCGTTAAAGTAATGAGGCTCAGAGGCGCCAGTAAGGTTGTTGCTGTTGCATGCGTCCCAAGAGAAGAATCTGAAGATACTTATGAAAATCAGGAAGAAAATTTAAACAAAGATAGTTAATAATTTGTAGCCCCTGATGTTTATTACAAAATAAAGGAGATGATAATATGGAAGAAATGTATCTTGTTAAACCTGATTTATCTATGGAAAAAGAAATCAGTTTGTTCCGAAAAGAATTTTTAGATTCTAAAGAAGAAAAGATGCCCGGCTGCAGTGATTTAGAAAAATTTAGCAGTGCTTCTGAGTGGATTAAACATACTCGGAATATTTCTTCTGAAAGTACTCTCCCGGAAGGTAGTGTTTTATCCGATCAATACGTATACTTTAGAAAAAATGACAGTAAAATTGTAGGAATGATAGTCTTCAGAAAAATTAAAGAAGGCGATTACTTAGATCTTAGAGGGCATATAGGATATTCCGTTAGGCCATCCGAAAGGCGAAAGGGTTACGCAAAAAGAATGCTTGAAGATATTTTGCCCAAGTGTAGGGAATTGAATTTTGAAAATATATGTATAATTTGCAATAAAAATAATGAAGGCAGCAAAAGAGTAATAAAATCATGTGGCGGAAAGCTCGAAAAAGTTATTTATTATGATTTAACCGATACTTACGAAGAAAAATATATATTGGATTTATAAAATAAAAAACAAAAGCAGCTGATTAAAGCTGCTTTTAATTATTTAGAATTATTTTTCTTCATTTGTATCTTTTTTCTTTGACATAAAAGCTACTGCCAAAACTGCGATTCCTAAAGTTAAGATTGCAGCGGATATAGCCATGAAATTTTCACCTGTCTTTGGATAAGAAGAACTTGCGCTTGAATCGGAAGCGTCGCTGATTTCTTCTTCTGTCTCGGCAACTTCTGTAGGTATTTCAACGTCAACTTTGCTTACACCGAATAATTCATCTTCATAACCTTCAATGTATGCAACGATTTCGGTTGAACCGTTTGCTACCGCTGTAACTACGCCTTCTTCAGAAACTGTAGCTACTTCAGGATTTGCGCTCTTGAATAATACTTTGAAGTTGTCTTTGTCTGCTACTATTGCGTCGAATAATTCTTTTGCATCAGCGCCGGCATTTTCTTCAAGCGAAACTCCGGTTTCAATTTTGTAAGTTTCGCCTTTTTGGGTTAATTTTTTGTATTCGGGAGAAACTTCAAAGACTATGTTGCCATCATTTTCTTCCTCGGTGTCATTTTCGTCAACAATTGTGAACTCGATAGGGAATTTGAATGTTGTTTCTTCAGCAATACTTTCAGGGTCAATCAGCTCTGTTTCTGCACTGCCGTTTGATTCTGCCAGTAGTTCTTTTTCCATTGTAGCTGTTAATTTGAATTTTCCGCCTATTTCATCGCTTTTGATTGTTCCTTTCCAATGATCTTGATCATCAAGAGTGATGTAATCGGTAAAGGTATGTTCTGATGGTTCGTTGGTTGGATGATAGTATTCTCCTGATAAACTGTAATTGAAGATTTTTGGATCTATTTTACTTTTTATTACTTCAGGCAGAATTAATTCAAAGCCTTCACCAACTTTTAGGTCAGCTTTGGTTGTGTCGATTTTTAGCATTTCGTATGAAAGTGGAGTTACTGTAACAGGGGTAGACACATTTCCAATTTCAAAATGTTGAGTGTCTTCTCCGATTTCTACTCCGCTAGCATTATAATCACTTGTGTTGGCTAATTTTAATTCATATATGCGTCCGTAATCTTCGCTATTTTCGCTATTTTCGCTTTCTTTAACATTTAATTCAATTTTATATTGTTTGCCGGATTCTCGACCTGTAAGTGTCAACGAGGATTTGTCCTTGCTGGAGATAGTAAATTCTTTTTGGACTTCATCTGTTTTTTCGCCATATACCAAATCAAATACTTCATCCTCAGGAATATCAACATTGATACCATCTATTGAAGTTAAAGTAAGTGAGTGAGTATAGCCGACGTCGACAGACACTTTTTGGGCATTAAGTTCGATAGGTGTGTAGCTTGTAGCCGGAGTTTCGAGCTCGGTTTCTGTAGTTAATGGGGTAGTTTCTTCTGCGTGTACTTGTGCAAGCGGTGATGAGAAGCACATTGAGCTCAGCAACGCAACGCTTGTCAGACATGATGCTAAGGATTTTTTCATAAAGGTTTACCTCCTAAAAAATTAAATTTTTTGTGCGAAATTCGCCTTCAAAATTCCACTCATCCTAATCTTAATAATTTTAGATGTATTTGTATATTTTAAAAAGCGTTTTCGCGAATTTTGAGTGTTTTTGTATGAAAACACTCTGTATGAGGTTAATTATATGAATTTCAAGGAGCTTGTCAAGTGTCAATTGATAAAATAATGTATATTTTTGTTATTATTAATCTAATTTATATATTATTATTGTTATATTATCATATTTTATTGAGATTTAATAGGCGTTCGAGGAGCATAAAATTGACATTTTGTAAACTATAAACATCATAAAGATAATTAAAATTGATTTAGCGAGCGGAATTTTAAAACTATGCAATGAATCGCTTTTTATGTTGTTTTTTAGCATATTTTCTCAAAAAAATACATAGTTTCCCTTGCACATTTTGACAAATCTTTCAGTTTTTCAGTGATATCTTTAAATTGAAAATATTAATTTACAAGGTGATTTTATGTACAAATACGAAAGAAAAGACAAATGCATCAAGCCTTATTCTGTCAATTACAAAGCTCTTTATGGTAAGCGAAATTCGATTATTGAAATTGATTTACCTGAAAAAAAAGGAAAAAGGTTTTTAAATAGCCCCAAAAACAAAGCTAAACCCTCAAAATTTTTGAAGTTTATAATTATTAGTTTGATTTTTGCGGTTTCATCGGTTATTTTTGCGATTGCGATCGGGTTTTTCACGGGTCGAGAAACAGCTGTTGACCTGAAAAAATTTGATGATATAATTCTTCCTGTTGTCATGCAGAACCCGGAGCCTTTCAGTGAAAATAATCCTCCCCGAGCTCAAACAGTGCTCAACTCTTCAATTTGGGATGCTGCCATGAATAAGCGGGAAGTCATTTCGGACGAACTTGGCAGGATTGTTTTGAGTGAGAGTGAAATCAATGAATCTGCCAACCGGCTTTTTAATATGGATATTGATTTTGATAAAGTAGAAAATTTTTCAGAAGGTTTTTATGTTTTTCAAAGGAATGAAAATAAATTTCTGGTTAATTCTTTGAGCGGCACAGATAATTTTGCTCCTAAGACTTTAAATTTTTGTAAAAAAGATTCAGAAATTATTTTGAAAGTAGGTTATGTAGTCCCCGGAGATAGATTTAACGGCAGTATGACTGATTTTTCGGAAAATAAAATCGAGAAATGCATGCAATATCATTTGAAAAAAAATAAAAACACAGGAAAATATTTTATTTCCGCTGTGCTTTAAGCAAGAAGGTAAAAAAGTACCATTATTATCGTAAAATTTTCTTCGTTGTCCATTAAAAGGATTATCAAAGTGATAATTAAAGTTTTGTCGGGGTCTTTTAAAATTGCGTCAAGAAAATTTGTCATTATTTTCGGAGGTTTAGAGTCAGGTTTCTTTTTTTCGGGAGGATTTTCTTTTTCGGAGAATCTTTTTCCTTGATATGCGTTTTCAAAAGAATGATTTTGTGGTGGATTTTTAGATTTTGAATACATTTCTCGCATTTTATTTAGTGATTGTTCCTGCATGTTTTTAAGTTCAGAAGAATATTTTCCGGAATTTGTCATTTAGTAACCTCATATTATTCCATTATTTTTTAGAAATGGTATCAGACGAACCAGCTGCAAAATTTGCGAAGAACTGTCAAGTTTTTTTCTTCTTTGTTGGGATAGTAATGGTCTCAGAGCTTTTAAAAATTTTGTATATTTGTCCTCTTTTTTTATTGAGGACAAAATCGGAGCGATTTTCATCACGGTGTCTATTATGTCCAAAGGCATTTCAAAATTTTCTGTGCTGTTTTCTGAGGCATCGTTATTTTTTTCCGAGCCGGGAGGATCTGACAGTCCGGAAAAATTTTTTAATTTGTCCATTATTTCCGGATTGCCAAGTAATTCGGTAATTTTTTCTGTCAGATCTTCCATGAATTATTTTCCTCCCAAGAATTTTTTTAAAAGTTCTTTTGCTTTGGGTGTAGATAGTAATTTTGAAGCGGCATTTTTATCTGATAGAATTTTTTTGATTTTTTCGGATTGTTTTGGCTCCAAATTATTAAGCAAATTATTCATATTTCCGTTTTTAGCTGCATTTTTTAATTCTTCGGGTTTTGTACCGAGTTTTTGTGAAGCTTTTGCAAGCATTTCTTCGAGGGACGGATTTTTTTCGTTCATAAAATCACCTCCAAAAGAGATATATACCAAAATTATTTGGTTTATTATTTATATGTATTAGCAATCTTTTGTATGAGCTGGTTATTTGTTAAATTTTAGATAATATTTAGAAATCTCTTGACATCAAAATAAATTTGTGTAAAATAACTAATATATATTCGGTTTTCCAAAATATTCAGTAAAGGATGGTGAGGAGCCGCTAAGGCTCGAGATATGGCTGTTATAAATGCGAATTTAAACGAAATGCTGAAAAACAAAGAATTTGTTCAGGAAATTTTGAGAAAAGAAACCGGCGAACAAGTAAGGAAGGCGCTTGCAGAAAAAGGCATCGTCCTTAACAGCGACGAAGACCTCTCAAAACTTGCTTCGATTATGATTGAGGCCTTTAAAGAATCCGATAAGTCGTTCTTGAAAGATGATGACTTGAGTAAATGTGCCGGGGGAGTCATGAATGTGAATATCAGCGAGTTCAGTGTGATTGCAAGAGAAATTGGTCCGATGGATGTCAATTGGGCGATAAAGGATAAAAGCGGAAACATAATTATAAAATAGAAAAAAGAGCTTCGGCATAAAGCAGGAAGCTCTTTTAAAATCTTGTATAAAACAAATAATCCATGTTGAATAAATTCAACATGGAGGAGTATAAAATGAAAAAAGATATAAAAATTAGTGCCAAAACAATCTTAGTTAGATGTTAAAAACCCTAGCTAAGATTCAAAAACACTAACAAGTACATTATAAAATCCGAAAAATAAAAAGTCAAGAGTTTTTTAAAAATAAAAAATAAAAATAAAAAAGTTGGCGTTTTCCTATTTTCCCGGGTCGTCGCCGACCAAGTATTTTCAGCACTACCGAGCTTAACTACCGTGTTCGAGATGGGAACGGGTGTACCCTCGGCGTCATTAACACCAACGAAATACATTATAGAACATAAAAAATAAAAAGTCAAGAGTTTTTTAAAAATAAAAAATAAAAATAAAAAAGTTGG
>JBJEZK010000018.1:34492-45809 GCA_051887355.1 Acutalibacteraceae bacterium
ACTACCGTGTTCGAGATGGGAACGGGTGTACCCTCGGCGTCATTAACACCAACGACATTTATTCTACACGGATTTATAAAGCAAGTCAATATATTTTTTGAAAAATTTTTCGATTCTATGTTATTTATAATTTTATAAAAAAAAACATCTCTTCAATGTGCATTACATATAAATATTTTGATTTTAGAAATTTTATAAATTAAAAAAATATTTCGAATTAACTTTTAAATGTGATATAGTATAATAGTATGTTTTAAAAATTTATCGAAACAGATTAGATTGATATTTTTAAATAGAATTACAGTTGAATTAAAATATTGAAGTTTTAAAATATAAAACAAAACAGTTCAAAAACGTATCTTTTTAGGCAATATTTTTAAAAAACGAAGCTGTTTTTACTTAAAATGTTGAAAGTCTTGTGGAAAATGAGGAAAACTTTTTTAAAATTGTTTCCGACTAAGCCCAATTGGATGCAGATTTATAAATATTTAAAGATATTAAAAAATATAAACATACAAATGTTGAAAAAAGGAATGGTATTGTGGAGAGCAAAAGTCAAGTCAGAAAAGTGTTAAGATTTTGTAGAAAATCAGAAAAAGCAATTCTTCCAAAAATTGCAACTCAAGGGTCTGCCGGAATGGATTTGCATGCGTGCATAGATGAAGAGATTGTTTTGAAGCCCGGAAATCGAGTTTTGGTTCCCTGTGGATTTGCCATCAGCATACCCGGAAGCGAATATGCGGCGTTTATATTTGCAAGAAGCGGTCTTGCTGTTAAACATGGAATTACTTTATCGAACGGTGTAGGGGTAGTTGACAGTGATTATCGTGGCGAGATTTGTGTGGGTCTGTATAATTCCGGCGAGGAAGAATATCACATCAAACCACAGGAAAGAATTGCTCAAATGGTAATAATGCCTGTTGAATCATTCCCAATGGTTGAAGTTGAAAGTTTGGATGATACTTCCAGAGGAGAAAATGGATTTGGCTCTACAGGCAAATAACTTTATAAGTTAATTGTGTATAAATAGTTTTGTTTTTCTAAATCTTTAAATATGTATAAATATATGTATTGTTTTGTGATATAATTTATTATATTAACGGCATTACAATCAGGGGGGAATATTAAATGTTTTCAAAAGAAATCGGGATAGATTTGGGTACGGCAAACACGCTTGTATTTCTTAAAGGTAAAGGAATAATAAAAAGAGAACCGTCGGTGGTTGCTATGGATATACGAACAGACAATGTTTTGGCGGTGGGAGCTCAAGCAAAAAATATGATAGGAAGAACGCCCGGTTCCATTGTTGCGGTAAGACCGCTAAAAGACGGCGTAATTGCGGATTTCGACGTTACTGCCAGTATGCTTAAATATTTTATATGTCAGTCTGTGAGAAGTATGTTTTTCAGCAGACCTAGGGTAGTTATTTGTATTCCGTCGGGAGTTACCGAGGTTGAAAGAAGGGCTGTCGAAGACGCCGCAAAGCAAGCAGGAGCGGGAGTTGTTGAATTAATAGAAGAGCCGATGGCTGCGGCTATAGGAGCGGGTCTTCCGGTTTCTGAACCTACAGGGAGTATGGTTGTGGATATTGGTGGCGGAACTTCCGAAGTTGCTGTTATTTCACTTGGAGATATTGTAACCGCTACATCGGAAAGAGTTGCGGGAGATAAATTGGATGAAGCTGTAATTTCTTATGTAAAAAGGAAATATAATCTTTTAATCGGCGAACGTACGGCAGAGGACATAAAAATAAAAATGGGTTCCGCGGTTCCTTATGATGAAGAATGCGAAATGAGCATAAAAGGAAGAAATTTACTGGATGGTCTTCCCAAAAACATTGTCATAACTTCAGCGGAGGTCAGAGAAGCTCTGTCTGAGCCTCTGAAGTGCATTGTGGATGCCGTGAAAAGAACTCTTGAAAATACTCCTCCCGAACTTTCGGCCGATATTATCGATCGTGGAATAATGCTCACCGGAGGAGGCGCTCTTTTAAGAGGCTTGGATACTTTGATTTCCGAAAATACCGGAATGCCGGTTTATGTTGCCGAAAGACCGCTGGATTGTGTTGTTGATGGCACAGGAAAATCTTTGGAAGTTTCTATGCCCAGAGAGTATTATAAAGGTCGTAAATCTCGCTGATATTTTTAAATGAAGCTGTTTGCGGGAGGTGTGTTTTTGAAATACTATTTTAAAAGTAACGCATTCAAAATAGTCTGTGGCACGATATTGATTGTTTTGGGTGTCCTTTTGTATAGTTCGATTGACACAGAAAATAATGTTGTCCGAAATGCGTTTTCTGTTGTAGCTACGCCGTTCCAAAAGTGTGCAAGCTATGTTTCGGGCGGGATTTCGGAAACTTTTGGATATTTTGAGCAAAAAGAAAAACTTAAAGCCGAAAATGAATCTTTAAAACATCAATTAAACGAACTGCGTGACATTACGGTCGATTATTATGATGTAAAGCGTGAGAACGCACGTTTTGCCAAATATTATGATTTTAAAAAAGCAAATAACAGCCTTAAATTTGTTTCGGCATCGGTTATAGGTCGCTATCCCGGCGAATTTTTCGGTGATTTCGCAATCGATCAAGGGTCGAATTCGGGAGTTTCAAAAGGAGATGCCGTAATAACCGAAAACGGCTTGGTAGGGACGGTTTGTGATGTTGGTTTTTCTTCATCCAGAGTAAAAACTATTCTTTCACCCGATTCAAAAATAGGAGTTTATGATTCTGCTACCGGAGATAGCGGAGTGATTTCCGGTTCTGCGGAAAAAGCTTCTGAAAATCTAACGAAAATGAATTTTATTCCTGCTCAAAGTCAAATGAAAAGCGGAGATATTGTGGTCACGGGCGGACTTAGCGGAATGTACCCCAAGAATTTAAAAATAGGCAGTATATCAGAGATCGGTTACGATGATTATGAAGCTGCGTATTACGCCGTGATTAAGCCTTTTGAAGACTTAAAAGAAATAAAAGATGTATTTGTAATAACCGATTTCCGCGGCAAAGGAGAAATAAATCTTTTGGAGTCTGAGTAAGTGCATTTTTGTTTCAAGGAGGTACAAGATGGAAATGTTGAAATTTAAAGATTTCTGCAGATTTATTATTTATGCCGTTTGGATTCTGGCTTTGTATGCAATAGAACAAATGCCCGGTGTCGGTATTACCGAGTTGGAAATTCGACCTTTTTTGGTGATGTCCGCTTTTGTTTCGGTAGCTTTGTTTGAGCGTGAATATACAGCGATGATTTTCGGCATATTTTGCGGATTTTTAGTTGATATGTCTTTCGGAACTCCTCCGGGATGTTTTGCGGTTGTATTTTGTGTGCTTGGATATGTTATGGGAGTTTTGACAAGCTATTTTTATAATGTAAATATTTTTTCGTTTTTGGCATTCGATCTATTCATAATTACTTTCATACTATTTTTAAAGTTTTGTTTTTTGTATTTAATTTGTGGATACAAGAATAGTTTTTATGCTTGGAATATGGTGTGTTTGCCGACGATTTTGTATTCTTTTTTGGCGTCTCCCGTTATATTTTTTATGAATAGATTTTTTTCTTACTACATACGAGGAAATGAAGGTGAGTAAAATAAATCCAAAAAATCTTAACATGAAGCGGTATCTTGTTCTGATTGGTGTGACAGTTTTGGTTTCCGGAGTTTTTATTTCAAGACTTGTGGATTGGCAAATAATTAATACCAAAGAATATAAAATCAGAGCCAATAGCAGTAATATTTATTTTGTAAAAACCGACCCCGTAAGGGGAGAAATTGTTGATTGCGATGGCGTGGGACTTGCAGTTAACGATATGGGGTACAAGATTGTTCTGGATAGATTGGTCATAGAAAAAGGTACAGAAAATGATATAATATTAAAGGTTGTAAGGCTTCTTGAAGCGCTCGATAACGAATGGATTGACATTTTGCCTATAGGAATTGACAATAACGGATTTTATTTTACCCAAGAACACGAAAGCCAAATTTCCGGACTTAAAAAAACTTTGGAACTTGGTGAAAAAGCTTCAGCACAGGAATGCATAGAAAAAATGTGCGAAAGATACAAAGTGGGAGAGTATTCCGATGCGGATAAACGTGTCATTTGCAGTGTTAAATACAATATGGAAAAAAGCGGTGGATATTATTTAAAATCCATGCCTTATATTTTGTGCGACAGTGTTTCGAAAGATGCCGTTATAATAATTTCCGAAAGGTTCAAAGATTTAAAAGGCGTAAGAATTCAAACTTCGCTTGTAAGAAAATATATAAACGGTGAAATAGCCCCACATATAGTAGGATACACAGGGTTTATGTCCGGTGAAGAATATGAAAAAAGAAAAGATTCTTACCCTATGGATGCACTTATCGGTAAAACAGGGATAGAAGCGGTTTTCGAAGATGAACTCAGGGGATATGGCGGAAAAAGAATGATGCAGATATCACGTGAAGGCGGAGTGATAGATGTTTCGGAAAGAGAACCTGCAAAATCCGGTAGCACAGTGTTTTTAACACTTTCTTCCAAAATTCAAGAAGCTGCGAATAAATCCCTTAAAGAAAATGTGGAAAGAGCTCATACAGTGGCTTCGGATTGCGTTTCGGGAGCGGCAGTGGTTTTAAATGTAAAAGATTTTTCAATTTTGGCTGCCGCTACTTATCCCGGATATGATTTAGCTCGTTTTATGGAAGATAAATCTTATTACTCAGAACTTGTAAACGACAAAGCGGTACCTCTTCTTAATCGTGCATTTTTGGGGGCATATGCTCCGGGGTCCATTTACAAGCCTTTGGTGGCATGTGCGGCACTTGACAGCGGAAAAATTACTCCCGATGAAACCATTACATGCGGCGGGAGTTACAATTATTACACAGGCTATCGTTTGAGATGTATGGGGGTTCATGGCGCGGCAAATTTAAAGCTTGCGCTTTCAAAATCGTGTAATGTTTATTTTGCGGAGCTCGGAAGACGTTTAGGGGCGGATTTGCTCAAAGATTACGCAAATAAATTTGGTATAGGTGTAAAAACAGGAGTTGAGGTCGGTGAAAGCGTCGGAATAGTCGCCGGGCCCGAGCATTCTGAATCCGTGGGAGCTCATTGGTACGAATCGGGGTCATCTCAGGCTGCGATAGGGCAGTCCGATAATATGATAACTCCCGTTCAGCTGGCGACGTATGCCGCAACGATTGCAAATAACGGATTAAGATACAAAACCCATTTGGTAAGTAAGATTACAGATTATTCCCGAAATAAAATTATAAAAGAAACTCAGCCTGAGCTCATCGAAAATCTGAATATTTCGGAAGAAAACTTAAAAGCTGTTCAAAGCGCAATGAGAGAAGTAGCACTTTCGGGGACGGCAAGAGATTTTTCATCATATCCGATTCCGATTGCCGCAAAAACAGGAACTGCACAGAATTCAGGTTCCGATCATACGACTTTTATTTGCTATGCTCCCTACGACGACCCTCAAATAGCTATTTCGGTAGTAATTGCTCATGGTAAAACCGGCATGGCTTCCAAAAATGTTGCAAGAGATATCATGAATGCATATTTTAATTTATCTTAGTTTGGATAGACAATTTTGACGAAAAAAGTTGAATTTCGATTTTAAAAAAATTTTTTTGAAAAAAATTTGACATTTTTTTGGAAATATGGTAATATTATACTGCAGAGATTTTCTGCGTAATAGTAGACAAAAAAATGAATAAAATTTAGTGGTAATGTGGAATTTCTTGTTTTTATACTTAAAAATTTTTAATATGGATGGAAATCATAAATAAATTGTAGTATAATATAAACGAGTAACCATATAGATAGTTTTTAAGCGAATAATCCGAGATTTTAAGTATATTATAATTTAGATATGCGCATGGATTTATTTTAAAAATTATATATATATTATAATTTTAGGAGGATAAACGAATGAATATTGCACTTATCGCTCAAGATGCAAAAAAGGAATTAATGGTGAGGTTTTGCATCGCTTACTGCGGTGTGCTTAGCCGCCACAAACTTTGTGCTACAGCTTCAACAGGAAAGTTAGTTTCGGACGCCACAGGTTTAAGAGTCGTTAAATTTTTGGGAGGGCCTCAGGGAGGATGCCAACAGATTTCTTCCAGAATTTCTTGCGGGGAAGTTGATATGCTGGTCTTTTTCAGAGATGGCGCTCGCCCTGAACTTATGGGAAAATCCGAGGAAGATCTTTTAAGACTTTGCGACGTACATACCATCCCGGTCGCAACCAACATCGCTACTGCCGAAATTCTGATTCATGGTCTTGAAAGAGGAGATTTGGATTGGAGAAACGTCGGCAGACCTATGATCTAAACTTAAAATCACTTTAAAAATTTGAGTGACTTTCCTGTTAGAAAATGATAACGGAAAGTCATTTTATTTTGTCGGAAAAATCGGAGGAATAGTTGTGAATTTAATAGCCAAACGGGCAAGAGGAATGCAAGATCTTTTGCCGAACGAAAGTAGAAATTATGAAACTTTGGGAAAAATTATGAGAGAAGAAGCTGAATCTTATGGGTTTAACTTGATTCGTACTCCTGTTTTGGAGCAAACCGAACTTTTTGACAGATCGGTGGGAGATAGCTCCGATGTGGTTGAAAAAGAAATGTATACCTTTAAAGATAAAGGTGGCCGGAGCATGACTTTGAGACCCGAAGGAACATCCGGGGTTTTGAGAGCTGTTCTGGAAAACGGCCTTCATAATTCTGTTATGCCACTGAAACTTATGTACGAAACTTCGTGTTATCGTTATGAAAAACCACAGTCCGGAAGATATCGTGAGTTTTTTCAGTTTGGGTTGGAAATATTTGGGACGGACTCTTATTTGGCGGATGTCGAACTTATTTGTGCCGCAAAGGCTATTTTAGGTAGAGTAAAAATAAAGGACGCTTCTCTGGAGATTAATTCGATTGGTTGTCCGGAATGTCGCAAAAAGTATAACGAGGCTTTGAAAAGGTATTTTGAGAGCCAAGAAGAAAGCTTGTGTGAAACTTGTAAGAGCAGACTTTCAAGGAATCCGCTTAGAATTTTTGACTGTAAAAGTAATATTTGCAAAAAAATTTGTGAAAACGCTCCTATAATTTTGGATTATATTTGCGATGAATGCTCTGCACATTTTGAAAATATCAAAAAAACTCTTAATTCTTTGGGAATTGTATATACTGTTAATCCACATATTGTAAGAGGTTTGGATTATTATTCAAGAACTGTTTTTGAATTTGTGTGTGAGGTCGACGGCGAAAGCATAACTTTATGCGGCGGAGGAAGATACGATGGATTATCTAAACTCATCGGAGGCCCTGATTTGCCTGCAATAGGTTTTGGGGTGGGACTTGAAAGAGTTATGATGATTCTTAAAAGTCGCAAAGTAAAATTTGATCCTCCGCAAAATATTGAAATTTTTGTAGCTTCCGTAGGCGAATCCGCAAAAAGAGAGGCTCTTAAAATATGCGAAGTGATGCGAAGAAATGGGATTTCTTGCGAGTGTGATATATCTTCTAAAAATTTGAAGTCCCAAATGAAGTACGCAGACAAAATTCACGCAAGCTTTGCGGTGGTGTTGGGCGATGAAGAACTGGAAAACAATAAAGCAAAAATGAAAGAAATGTCAAGCGGAAAAGAAATTGAAATTTCTCTTTCTAAAGAAGGATTCATAAAAGGTTTGATAAGAGCTCAAAGCAAGTTATTTCAATGATGTTTTAAATTGCGTTTGTAATTGAAGAATTTTTATTACAAGCCTTGAAGTTTTACCGAAGTTTTCGGATTACTTTATCGTTGCAAAACAGTACAAATTTTTGGTGTAGATTTTTAATTTTTGATCCACAGTTTCGAAAGTCGGTATATTTGGAGAGGTTCTGCTTAAATATAATTTAAGTTATTTGTCGGCATATTTCTATAAGTTCGGATTGCGATTTTGCGGAAAAAGCTTTGGAACGCAATTCGGAGGCTCCGGGAATATTCTTTATGTAGCTCGCAAGATGTTTGCGGGCTTCTTTTATTCCGCGTTCTTCGCCTTTGTAAGAGCATAGTTTTTTTATATGTTCTGTTATTATAAATTGCTTTTCATGCGGAGTAGGCGGGGTGTAAACTTTATTTTTATAGAGATATTCTATTTCTTTAAAAATCCATGGATTTCCCATTGCGCCACGTCCTATGGCAACCATATCGCAACCTGTTTCCTCGAGCATTTTTTTTGCTTTTTCGGCGCATGTTATGTCGCCGTTTCCTATTATCGGTATACCGGTGTTCTGTTTTACTTCTTTTATTATTTCCATGTCGCTCAATCCGGAGTATCCCTGCTCTTTTGTCCGTCCGTGCACAGTTATTGCGTCTGCACCATTTTCTTCACATATAATCGCAACTTCTTTTGCATTTTTATTTTTGTCGTTCCATCCGGCTCTGATTTTAACTGTTATGGGTACCGAAGAAACCGTTTTTGCGGCTTTTACAATTTCTCCGCAAAGTTTCGGATTTTTCATTAGTGCGGACCCGGAGTTTTCTTTTACAATTTTTTTTGCGGGACAACCCATATTTATATCAATCACGTCAGGAATCATATTTTTTTCTTTCAATAATACTATGGATTTAAGAAAATCCTCGGGGCAATTCCCAAAAAGTTGAATTGCAAAGGGTTTTTCGATATTAGAATGTTCGATAAGACCATAAGTTTTTTCGCTGTTATATATAAGGCCTTTTGCACTTATCATTTCGCTTGTAAAGTATCCTGCGCCAAGCATCGCGCAAATTTCTCTGAAAGCTCGGTCGGTAACACCTGCCATTGGTGCCAGAGCGGCTTTGTTTTCTATGGTTATGTTTTTTATTTTTAATAAATTTTTTAGCTTCATTTTTTCAATCCCTTTTAAGATATTTCTTAATTAGTTTACAAATATTATTTTAACATATAACGATTTGTGATATAACATAAATGTACAATATTTTAGAGATAGGTGAATTTTATGGAAAATTTTTCAAAAAGAACATGGGCACAGATAAATTTAAATTCTGTAGATTATAATTTTTATAATATAAAGAAAAAGTTATCTCCCTCTACAAAAATTCTTTGTGTATTAAAAGCAGATGCTTATGGTCATGGCGCGGAATATTTGGTCAGAGAATACGAAAAATTGGGCGCAGATTACTATGGTGTTTCTAATCTTGATGAAGCCGTTCAGCTCAGAAACAGCGGTGCTAAGAAGCCGATTTTGATTTTTGGATATACTCCTCCGGAAATGGCCGTAGATCTTTGTAATTATAATATTACTCAGGCTGTTTTTTCGCTCGAGTATGCAAATAAATTGGAAAAGGCTTGCAGAGAGGGAGATTTTTCAATTAAAGCTCATATTAAAATAGACAGTGGCATGAGCCGTATAGGATTTTTCTGCCAGAATGAAGACGAAATTAAAAAATCCACAGAAGAAATTTTAAATATAAGCAGAACAATGCCACATATCATTATCGAGGGTATTTTCACGCATTTTTCTGTTTCGGACGACATTACCAATAACGAAGAATACACAAGATTTCAATTTAAGAATTTTAAATCTGCGATTGACATTTTGGAAAGAAAGGGCGTAAAATTTAAGCTTCGTCATTGCTGCAACAGCGGAGGGATTCTCAATTTCCCTGAGATGCAACTTGATATGGTCAGAGCCGGAGTGATTCTCTATGGCTTGTATCCTTCTGAGGAAACACGGAATAAAATTGATTTAAAACCTGTTATGGAATTGAAATCAGTAGTTTCACAGGTTAAAACAATTCCCGAAGGAACGAGTTTGAGTTACGGAAGAACATTTACGTCAAATAAAAACATCACAGTTGCTTCGGTTACAATTGGATACGCAGATGGATATTCTTTAAGATTTTCCAATAATTCTCAGCTATTAGTCAGAGGAGAGAAAGCTAATATTGTCGGAAGAGTGTGTATGGATCAGCTCATGATTGATGTTTCAAACATCAAAGGCGTCAAGGAAGGCGATGTAGTAACTGTGTTTGGCAAAGACGACAAAACGATACTTACAGTTGACGAACTTGCAAAAAAAATAGGAACCATTAATTATGAAATAGTTTGTTTAATCGGTAAGAGGGTTCCCAGAATATATTTTTATGATAATGAGGTTGTAGGAAAAGTTATTTATATATAATAAAAAGCATATATTATGCAAAAAAATGTTGAAAAAGGTATTGTTTTCTGATATTATAGTATAAACAAAAAATTAGATGTTGAAAATATTGTGCAAAATGTTTAAAATGTATATTAGGGGGTGGAAAAAGCAAAAAATACATTTTGCCGAGATATTTTTATTTGTTGATTGTCACTGAATAATTTTAAATAAATGTTTATAATTTGTGTTTTCAAAATCGCCGAGAGGAGATATTCATAAAATGAATTGTTTAAAGGTGGACGCGACAGTTGAAAAGTGGAGTGAAGTTTATAAATTTTTAAACAAGTGCCTTTTGAATATTAATATCGAAAAAAAAATAGCCGGGCAAATTTTGGTTGCCAGTGAAGAAATTTTTGTAAATATTTCTCATTATGCATATAAGCCGTCTTCGAAAGGTAAAGTTGAAATAAATTTTAATTTTAAAGAAATTTTGGCAGAGGTGAGTATAAAATTTATTGATAATGGTGTTTTTTTTGACCCCACTAAAGTTAGTTCCGTTCACATTAACGAACCTGCAATCAGGAGGCCGATAGGCGGTTTGGGACTGTTTATAGTTAAGAAAGTTATGGATAAAATGGTTTACGAACACAAAAATAATCAAAATAATTTGATTATAATCAAAAAAATAAAATAGTTTTGGAAGGAGAATTTACTATGGATATTAAAAAAATAAAAGAAAATGATTCTACAATTTATATTTTGGATGGAAGAATGGATACTCAAACCTCTCCGGATGTGCAGCTTAAGTTTGAAGAGGGACTGAATCAGGGTGAAAAGAAAATTGTTTTGGATATGTCAAAGGTTTCGTACTTGAGTAGTGCGGGCTTGAGAGTTATTTTGTGGCTTCAGAAAAAACTTGTTGCCATTGAGAACGATAACACTCTCACCCTTATAAATGTTGATGATGAAATTTATGAAATTCTTGAAATGACGGGATTTACAGATTTTTTAGTTATTAATCCCCAAGATTAGGTTGACTTTTTAAAAAAATTAGCATATAATAAAAGCAGAAGGAGCGGAACCGTTTAAAAAGCGGTCAGCCTCCAAAAGTGATTTTTAGATTAAAAACCGTGCCTTTGGACGAGAAACGGTTTTTAATTTTTTGTATTTTTATCAATAAAATTTATTGCGCTGAAAAGCACGATAA
>JBJEZK010000019.1:0-2343 GCA_051887355.1 Acutalibacteraceae bacterium
GCCTTGCTTAATTTATCGGCTGTTTGCACCTTAAATCTGCTTCTTTTTCTGTGCTATTTTACGTACTCATTTTACTTTTCCTTGAATAAAATTCAGAATTATCAAAAACGGAATTAAAAAAAATGATATTTTAATTGACTTATCCAATATACTCTTAATTATATTTATTTCATAAATATAATTAACACAAATGCATATTATATTACAAAATAAAAGCAGATAGATTATAAATATTATCGCTTTATATATTTTTCTATTCTCTAATTTCCAAATATAGAGTCCCGACCATTTTAATAACAGAAATCTATTATCATTTATTATTGTTTTATCCTTTTTTGATAATGTTCCATTTATGCCCAAATTCAGAAAAAATAGTTGTATAAAAAATAATAGTAAAATACCTAAAATATTTTTCATAGCTACTCCTCTGAATTCTTTTTTACATAATTTTTATATGTATAATCTATTGCAATCATTATAACTACCTCGAATTAGGTGTATAAAAATATCTATTTGTTTAACAGAGAGCCTCTTTTTTTGACAATTAAGAAATTTAAGAAAATCTTATTCACTTAACGTAAAGTTTTCTTTTAATACTTGAAAGAAGAGTCATTCATAAATCTAATTTCAAATTTTATTTTAGATGCACTCCGTTTTATAGTTCTTCTTTTTTCATTATGATATCTAAATAAATAAAAATCTGCATTCCAATTTGCAACTTCATATCTCTTTTGACACCAAAAATAGAAACTGATAAATTTATCAAACTGGTAATGTATAACTTCATCAGCTTGCAATTGTTCGATTTGTTTCTTTGCAGAATCAAAATCTCTATTACATAATAATATATATACTTTATAAATAGAACATATGTTTCTCAGATTATTTGGAACATTTATGTCTTGATTGCTATAACAAATGTCTTTTAACAAATCTAAATCCTTCGGAATTAAGGAATCAAAAAAAATGATTATTTCTTCATCTGCAAATACTTTATTTTTGATAATTTTAAAAAAATCGTCAGATGAAGAAATTTCAATATTATGAAAATTTAGTCTAGATTCAACTATGTTATTGTTTTTAGTTGAACATGAAATAAAAGCAAAAATTATGAACAAAAAACTTATATTTTTCATTTGTTTACATCCTATTCCCAGTTATCCAAATAGCATTCAGGAGAATTGACATATTGATAATAATCTACAGCCTGATTGATGGCAATTCCTATATTTTGGGCAGTTCAAATTTTTGTTCAAGTTCTGAAAGCATATCATCTAAAACTGCAAGAAGTTTTTCCCGAATTTCATAATTATACCCCCTACATCAGCGGTGCGAGAATTCTAAAAAGCCAGCCGATAAACCTTATGTACTTTGGAATTTTTTTGTAAGCCTCGAGGGTAATTTCAGAACATTCAAGTTTTGTTTTTTCAAAATCGGCTTCGGCATCTTTTATTGGCGCTTTCGGTATGTATTCCCCAAGCGCAGGGGCTGTACTCAACCACCTTGAATACTTAGGCTTCAAATCTCTCGCTCCATAATAATAAAGTCCTTGTTTTCCGTCTAGTTCTGGATTCGCGTATTAGTTTTTAGAAATTTTGGAGGCTTTCATGGAATCGGGGGCGGTTCAAAATTTCCGGTAATTTTTAACGGTATTATAACTTTGTTTTCCTGTATTTTGTTTGACAGCCATTTGCGACAGGGATTATAATTTTTACCATAGCCTGTCCGGTTCGCCGCTTTGTACGGACTTTAGCCGGGCTATGCCGTTTTTTGCGGCTGTTTATTTTTCTATAAAAAAACTTGAAGAACATCTGTTTTTCGATTCGGCTTTACGGGAGTTTGTTATGAAAACCGCCTTTTCCCTGCGCCTGAAAATTGTTGTTTCCATTCTGGCGATTATCATCGTGTCGAACCTGTTTCTTGTGCTGTTTCTTTACGGAAAGTCCAAGTCAGAACTGGTTTCTTCGATATTGAAGAGCAGCGGGCAGTCTGCACATTCTACTGCGCTTGAAATTGGAAGCATAAACGACCTGGAATACAAAATGCTTTCTGCTCTTGCCGGGCTTCCCGAGATTCGTGATGACAATGTAGACTTGAAGGAAAAATGGAATATCATCAATGCCGTGGTAAAGGGGAATGATTCTTACATCGGTATGGCTATATATGACGAGTACGGCGTAGGCTGGACTACCACCGGAAAATATCAGGATCTGCATACTCGCGGATACCTTCAGATTGCTCTTAAGGGAAAGCCGTCTATCCTTGACCCTGCCTGGTCGCCTGTAAACGGCAAGCTTTCTACGTTTTATGCACTTCCGGTCTATGATTATTCAGAAAAGCAGA
>JBJEZK010000020.1:0-43576 GCA_051887355.1 Acutalibacteraceae bacterium
ACGAGGGATGGGATGTACTTAACCTTTTTGATATTGTGCGCCTTTATGAAACCCGCGACGGAAAAAACGGTATTCCCGGAAAGACGACAACGAAAGAAGCCCAGCTTATCGGTCGTGGTGCCCGTTATTGTCCTTTCAAAATTACAGAAGAACAGGAAAAGTATCAGCGCAAATACGATAATGATATTGATGACCCTCTCCGCATATGTGAAGAGCTGTATTATCATTGTTGGAATGAACCTCGTTATATCAGCGAGTTACACACAGCTTTGCGAGAAATCGGTATTGACCTCGATAAGACGGTAACAAAAAATTATGTATTAAAAGAAGAATTTAAAGAGGATGATATTTACAAGAGTGGATATGTATTTGTAAATGAACGCCTTTTGAAAAGCCGTAATGAGGTTGTTGGATTGTTGCCGTCTGTCCGTGATAAGATATTTAATATTTCTATCGCTACAGGACGCTCCGGTGAAGACGTTATTATGGAAGATAATTCGTCACAAGACAGCAATCCGAATACTTATACATACAAAACCACAATAGGTGATATTGCGGATATAAATTATGCAATTGTTTATAAGGCTTTATGTAAATATAGTGTTTTTAAGTTAAATATATTGCAATCATATTTTCCCAATTTGAAATCCACAAGGGAATTTGTTTATGACAAAAATTACTTAGGATATATACGACTTTATATTACATCAAAATATGAAACGCCTCCTACTGATATCTTATATTTTGCTTGTGTAAAAGCTCTTGGAAAGATTGCTGAGAGTATCTCCGGCATTGAAGAAACGTATGAGGGCAGCAGTGAATTTAAAGCGCAGTACATTCACGACATTTTCAAGAACAAGCGTTGCAATTATATTGATCCACACGATGGCGGGGTTGGTATATCCCAAAACGACAACAGCGTTCCTACTGCTTGGAAAATGGATCTTTCAAAAGAGGACTGGTTTGTTTTCGAGGATAATTACGGTACAAGTGAGGAAAAAGCATTTGTCGCTTACTTTAAAGAGTATGTGAAAGAATTAAAAGATAAATACGATAAAGTATATCTTGTTCGTAATGAACGCCAGCTTGCGATATATTCTTTTGATGGCGGCGAACGCTTTGAGCCGGACTATCTTTTGTTCCTGCATCTGCCGAAGCAAGAGGTTTATGAACAATTGCAAGTATTCATTGAATCAAAAGGAACACATCTTGTAGAAAAAGATAGTTGGAAAGAGGATTTCCTTTTACAACTCGAATCAAAAGCAATACCTGTTACTAAGTTTGCGGATGATAACAAATACAAGATTTGGGGATTTCATTTCTTTAACAGAGATGTGCGTACGGTGGAATTTGATAGTGATATGAATAAATTATAAATCATAATTATCACCGATATGTTGATTGATTTTTTTCAGACAAAATCAGGTATATTACTAACAAGAAAATTGAGGAATGTCTACGGATTGGAATTTGCTTTGGACTGCTTTTGAAGCAATAGGCGGAACTTTAGGAGCTATTGCAACATTTGTTGCAGTTATTGTTTCTTTATGGCAAACTAAACTTAGCTATAAGAAAAAAGTGCAATTATCTTTTACTAATAATATAACTATTGTACCGGAAAGTGGAAATGAACTTCGCCATTATATTGGAGTTACTATTACTAACATAGGCAACCGAGATGTTGTAATCCAAAACTGGGGATTTGAACTTGACGATGGCTCACAGATGTTAATTGTTCCCGACGCTTCTCCCTTTGGTCGCATATTACAAGTTAAATTACCGCACAGATTGCAAATTGAAGAAGGCACCATTCTGGTTTATGAAAAAACTCTCTTTTATAATGCCCTTTCAGATTGTATAAAAAAAGAAAAGCTCAAAGAAAACAAAAAATAAGATTTTATGTTTCTGATAGCACTACTAAAAAACATTATGTGTTAACCAATAAGACAGCGACAGAACTATTAAGTGATATGCTTTCTAAAAAGATAATTAAAACTAAATTAGGTCTTAGGGTGTAACCCTAACGAGGTATTTGGGAGTGAGTTGCCCAAATACCCTGCTCGCTGAAAGCACGAGCGACAACACCGTTTTGGACAACCTGTCCATAAATGGTCTGCTCGCTGAGATTGCATACGCCTTTTTATCTGTGGCGGTATTAACATTCAAAACTAAATATTAAACAAAATAATAAGCACGGACAACAGAATAATCTGCAATCCGTGCTTTAATTTTATGCGTATCCGATGTACAACTCATATTGTGTGTCGGATAATTTTTCTGCCCATATCCACACCGAAGTAAAGCCCTCAACATTCTTGTATCTGTTTAATCTGATTTCAATATCAGCGCCGATATTTTTGTTGTTTACATTAGCGGATATAGGGTTATCCCAACATTCTATTGCGGTTTCATCGAGAGTCAAGCCGATATTTTGAGCATAATTTTTTGCATAAAAAATCCAATAGGATATATCTAATTCTTCGCTTTGTTCAATTGCTGTTGTAATTTCCAAAACAGTATTTGTTGTTATTTCAGGTTCAGATGCTTTGCTTTTAGGCATTTCTTTTTGTGTATGAGTATCTTGGCTTTGGCTCGTTATTTGCTGTTGTGATTTGAGAAAAAATCGGCTCTTCTGACACTTTTTCTGTACCAGTTTCAGTGTCAGGTGGCTGTGTTGTTTCTTCCGCAAATGTGCTTTCCTCAATCGTGTCATTCTCTGTTTTCTCAGGCAATTTTTCCGCTTGCGTTATATCAACTATAGTGTTAGTCAATGAACTTTCAACTGCTTTTTTGTCTGGCTCACTAGGGGCAGTGCAACCTGCTGTAGCGAAAATGAGTGTCAATATCATTGTGATTATTACGATTTTTTTCATACAAAAATCACCTCGCTATTCACAACTTTCATTGCCCGATTGCGGATGTTGTTCCTCTTCTGTACCCAAATCATAGGATTATCCGCTTTCAGCTTTTCTGTTGCATTGTCCTTTTCGGCGAGTGATTTGACAAGTTTCGAAAACATTGCTTCCGCTTGTTCCTCAATGTCCGCAAGGTAAGGGTACAGCCTTTCCGATGAGCAGATTATAATATCTTATACGATGATGTTGTTTAAGATATTGTCTGTGTCGGTTTGCCCACGCACCGATATACAATTCATTCTGCTCTTTGGTAGTAATGCAAGGCAGTTGATAATTGCCTTGATTTTGATAACGCACATTCATTTCTTTCATAGTAATCAAACCTCCGTATAAATGATTTTGTATTTCTTTTTCTTTGCTCCAATGACCTTCACGAGAACATCATCTATCCCGTCGGTATGATATAAGTCTGCTCCTTAGATTATTGAGAGAATGAATAATCATACTGCGTTCAACATCATCAAGTGCAAGATAAAATGTAATTTTCATAATCTTTCCTCCTTTGACTACATTGTAGCAAAAGGATTTATATTATACGAATGTGCGGATTTTAGGCATAGAAAAAGACGCCAATCTTTCGACTGATGTCTTGGTTTCTACCTCTGCAATGCCAAGAATGTATAAATTTATTGTACTTCCTTATCCATCCGTAGCATTTATTGGGAGGTTTTTATATGTGGATTATTTTTAACATTAGATAAAAATTATATCTTATTCGGACAATTAGATTGATTTATAGGAAATTTCTATGAATCAAGAGTTCCATTGGCGAAATGTATCTATCGCGATTTCTGTAAGCATGTTTTCTGAGTAGCCTGTAGTATGGTTGTTTCGTATTATTCTAACTGCTGATTGTATATAATCTACTCCTATAGCCGCAGCAACTATCACCGCTGCTTCAAGTCCTATTTTGGCAACTTTTTTCCATTCCAATTTTCCACCAACGGCTTGATCCAATTGATCCATTGACAGTTCTTGAGGAGTATTGCGAAGAATGGTATTGATGCTTGTTATTTCTTCATTTGTAAGATTAACTCCTCTTCCTTTCAAGCCATTTACGACTTCCGGTGATAATTTTCCCATATTTAACACTCCTTTTAAATAATAAATTTTTTGAAATTATAATTTTAGGAATAAGTTCATTTTTAGCATAAAGGGAATTTGACAAGGGGGGAGATCCATAACCTTTTCCCCTTGTCAAATTATTCTTTAAGTTATTTCCGGCTCGATTATCCTTATCCTCCGAAATCATGATTTACTATTATGCATCTGCTTTTTTGCCGAATTTTTCCTTAGCTGCATTCCAGAGTTTTATTGAGTACATGTTGTCTGAGTACGTTTGACCGTCTTTTTTTCTAATCATTGATTGAGCACGATCTGCGCCTAGTATAGCACATAGTGCAACGATTGCTACTGCACTGCCGATACCAACTTTTTCCCATTCGATTCCGCCTACAGCTTGATCTAAGTCTTCCATTGATAGTTCTTGAGGAGTATTGCGGAGAACGGTATTGATGCTGGTTACCTCTGCATCTGTAAGATTAACTCCTCTTTCTTTCAAGCCATTTACAATTTCAGGCGATAATTTTCCCATATTTAACACTCCTTTTAAATAATAAATTTTTTGAAATTATAATTTTAGTTATTGTTGTTTATTTATAAACTAAAACTCTAATCTCGAGGATATTATATATAATATATACAAAAAGTCAATAGTTTTTTTAAAAAAATATAGATTAATTTTTGATTAATTTTTAATTTTTTTAAGTGCATTTTTTTCTAGCCGAGAAACTTGAGCTTGACTTATCCCTATTTCGGTTGCTACTTCTGTTTGAGTTTTTCCTTTTAAAAATCTCAAAAATAATATACTTTTTTCTCGGTCGGTTAAATTTTTAATAGCTTGTTTGATACATAATTCGTCTACCCAGTCCGCATCATCGATGTTGTCGCCTATCTGATCAATCATATATACTGCGTCACCATTATTGTCAGCGTACACAGGTTCGCTAAGAGATATCGGTTCTACTATAGATTCCAAAGAAAGTACGACATTTTCTGTCGGAATTCCCAGCTCTTCTGCAATTTCTTCTATGGTAGGCTCTCTGTTTTTGTTGTTTATTATTTGTTCTTTTATTTGCATTGCTTTATATGCGGTGTCTCTGAGCGATCTGCTGACTCTTATGGAGTTGTTGTCTCTTAGGTGCCTTCTAATTTCTCCTATTATCATAGGAACTGCATAAGTTGAAAATTTAACGCTTTGATTTACATCAAAATTGTCTATTGATTTCATAAGTCCGATACATCCCACTTGAAAAAGATCATCTGCATATTCTCCTCTGCCGTTAAATCGTTGTATTATGCTGAGCACTAGGCGCAAATTTCCGTTTATCAGCTTATCTCGTGCTTCTTTATTCCCGTTTTTTACTTCTTTTAAGAGCATAATTTTTTCTTTTTCGGTTAAAGTTTTTAATTCTGAAGTATTTATCCCACAAATTTGAACTTTACTGAATTGCATAAGCGGGAGACTCACCTCACTTTTTTATAGAATTTTTGTATGCAATCTAATTATTGGCAAAAAAATTTTTTTAATTCACTGCCGGTAAGTAAAATTACTATATTTTTTGCATATCTTTTAATGAGTCTATATAATGACAAGTGAGGTGAAGAAGGTAAAGATATAATATCTTGCCTTTGCGATGAAAAAATTTAAACAATTAGGAATAGCTTTTATGTTTTTTGCAGTTGTACCTTTACAAATTTTTGCCCGGGAACTAGATGTTTCTGCAAAGTCGGCAATATTAATTTGTGCAGACTCAGGGAGTGTGCTTTGGTCAAAAAATGAAACCGAACCGCTTCCGATGGCCAGCACAACTAAAATAATGACTTCTCTTTTGACACTGGAAAATATGGAAGCTTGTGGAAATAAAGAAGTGGAAATAACTGATGAAATGGTTAGGGTAGAAGGGACTTCGATGGGGCTTATGCCCGGAGATATCGTAACTCTTCAGTCTCTTGCACAGGGAATGTTGCTGTGTTCCGGAAACGACGCCGCAAATGCCGCTGCAATTTCCGTTGGAGGCACTACAGAAAAATTTATTTCCATTATGAACGAAAAGGCTAAACAAATAGGAATGGAGGATACTAAATTTTCAACACCCTCGGGCCTGGACAAAGACAACCATCATTCTACGGCAAAAGATATGGCTGTTTTGGGAGCATATGCAATGGAGAATGAAAATTTTGCAAGCATAGTTTCTAAAAAAAGCATGCCGGTAAAGTTTGTTAATCCCGGCAAAACTGTTAATTTTAGAAATCATAATAAATTACTCAGACTCTATAGTGATTGCATTGGCATAAAAACAGGCTTTACCAAAGCTGCCGGAAGATGTTTGGTATCGTGTGCCGAAAAAAACGGAGTACAATTGGTTTGTGTTACTCTCAATGCACCCAGCGATTGGGATGATCATATAAAACTTTATAATTTTGGTTTTGAAAATACTGTTTCTAAATGCTTCTCCGATAAAAATTTAAATTTTACTATCCCGGCAGAAACCGGCGAGGGAATAGCTAATATAGAAGCATTTTGTGATTCGGAATTCTCATGTAGTTTCAAAAAAAGTGATGAACCTAAAATCGACAGAAAAATAGAACTTCCCGAAAAAATATTATCTCCTGTGGAAAAGGGACAAATAGTCGGAAATGTGGTATACTATTTAAATGATAAAGAAATTGGAAAAAACAAAATTATCTCAAAAACAGAGATAAAAAAGACTGTTACACCCAAAAAAGGTTTTTTTTACGCTGTGGCAGATTTTTTTAGAAGATGTTTAGGTGGAAATCGGTAAAGTAAGGAGAAAAAAATGAGCGACGAATCCATGGTTTTACAAAAATTTTTAGCGCAGTGCTCTGTAGGTTCAAGAAGAAAATGTCAGAAAATAATAGAGGAGGGAAGAGTTAAACTCAATGGAAAGCCTGCTAAACTCGGAGATAGAGTTAATGTTTTGGAAGATAGTGTTTTTTTAGATGGCAAAAAATTGGAATTAAATAATTCGGAAAGATATTATATTATGTTGAATAAGCCACGTGGATTTGTAACCACGATGAGTGATGAAAAAGGAAGAAAATGTGTTGCTGATTTGGTAAAGGATATTCCGGCACGAATTTATCCTGTGGGACGGCTAGACCGAGATTCAGAGGGACTTCTTATAATGACCAATGATGGCGATTTTGCCAATAATATGATTCATCCGTCAAAAAATATCTGGAAAACATATAGAGTTACCGTGCGCCCTTCTATATCGGAAGATCAGCTCACTGCACTTTGCGTAGGCATGGAGATTGATTCTAAGCTTACCGAACCGGCTCGAGTGAATGTTTTGACTCAAGAAAAGGGAAGAGTGGTTCTTGAAATTTCAATTAAAGAAGGGAGAAATCGACAAATACGAAAAATGTGCGAAGCTGTGGGACTTGAGGTTGCACGACTGAAAAGAATTTCTATCGGCACTTTAAAATTAGGGATGCTTTCTCCGGGGAAATGGCGCAATCTTACAAAGGATGAACTTAAATTATTTAAACAAAACCGAATAAATAAATAATACAGAAAACTCACAGAAAAATTTTTTCTGTGAGTTCGATTTTATCGTACAATGATAAGATATGTTTTTTAGTTAAGCATTTTCTCCAAAAAATCTTTTGATTTCAATTTCTCCATTTTCAGGCGAATCGGATCCGTGAACTATATTTTCGGCAGTGCTCATTGCAAAGTCGCCACGAATAGTTCCTGCGGTGGCTTCTTCGAATTTGGTGGCTCCCATTAAAATTCTCATGCCTTTTACTACATTTTCGCCTTCTACAATCATCCCAACAACGGGACCTGATGTCATGTAGCTCACTATTTCCGGGAAAAACGGACGATCTGCGATGTGAGCATAGTGCTCACGAAGAATCTTTTCATCGAGATTCATCATTTTTATATTAGAAATATTGTAACCTTTTTTCTCGATTCTGGAGATTACTTTTCCCATTAATTTTCTTTTTACGCAATCAGGCTTCAACATGATATAAGTTCTTTCAATTGCCATTTTACTACCTCTTTTCAAAATTTTGTTTACTATATTTTTTTACTTCAATCAGTGATATGAGTATTATTTTAAGTTACATCGAAAGTCTTATCAAACAAGTCTTACAAGCGAATCCATTCTTCTCTTATTTGATATCCTTGAGGATGGGCACAAACTGTACAAACTTTTGGTGCCGATTTACTTACAACTATGTCGCCACAGTTCAGACATATCCAGCGTTCTTCTTTGCTTGACTCAAATAAAGTACCATTCTCAATATTTTCTATTAGTCTGTTAAATCTGTCGCCGTGAACTTTTTCTATTTTAGATACTTTCATAAATATTTCGGCTATATCGTCAAACCCTTCAGCCTTTGCTTCTTCGCTGAAACTTTTGTACACGTCGTTATATTCTTCGTATTCATTGTTTTTGGCGCATTTTAATAGGTCTAACGTATTGTTATATAAATCTATTGGATATCCGCCGTCTATCTTTATATTTTCTCCGCAAAAAGGAGCTAATTTTTTATAAAATAATTTAGCGTGTTCCTTTTCTTGATTGGCAGTAAAAGTAAATATTTTTTCAATCACTTGCAGACCGTCTTTTTTTGCTTGAGATGCTGCAAAAGTATAACGATTTCGAGCTTGGCTTTCACCTGCAAAAGCTCTTAACAAATTTACTTTTGTGTTGCTGTTTTCAAATTTTGTAGACATATTGTTTTCCCTCACTTTAAATTTTTTGAAATTACAAATTAAATATATACTCAATCTAAAATTATATCAATAGTGATTTTAATTTTTTTCTTTGAGATTTTCTACAATCATATTAGCGCACTTATATATATTTCCGCCTCCCAAAGTTATTATCAGGTCGCCTTCGCACGCATTTTCGACAACATAATTTGTTATTTTTTCAAATGTGGGAATATAGATGGCGTTATTGAGTTTTTTAACCAAATCTTCGGAATGAATGCCGTAGGTATTAGTTTCACGCACGGGTAATATTTCAGAGATGATTACTTTATCCGGTTCAGACAACGCTTCCGCAAATTCATTTAGAAACATCGAGGTTCTTGAATATGTGTGAGGCTGAAATATAGCCCAAACTCTTTTAAATCCCATTTTCACAGCTGCACTTAGAGTTGTTTTAATTTCGGTAGGGTGGTGTGCAAAATCATCTACCACGGTTATGTTGTTTATCGTTCCTAAATTTTCAAATCTTCTGTGTACGCCACTAAAATTGTGTAGACTTTTTTCTATATCTTTTATATTAGACCCCAGTTCCATGCAAACAGTCAATGAAGCCAGAGCGTTGAATACATTGTGCTTTCCCGGAACCGATAATGAGATATGCGAGATTTTTTTATCTCCGCTGAATACATCAAATTCAGCACATTGCATTTTGTTAAAAACTATATTTTTAGCGTAAAAATCGTTGGTATCAGATATTCCGAAAAACAAAATTTTTGTTTTCAGATTTTTTAAGGTATCTCGAATATTTTTATCGTCGCCATTAGCGATTATAAGATTTTTTGTCTGCAAAGCAAATTTTTTAAAAGATTTTTTTACATTTTCTAAAGAACCAAAATAGTCCAAGTGGTCTGCTTCTATATTTGTTATGACTGAAATGGTAGGATTTAGCTGTAAAAAGCTGTCTACATATTCACAAGCTTCCGCCACTATTATATCAGACGTGCCGCAACAGCTGTTAGATTTAATTTTCGGCAATGTGCCTCCTATTACGGCCGTGGGATCTTTACCTAAATCCAGAAGCGCAGAGGCTATCATCGAAGTGGTGGTAGTTTTTCCGTGAGTTCCGGAAACCCCTATTGAATTACCATATTTGTTGAAAATTATTCCCAGCATTACGCTCCGTTCGATTATTGGAATGTTTTTTGATTTAGCGGCAATTATTTCGGGATTTGTTTCTTTTATGGCAGCGGAAAAAACTACCAGATTTTGATTCGTTATATTTTTTTCTTCTTGATTTAATTTTACATCTATCCCTAAAGATTTTACTTTTTCTAAAGTATCAGAAGGGTATATGTCTGATCCCGTTACAATAAATCCTTTGGAATGTAAAATGCTTGCAAGCGGAAACATTCCCGAACCGCCGATACCTATAAAGTGGATTTTTTTTATGTTCTCAAGACTTTTAATATTACTGCTTTCCATTTCGGTTACCTCTTTGTGTTGTAGTTATATTTTTTTCTTTTTGAGTAAAAATGTTTGTTTTTTGTCGATGGCTGATATCCTCTGGGTATTTTAAAATTAGCGATAATCACTTTTATTATTATAAATAATCCACTTATCACCAGTATAAACGAAATGCAGGCTTTGGCGAGATCTTGTTTGTTTGATGCGGTTAAAGATTGTATAAAGTTAGCGTTTGTTTCAATATCTGACTCATCAACTTCCGGCAAATCTATTTCTGAAATTATGTTGCTTGTTTCAGATTTTTGTTCTTCCGTTTGAACTTTTCCGTCCAGGACGCCGGAATCTCCCTCGGCAGGAATAGTTTCTTCTTGCTTTTTGATTTCTTTAGGTTTGCTTTTTTGAGGAGTTTCAGCGGGCTTTTGTTCCGGCTCGGGAGGAGGGTTGTTAGTTTGCGTTTCTGTAGGTTGTTCCGGCGCAGGTTGTTGCCCTTGTAACACAAATTTCTGTGTGGTTTTGGGTGTTATTTTGTCTTTTTGAGGTTCTTTTGGAGGAGGAACGTAGGGTTTTAAATTTTCGCTTGTGTTATGAGTCGCAGAGTTCGTATTAGGGCTGGCTTGTGTACTTTCGTTTGCAAATATGTTTGAAATCGGCAATGTTAATATTGTAAAAGTTGTCAGACACAAGCCAAGTTTATTTTTTATGTTTAGCATTATTTTGTCCTCACTTATTGTAAAATTTTACATCTTTTAGTTTCATTTTGTAATGTACTTTTCTATTATACCATTTTGTAAGTCAATTAGAAATTAAAAATAAAATCTTTTCCCATAAAATGAAGCAAAATAGATTTAGGCTTTAAATTTTCCTGTTCATATACCAAAAAAGGTGTGCTTTTTTCTTGAAGAATTTGATTTGAATTTTTTTCGATAATTATTAATCCTGAAATTAACATAAGTACATAGCAAGTTATAATTGCTGATATTAAATATATTTTCAATCCTTTTTTATTCATTTTTGTTCTCCTTCTTTTTGTAAATCGTATAGTAATTTGGAAAGCGATTCTCCAATCATTGTTCCCGTGTTAACTGCTTCCTCAAGCGTATTGACGTCGCTTCCCACCTCAATAAGAACTGACCCGGGAGTTAAATGTTCATTGTATTTAACTTTTGCAAAATGCATTGGACGAGTGATGCCGGGAAACATGGTTTCGCAGTATTTTTGAATTCTTAGTGCAAATCTCAAATTTTTTTCCCAGTTTGGGAATCCTATTGAATTATCAGGATCGCACCCTGACACCACCATCATTTGAGCAGCTTTTTTGTTTTGATATCTAAAAGTAGGTTTTATTTTTCCGTTTTCTTTAGACCCAAGACTGTCTCGATGGATATCTATAACTACTTGAAGGGAAGGATATTTTTCTAAATTTCTTTTTATAGTTTCTGCGGCTCTGTTGTAAGAGCCGTTATATGATGGGGTGTCGTGATAAGTCATATCATGAACGGTATTTATGCCATTTTCTATTAATTTGTCGGTAATTGCTTGACCGACACGTGTTACATTGTTATTGTCGTTTAGAGAACGGGGATAAAAGCTCTCATAAAAAAATCCCAAATCTTTTTTCATATAAGATTCCGAAGTGTGCGTGTGAAAGATCAAAACTTGAGGTTCATTACTTTTTTTGATGTTTATATCCGGTTTTAAACTTAATTCATGAGCTATATCGATGTCTTGACCTGTTGAATTTTTTACGTAAAAATTTTCAAATTTAATTCCTCCGGATTTAAATTCGCTTTCTATTATTTTATATGTTTTTTCATTTTCTGAGTGTTTTTCGTCATCGTCGTCGTTGGTTACATCAGGCAAATTTATGTCAGAAGTTTGTATTTCCGGAATATTTGTTGTTTTTTGTGGGGGTTCTGAGGTTTCATTTGTATTGTTCCCGGTAGCAAAGTATATATTACTGTTGGGTTTAGAGAATAAGTCGGAAATTTTAGGTAAGTGAAAATCGCCACTAAATACAGACTTCGCTGCCAAATAGTCAATATTTTCCATATTGATTTTTAAGCAGCTTTTCATTTTTTCACACAAACATCCACAAGAGATGAGTACAGAGCCGGCTGCCAGTATATTGGCAGAGAAACAAACAATCTTTTTTTTTAACACTTCATTCATATAGACATGTCCTCCAAACAATTGCATTTATTAATTTTTATTAAGCCCTTTACTTTTATATTCAATTTTTTGAAATTTTATTTTAAAAATATTATTTGGCAATTGACATAGGAGGTTGTTGTTTGATATAATATCTATGTAAAATGAAGATTGCGGAATGGTGTAACGGTAGCACAGCAGACTCTGACTCTGTTTGTGAGGGTTCGAATCCTTCTTCCGCAGCCAATTTTTTGTTGATATAACTTCGAGGTGTAGCTCAGATGGTAGAGTGCTACGTTCGGGACGTAGATGCCGCAGGTTCAAGTCCTGTCACCTCGACCAAATCAGTACAACAGTATTGATACAAACCAAAGCCCAGTAATACTGGGCTTTCTTTATGTTTGATTATAAATTTTGTGTTTAAATTTTCAGTTTTTATGGTTCGTTTAAAGCTCAAACTCTAAAAAAATGAAACCTTGACGCTCAAGGTTTCATTTTCCTATAAATTTTCTTAAGGGGGTTGCATACTTTCGCACGGTTATGGTTTAATGCAGTATTTTCTCAAAAGGTTATATCAGGGGTAACAACGTTTATAATATCATCGATATTTATTCTTATTTGTTCCATAGTATCTCTATATCGTATAGTTACCGTGTTATTTTCCAAGGTTTCAAAATCTACAGTAACGCAAAAAGGCGTTCTTATCTCGTCTTGCCGCCTATACCGTTTACCTATACTACCTGTATCGTCATAATCGCAAGAACAAAAATTAGAAAGTTTATTGTATAAATCGTTCGCTTCGGACGATAGTTTTTTGATAGTGGCAGAACAGCAATCTTATAAGGCGCAATAGCAGGGTGAATTTTTAAAACGATTCGCATATCGTTATTATCTAACGTCTGTTCCGTATAAGCGTTACATATTAATGCCAGCACGCCTCTATCTACACCACATGTTGATTCTACAATAAATGGAATATATTTTTCGTTTGTTTCAGGGTCCAAATATTCAAAACTTTTTTTGCTAAATCTTTGATGTCAGGATAAATCATAATTTGTTCTATTGTGAGTACCATTAATTTCACCTCATCCAAACGGAAATAAGTATTCTATATCGCAAGCCGATTTTGCATAGTGGGCTAATTTCTCGTGATCATGAAATCTTAGACTAGTTTCTGGTAAACCCAGATCTTTATAGAATTGCATACCAAAATTCTTAAAGAACTCATATAAATGTTCATCGTCACCTTCTTTGCAAAAAGTCTGATATTCCATTTGTTCAAATTCAATTGTTCTAAATACAAAATTTCCAGGGGTAATTTCATTGCGGAAAGCTTTACCTATTTGACCTATACTAAAAGGAAGTTTACTCCTAGTACTCCTTTGAACATTAATGAAATTAATATATTCCTCTTGTGCATTTTCCGGTCTTAAATAAATAAGACTTTTGTTATTATCTGTAACACCACGATGGGTTTCAAACATTAAATTAAATTCTCTAATATCAGTAAAATTACAAGCACCGCACGAAGGGCATTTTACTTCTTTAGATTTTATTACTTGAAGCATTTCCTCTTTTGATAAAGAATCGCTTGCAATACTCGAATCAAAACTATCGATTAAAGTATCTGCACGATACCGTGTTTTACACTCTTTGCAATCTAAAAGAGGATCTGAGAAGTTCTCAGTATGACCGCTTGCTTCCCAGACAGTTGGGTGCATAAAAATTGCTGAATCCAGTTCATAACTATTTTTTCGTTGTTGGATAAAACGTTTTCGCCAAGCATCTTTTAGGTTGTTTTTGATTTTAGTTCCTAAAGGACCATAATCCCATGTGTTCGCTACACCACCATAAACTTCTGAACCCGGATAAACAAATCCACGGGTTTTACAAAAAGTTACTATCCTTTCCATAGACACAGTTCGCTTATCGTTAGACATACAGTACCTCACTTTTTATAAATTCAATTAAAAATACTAGGATAAAAAATAACATTATATGGTGATCTAAAATTTAGAGATCTCGTACACTACTTTGTCAACCAGGTCACCTGTATTCTTTTTTGCACCTTTTAAAACCACAACGGTTTTGTGCATGCCGCTTTTGAGCAGAACTTTACCGGAAGCAGGATTATCGATGTTATGATACGCAGTAACTGTGGTAAAACTTGTTTTAGTAAAAAGGTAATCAATAACAGCACGTGCAGCTTCAGTCATAATACCTTTATTCCAAAGTGATTTAGATAGAACAAATCCAATTTCACAAGTTGAATCATCAATTATGTTGGTTACATCGATTCCACCAACGGGGATGTCAGTACCTTTAAGGGTTATGCACCAACGATAATCGGTTTTATCAAAATAGTCATTGACCCACGAAGCAATCAGACTTTCGGTGAGAGATACGCTGGGATGTGCATTCCAAGTTAAGGTTGCAACATTATCAGGATCACTTGCCCAATTTTTAAATACATATGGAGCATCACCGATTTTAAATCTGCGAAGAATCAATCGGTCCGTTTCGATAGTTTGTGTTCCTACATGAAGTGCGGGGGGTAGATGAGAGTACTTTAGAAGAACCTGAGTACATTGCGCTTGCACAAGGTAAAAAATTAATAGCACAAATAGATGAAAGTAAGTAAATTGTAAGTTTTTTAAAATTAAAATCCATAAGTCATATCTCCTTTTATAATTAAATTAAAATTCTATATCTAAAAATTCTTGATAAGTTGGCGTAGTCTGATACATAATACGATCGGGTGTATCCGTCGTAGTAGAATGTTCTACACATTCCAATCTATTCTTCGGAAGGACACGTATAGCGGCGGAATTAGCTCTATCTATATATGCCGTCAGTTTAGTAAAATCTGTGTTTGTTGTAAAGTGAGCTTCTGCTAACAAATACCATCTGATACTTGATAAGGCTTCAGTCATGATTCCTCTATTTTGATATTCTGTGGCAACAGCAAAATTGAGTTCACAAGTATGGGGGGTCAAAAACAGAACGGATTCCTATTGTTCCGGCAGGTGTGTTATTGCCTTTAACAGTTATACACCATTTAAAATTCGAACTGTTGTTGAGCCAATCTTCTACACATTCAATGCGTTCGGGGTGAGTCCAACCTAACTGTTTGACTATGTCCGAATCTTTTGCCCAGTGTTCAAAAATATAACGAACATCATCGTTAGTAAATGGTCTCAAAATAAGGTGTGAAGTCTATATACTTTTAACAGCTGTAGAACACGTGAGACCCGGTGATGTATGTGTGCCATGCATGGCATAAGCTGGTGACATAGTAGTTATAGTAGCACAACACAACAGCACCCACATTACCATATTTTTCCTAATTGAATTTAGTTTCATTTTTAATTTACCTCTCTTTTCCTTACATACATTTTTAGAAATGTATTTTTTATCTATCTATATATTCAAACAACAAAGTAACCTTTGTAGACTGCCTGGTGAGGAATGAATAACCGTAAGGTATTTATTGTTTTCACCTTTAAAGTTGAATATTTTACTGCTGTTATAATCGACTTGTACAGTTGATAACTGAACTTTTTTGCCCTCACTATTAATCTGGACAAATTTGAATTTTGATTCCCAATATCGTATGCTGGTTGGGACAACATTTAAAAATATGTCTTCATTTAAAGTTGCAGCAATATCTTTGATACATTCAGCGTTTGAAGAAAACTCTTTTTCTGTAATTCTGAGTGCAACAGCACGAGTTATTCCCAATTTATCTAAAAACTGTTTATATGAAACCATATGCTGCTTGACTATTTCATAACAATCGCTCTGTGGGGCTGTATGAATATCTGGTAATTCAAAACTATAAGATCTTACTAAGGAACCATCAAAGGCATCCTCTAACCTGTAACACAAACCTCTTTCATAATAGCATTTTGGTAAATCACAATCTCTAATAGTACTATTCTCAAGTAAAGTGAAAATGCCAAAATCAGTTGCTGGGCGCAGAATTAAATCTTTGGAGCATTCAAATAAATCTAAGCCAAACAATTTTTGCAGTTTTTCGAGATTTGCAGTTTTTTTGAAAATAGTAGAGGAAATAACGTGCGTAGGATTGAATACATCATTAATGAAGCTATCGACATAAGATTTAAGTTCTAAGTACATATTTAGTGTATCCTTTGTTAAAAACACACAGTCATTTTTCTTTTTATTAATTATACAATTAGAACTATGCTTTGATGAGTTACTACTTTTTTGAAGAGATAATACAACTTCTTCCTCGCTTTTTATAGCTATATCTTCAACATTTCCATCTTTTCGAAGAATATAATATTTACCAAACACTAATATCGTCTCCCAAAAACCGCAGGTGTTCATCAATTAATTCCAAAAACGTCTTGTTATTTCCAAATGGTTTGGCTAATCTTGCATCCATGATATTATTCCTAACTATGAACGCCAAGATATTTAGTAGCATGAAAATAGCATATATTCTAATCAATTGTTTATCTACAGATTTGCTTATTAGTTTTTCAAATTTACCATAAATTTTTGTACCATAAGAGTGAGCACAGAATTCACCATATGACATTTCTAAAGGTCCTGCGACCAATGCACCCGGATCAACAATTTTTACGCAAAAATCATTGGTAATCATGATGTTCTTAAAATTTAAATCTACGGGAATAATATAAGGTTTTTCCACATCAAATTTATCTGAATATTTTACCAATAAATTATAAGCCAAAGCAGCATACTTTCGTGTATAAGGATTCAAATACAGCGTACTGGATGTTTTATGTTGAAGCTCAAAAATATACTCATTAAAAGTTGTGTATATACCTTCAAATTTTTCATTAATGTCACCAAACCCGGTGCACTTTATTTTCGATGTACAATTAATAAAATCATAAACAGATTGTGCAATTGTTTCTGCTTGTTTATCATCATACGAGATCTCATCCAGTGTTTGTCCGGCGATAGGTTTGAATAATGCAAATTGATAATTTTTATCAAATTTTACTGTACCTGTATATATAAGTTCTTTGAACAAATTCGTTTCATTTTTTACCTTATTATATAAAGCTAATTCATTGTTTCGAATTGTGGAATTATTGTTATAAATCTTCAGATAAAAGCCATCAATTTTTGCGACTATATTGTTGACAAATGACACGATTTTGTAATTGTTTGCTTTTATTTTCCCTTTAGAGTTTAATATATCTACGCTATTTTCTATTAAAGAAATTATTTTTGCATAATTTAGCAACGAATTTAAATCGTTTGTTATAAATATGTCCTTATTATTACAGGTCAATAGCCCCTTATTTATAAGGTTATATTCATCAAATAAAACTGGAAAAGGTATGCTACTTTGTAACCCTTCTATAACATATAGCCTATCATCAACAAATATATCCAATTTCTTTTGTCGTATTAATTCAACTTTTTCGTTGTCAGTTTCGCAAAAAATAATCTCATCGAAAAAATTTTCTATATTTAGTTCTCTGATTATATCTCTTGCAACTTTACTTCCGTTATCACTTTTTCCACGTCTTGAAATAATATATAATTTCGCTTCATAATCTGACAGTTGTTGCAAAATGTGTGGCAAGTTTTTATTTACAAGTTGTGGGTGCATTGTTGTGGCAGAGAGATTATTTATATTGTGTCTTATACTTTTATCTGGGACAAAAGTATTTATAACATTTGAAGTTAGTTGCCATGGTTCTAAATGTATACCGTATATATTTTTAATTTTTCCGCATTTAAATAATGCGTTATCATTAATGACACCATCCAGGTCAAATCCTATTCTAACCATTTGCAAATACCTATATCCTTTCTGTAATAAATGTTACCTTTTACTTTTTCTAATTCACTGTATACTTTGTTTCGTGCTTCTTTGACAGTTGTACCGATATCACACACAGCAAATGCTCTGGAGTTTTTTAGGTAATATTTATTATCTTCGTTTTTTAAGTTTCCGTAATAAAAGGTTTCTTCTTTAAGATTTCCAAAATCGACCTCTTTGCCCACATTTTCCTTGCTGATTGTAAACCCTTGAGGCACAGCGTAGACTGCTACGCTAACTAAATCTTTAAATGCACTGTTATTAATTTTATCAATACTCTTGTAAGCCATCGCATCCATTAACGTTAATATCGGAAAATTCATTAGTGAAAAGATACTTAAAGAACAAGGGTTACCAAATCGACAATTATATTCTATAACTTTTATTCCTTTTTTGGTTATTATAAATTCACCATAGATACTACCGATATATTCACACCCAGTTAAATCGTATAATGTGTTCAAAACTTTTTCATTCAAGTTTTTTAGTTTACTGTATGTATCGTCAGGCAAAGTATCAAAGCAGTGAAAACCTGTGAGACTGCCCATCCCAGAAGTATTATCACCCTTATTGTTATCGAAGATTCTTTTATGATTCTGCGTTAATGGTGCGTGTAATACATTTTTACCATCCGTGTATGTGGTAAGGGAAATCTCCTCGCCGGATATAAATTCTTCAATAATTATATGTTCGTATTTTTCTGGCCAAAGTTTTGAAATTTCTACCGCCCGGTCATATTCTGTCTCCCGATTAAAAATTTTTACTCTTGGTCCAGATATTACATAATCACATTTAACGACTATATCACTATCAAAACTATCTATAAATTCTAATACAGAACCATCGAATTTTAAAAAGTCTTTATGCTTCGGGTTTAACGAACTATCAATGCTACTCATAACTTCTCGCATAAAGGCTTTTGATCCTTCTATCTTGGCGAGTGCTTGCACAGGCCCAACACATAAAATATTCATTTTATGTAGCGTGTCTGTGAGCCCGTGTTGTAAAATATCTCCCTGCCCCGGAATAACGTAATCGGGGTTTATTTTACTAATAATCTGACACACTTTTTCCACATCGTTTAAATCGACAACATGGTATTGCCCGTTACAAAGTTTTTTTATGTAGCTGCTATCTGCCCATATTACTACAGATAATTCGACATCGGGACAAGCCGATAATTGTTTTGCAATCATGTAATCTCGACCTGTTGCAGCAGCAACTAAGACAATTTTTTTCAATTGTAATCATCTCCCTGTAGAATAATTTTTAACAATTGATATAACTAATAATCTCATTGTTCGATAATGATATATTATGATTATACTCAAGAATTAAAAATTTTCTTATATATTCTGCGATTTGCTCATGGTGTATATTCAATTTTTCTTTCCAAAAGGCTAAAGCTTTGCAATATCTTCTAAAATTATATTCAAACCACCTATGCGATTTGAATTTTTTAATATCTTCTAACATTAATACTGCTACGACAAGTAGCGCATCTGCAAACTTGGTTTTCTCAACAGTATTTACTTCGAACACATCGGAAATCTTTGAGCTGGCAACAGTAGAATCTACACCGAAATAACTCATAGAAATCGTACAATTACCCAATGCTAGTTCAACTGCTAGCGGCTCTTCTTCGTTTTCCATCACAATTATATTACCGATGTCTAAAAACATATCTGTCCCTTTTTTGCGTACTTCAATATTAAAATTTCTACCAGTTATTTTTTCCGCTTCCAAACCATACTTATGTTTGTAATATTTTTCTCCAAATGTGTCATATTCTCTAATAATTCTTTTATCTATGCTTTTATCTATGCTTTTTATGGAATCGATTAAATCTTTATCCTTAGAATTAATTCTTATTACAATATTTTCGTACGGGATTTTTAAATATTCAATTAGATAATCAAAGGTGTCAATAACTAAACGTTCTAAGTTATGATATTCAATTAGTACTCCTAAGGCCTTAAAATATGTGCCGAACATACTGTAATCCGAAGTTAGTATTTTTTTCAATGCCTGTGTTCGAATTGAATTTTGAATTATAAAGCGACCATTTTCGCCAACAGATCTATTTAAAACATATTTTTTCATCGTAGAAATTGCAGAACCAATAAAAGTCACTGAAGGATCAATTCTTGAAGTGATTGTTACAGGTGGTTCAAATACATACTGTTTGTCCGAAAAACAATTTTCAAAAGTGCGGATATGGTGTCAAGAGGGCGTCAAGCTGCTTCAGATTTGTTTAATGCCATAGTTAATAAAATCAGAGAAATACCCGGTCAATTGCTATCAATTGGAAGTAATATTGTTTCGGGAAATCATCGTGTGGAGATTATGACAAAAAAGCATAGCCATTAAAAGCCCATAGCTATGCGATTCTTTAAAAAATTAAAAAGCATATAAAAACAACTAAAAGTCATGAATAGAAAAATTTATTCATGATTTTTTATTTTTACAAATAAATTGAAAGGAAAATATAAATGGAAATAACATTATTAATTACAATATCAATTTTAGGATTAGTAGGAATTAAGAATTATATAAAAGTGAAAGATTTAGAAAAACGTACTGAAAAGACATTTATTGAAGTAGAAAAAACTTTAAATATATTGGAACGGAGAATAAATAATGGAAATGTTAGATGATAGAGCATATCTTACTCCACCTGACAATGAAGCTGACAAAGTTTATGAGTGCTATTTTTGCAATAGTGCAATTTACGAGGGTGAAGATTGTTATCAAGTAGACAATCTAATTTATTGCGAGAACTGTATAAACAAACACTTTAAAATTATAGCTGAAAAGCCGGATATTGAGAGATATTTGGCTGACTTGGAATACCACGATACAAAATAAATTTATTTGGAGTGTGGTTTGTAATGATAGAAAACAATTTAGAATTTATCAAAAAATCATCTCAAAAAATAGTTCGTGATAGGAATATAACAGTTGGAGCAAAAGCTCTATTTTTTTATATCTTAAATATTGAAAATACAGAATATCCTAATAGAAGCAAAATAGCTTTTGACTTAAATATTTCAAATTGTACACTTGGAAAGTACTTGAACGAACTAATAAAAAATGAGTATATAACTTGTACTCAAAGCAAATAAAACGGCAGATTTGCGACAAATCACTATACTTTAAATATAGAGGAATGATTTTATGCCGGAACTAAAATTCAATGAAGAAAAACACCAATATTTTTTAGATGACATCCTTATTCCCTCCGTTTCTGAAATTATCAAGCCTATTCATAACAAGATTTATAAAGATATAAATAAAAATATGCTTGAAGTTGCCTCTGATAAAGGAACAAGAGTACATCGAGCAATAGAATTTATGTCAAAATACAATCTAAATAAGTTTGATGAGGACATAATCGGATACGTTAATGCTTATAAGAAGTTTAGAAATGACAATCCTACTTGGAATTTACTGCACTCTGAACTTAGAACGTACAATAAAGCACTTCTCTATGGCATGACGATTGACGAAGTTTATCAGACGGAAAAAGGAATAGTTATATGCGACTTAAAAACCACAAACATCGCACACTTAGGAGCATGGAGCGTACAATTATCGGCATATAAAGCCGGATTTGAAAGCCAATATTCAGATAAAAAAGTAACTGATATTTATGTTTTGCAAATATTTAAAGATGGAAATTATAAGTTATACAAATTACAATATAATTTTTTAATTTTCCTATCTTGCTTAGAAATTTATAGATTTGAGGGATAAAGATGAACGAAGTCGAAATAAAAAAGCAATCATTTGATATTCAAGAAGTTGCAGATAACGTGATAGTGTGTGATAATGATAGTCTAAATTTTACTTTTGAAATGATAAAAGCTATCAGAAAGCATAAGCAAATAATTATTGAATACTGGAAAAACGCAAAGGAATCAGCTAAAAAAGCTTATCAAGATATATCTTCTAAAGAGAAGGAAATGCTTGAAGTATGTGAAAATTCTGAAAAACTTTTAAAAGATAAAATCTTAAAATATAAGCAAACACAAGACGAAAAGCAGAAAAAGCTAATCCTACAAGCTGAAAATAACCGAAGAAATCAAGTTGAAGAAGCCTTAAATGAAGCAATAAACTTAGAAAGTCAAGGTAAATACGAAGAAGCTAGTCTTAAATTGGCTGAATCAGAAAAATTAGAAAGAATAAATCTATCTTTGGATTTATCTAAAAATCAAAATAAAATAAATACGCAAAAACGATTCAAATGCAAGGTTACTGACAATAAATTAGTACCTTGCTTTTTTAATGGCATTGAAATCAGAGAAATAAACACCAAAAAATTATTGGAAATCAGAAAAAAGGCTCCTGAAGTAAAAATACCCGGAGTTGAATTTTATCAAGATGAAAATTTAGTTATTAGGAGTGTCTAAAATGTCAAATCAAACAGCAATGTCAGTATATCTATCAAACGATAACACGAAAAAATACTTAAATTCTATACTCGGAGAGCGTTCGGGGCAATTTATCACAAGCCTAACAAGTTTAGTCGGAAGTTCTGAAATGCTGAAAAATTGTGATAGAAACAGTTTACTTGCTTGTGCTTTAAAAGCTGTTTCTATGGAATTACCTTTCGACCCGAATCTAGGTTTTACTTGGTGCGTTCCATACGGAAAAACCGCCACATTCCAAATAGGTTCAAAAGGGTATATCCAACTTGCATTACGAACAGGTCAATATAAATTTATAGGTTCAAGAGATGTGCGAGAAGGAGAATTTTTAGGTAGGAACTTTGTGGGAGACCCTGAAATTAAATGGCTATCTGATGAAGAACGCATAAACAAAGAAATCATTGGATATATGGCAGGATTGGAACTTCTAAACGGATTTAGAAAGATAATTTTTTGGAGCAATCAAGAAGTAGAAAACCACGCAACAAGGTATTCCCAAAGTTATCGAAAATACAAAAAAACAGGTAATAAAAGTGATGCTATTTGGGCTAGTCAATTCGAGAAAATGGCTGAGAAAACCGTCTTAAAGGCATTAATCTCAAAATACGTAATTATGTCAACAGACATGCAAAAAGCTGTCATTTCCGACCATGCAAAACTTAATATCAATCTTGAAACGGGTGAGGAAAATATTAATTATATTGATAATCCTGAAATTATTCAAGTTCTTTCAGGAGAAGAACAAAAAGAACTTTTAGATAGATATGGTGTGAATAAAGTTACGCACACACTAGATATAATGGGGATTGAAAGTCTTAATAAGCTAACTAAGTCTGATTTGGAGATTTTCAAAAACATAATAGAGAACGAGGAGATAAAAGCAAATGCAAAAAACAATAAAAATATTTGAAGATGATAAAATTATTTATGAAAGAAATTTGTCCGTAAATACAGTTCTCTTAAAAGGTAGGATGTCTAAAAATCCTAACACCTTTGGTGAAACTGTACATTTTACTTTGGAAATCAGCAATGGCAAAGATAGCAACACAAACGAGTGGCAGCGTAGCGCCAGCCCGAAGGGGGACACCATACGACCAAAGGGAGTGTGGCGAAAACCCACTTATGCTGATTGTACTGCGTTTGGAGATTTAGGGAGTAAAATTTTAAGGCTATATAAAGAACGTGATGAAATCTTTGTTGTATGTAAATTTTACTCAAACACAAAAGACGGAAAGACATACAAAGGATTTACTGTTAGAGAAGTCATAAACATAAAAAATGAGGATTTTTCACAAACAGATGAACTTAACAATGATGATGATATTCCCTTTTAGGAGGAATTTTTAATGGAAACACAAGAGTTTAAAGGTATTTGGATTCCAAAAGAAATATGCAATTTAGAAAATCTAACATGGACGGAAAAAATTATATTGTCAGAGATATTAGCATTTTCAAAACAAAATGAATGTTATGCAAACAATGAACACTTTTCAAAATTGCTTAAAATCAGGAAAGATAGTGTTTCAAGAGCAATTTGTAAGCTCGTTAAACAAGAATATTTAATTTCAGAAATAAAATATAAGTTGGATAGAAAACAAGTTCAGCAAAGAATTTTGAAACTTAATAAGAAATTTTTTTGTAGTAAAAATATTGATGTTTCTCTATGCTCAAATGCCGATACCCCTATGTATGAATGTCAAAGCACTATAGGCACAGAAGCTTTTGACCTCTCGGCACAAACGCCTAATAGAAAATATAATATAAATAATAATAAAAAAATAAATAATACATACGCTCAAAGCGGTGTGCAAACCAAAAATACAATTCAAGATGAAACCATCAAAGAAAGATTTGAACGATTTTACAATGCCTACCCTAAGAAAAAAAGCAAGGGCAAGGCTCTAAGCTGGTTCAAAACACATAAACCTGATAGTTCACTTGTAGATATTATGATTGAAAGTCTGGAAAAACAGAAACTAACAATAGACTTTCAAAAAGAAAACGGAAGATACATTCCTTATCCAGCAACATGGCTTAATGCGAGAGGCTGGGAAAATGAAATAAGTCCTGGGGAAATAATTGATTTGTCTGAAAATAGTGTATCCAGATTGTTAGCCATTGAACTGTACGAAGCAATCAAAAACGTACAATTCACGCTAACTACCGATACAGAAAAGTTAATAAAATCGTGGACAATAGACATAGAAAAATACCTATCCATTGAACGAACTAGAGAACGTGAGGATAGGGTTTTTTATGCAATCAACGCTGTAAAAAACTCTGACAAATGGAGAAAAATCATTGTTGATGCACGAAGTTTAATTAAAAATCTTGACTTTATAACCTAACAAAATTTAGGAGGTTTAGCAAAATGCTACACGATGCAGAACCAGGAAGATATGCCGAAATGTCGGTAATCGGAGCAATAATTATTGACGAAACATCACTTGCCAAAGTTATTGACAAAATCATAATTGAAGATTTTTCTTATAGTGATTTGAGAGAAATCTATAAGTCTATCCTAGACCTATCAAATTCAGGCAAAGTGATAGACTTTATAACGGTTTTGAATGATTTATCAAGCAAAAACTTTTTGACAAGAAATGAACTAAAAAAACTTTTATTGACGTGTTGTGAATCCACTCTTAGTGTGAGTAACATTGAAGGTTATGCCGATATAATTCACAAATCAGCTTTGGCTAGAAGTCTAGAAGAAAGCCTTTTAAGTGCGTTATCTGACGGAATTGCAAGCGAAAACGTTGTAGAACAAGGGGAAAATTTGATTGAAAGACTTTCTCAAATAATCTCACCTATACAGAATGGAAAAATGAGAGGCTTAAACGAAATTTCTCAAAATTTGATTGACTATTATTCAGGTAAAGTCCAAAAAATTGAGAATAGATGCGATACTGGATATTCCAAAATAGATAGTTTTCTTAAGGGAATGTCGGGTGGAAACTTAATAATTCTCGCCTCAAGACCCAAAGTAGGTAAAACTGCTTTTTCTCTCTCGATAGCACAAAATGTAGCTGAAACTGGTAAAAAGATGGTTTTTTATAGTCAAGAAATGCTAGGTTCAGAACTTTGCGAAAGGATTTTATCTAAGGAATCAGGTATTTCAATGGATAAGCTGATTGACAATACACTTCTTCCGGATGAAATTGAGAAATTACAGACCACATTAAGCAATATGAAAAACAATCTTATTATAAATGATTCTGCCGGAATTACAGTTCAAGATATCCGGCTGAATTGCCGTATGATTAAGGATTTAGGACTAATTATCATAGACTATTTGCAATTAATGAAGTCAAATTCAAGACATGATACTAGAAATCAAGAAATTGGAGCAATAAGTCGAGAGTTAAAAAAGTTAGCTACCGACTTAAATGTTCCTATTTTATGTTTATCACAGCTTAATCGTGTGTCAAATGAAAACACCCGACCGACATCATCAGAGCTTAGAGATTCAGGAGAACTTGAACAAAATTGCAATAAATTAATGCTCATGTGGTGCGTTAAAAAGCATGGGAATCTTAAAACTGTCGGAGTTGATGTTGCTCTTAATCGCAGAGGCGGTAATGGTGTAACACTCCTTGATTTTTGCGGTGAAAATATGAATTTTACTGAACTGAAAGAAGATTATCAAGAGGATAACAAGTCTAATTTTGATTGGAGAAACAAAATTTACAAGAAATAATTTTGAGATGATTATCTTAAAAAAAGAGGAATTGAAAATGGAATTAAAACAAGTCAAAACTATGCTGGGGAAAATAGTTTATTACGATAGTCAGCAATTAAATATATCTGGAAATAGCATAAATGAGTATATTCTAACTGGATGCATACTAAGAAAAAAGCCTAACGGACAACTTTATTATCAAGCAGAGCTTAAAGAATTAAACATTAATTCTACTATTATCGTACCGCTTGAAAAAGTAAAAATCACAAAGAACTAAAGCTAATTGTATTAGCTATTTTTTATTTTAAAGGAGATTTTAAAAATGGATTTAATCGTTTTAGAAAATGACGGAGTTTATACAGTAGATAGTAGGGAAGTTGCAAGAATGGTTGAGAAAAACCACTATGATTTATTGAGAGATATAAGGCGATACTGTGATGTTCTTACTGAACGCAAAATTGCTGTCAGTGAATATTTTGTCGAAAACACCTATCTTGACCCCACGGGTAGAGAATTGCCATGCTATCTATGTACTAAAAAAGGGTGTGATATGATAGCAAATAAATTAACTGGCAAAAAAGGAATTTTATTCACCGCTACTTATATTGAAGCCTTTGAAAAAATGCGTAAATTTATTGAAGAAGGTAGAAAACTTAATAATCAAATACCATTTTCAGAACTTGTAAAATCAATAGAAATAGTGGCTGATAGTTTGAAAGTCAACGATGCTAGTAAAAATCTTATGTATAGAAAATTCTATCAATCTTACGGACAACCTACTGATTTTCTACCTTATTATGAATTAAACGGAAGTCGAGAAATGGATTGTGCTACAAACTTATTAAAAGAAAATAATTTTAAAATCAGTACCGCAGAGTTTAATAATGAAATGAGAAATCAAGGTTATCTTGAAAAAAGAAGTCGCAGAGGAAAAAACGGAACAGTAAAATATTTTAATTCCTTAACACCTGACGGACTTAAATTCGGAGAAAACGCAATAAATCCTCATAACCAAAGAGAAACACAGCCTCTTTATTACAAAGATACATTTAAAACTTTATTTTTTGAGATTTTTGGTTTTCCTAAAGGGTGTGAATTAGAGTGAAGGATTGGATTGGAAATTCAAAATCAGGATATATAACAAATGGCATCGCTCATAATTCATCTCACGAACGAGAAAAACATGACTTTTACGCAACTGACCCTCATTCTGTAAATTTGTTTCTTGAAAGAATAAAAAAAGATAATATAATCTTACCTAAAACTATACATGAACCAGCTTGCGGTCAAGGACATATTTCAGAAGAACTTAAAAGACATGGATATAATGTAGTTTCATCAGATTTATACGATTATGGATATGGAAAATCCGGAATAGATTTTTTGAAAAGTGAGGAAAAAGCTGATTGTTTTTTTACGAATCCTCCTTATAAATTTGCTTTGGAATTTGTAAATAAGTCAATAGAAAATCTAAACCCTTATGGCATAAGTATCATGTATTTAAAAATTCAATTTTTAGAGGGAAAAGCAAGAAATTTATTTTTTAAAAAATATCCTCCAAAATATGTTTATGTAAATAGTTCAAGACAAATATGTGTTAAAAATGGAGATTTTAATAATTCCCATTCAAAGCTACTTTGTTATGCGTGGTATATATGGTACAAAAATTTTTATGGCGATACGATAGTTCGTTGGATTGATTAAGTTATAAGAAAAGTAGGAACACTTTTTATATTTGTGTTCCTACTAAATTTAATTAGATTTAAGCTTTTTTATTTCATCAATAGATAAACCAGTTGCAACAGCAATTTGTTCCAAAGGTAGATTTATACTCAAAAGATTTTTTGCGATATCAATTTTTTCTTCTTTTTTACCTTTTTCCATGCCTTCTTTAACACCTTGCTCTTTGCCTTCTTGCATACCTCGTTCGTAGTTTTCTTCATTTATTGCCAATTCATTTTGCAAGTACATTTCTCGTTGTTGGGCTTCATGCCTCATCGCTTCATCATTACTCAAATCTTGGAGGGCATCGTATGCTTTTTCTATTTCTGGGTTTTCTTTTGCAAGCATTTCCATTTCCTCCTCATTATTTGTCTTTATGAATCGGAGCCAATCCCAAAGGTCTGTACCATCATCAGCTTTTGGCAATTTTTTGAGTTCAAGCAAATCAACTTCTAAAAGATCAGTAAACATAGAATTATCTTTTTCATCACGCATATTGTATTTATGGAAATATCTGTTATCATTAGTTACATTATGCTCGGCGGCGATTATCACACTTACACTTTTTTTAATGTCTTTGTACTTAAATCCTTCACAACTTTGGTCTTTAACCATATTGGCAAGATACACAATAATTCTCTGTTCTAATATTGGAGTTCGTTTAACTTGCATCTCGACATCCACAATATTGGACTTTGTCTTAACTTTTATGTCTAAAATGTACTCACCATCAAGTGCTGAACCTTTCCTTGTGTGTGTATCTAAAAACTCCAAATCATCAAATTCTTCATCAGGAATATTTAAAATGCACTTTAAGAAGTCAGCCATGCAACTTTTATTTCTAGTGAATATTTCTTTGAATACTTTATCATTTGTCTTGCTAAGCAATTCACGTTTCATGTCATCCACTCCTAAATTCCTTCCTTTCTCTATTCTTTATATTATATCATATTTTAAAGTAATTCAAAAGTTATATATTATTTAATTTGTAGCCTAAAAATCGAATTTACTTTTTAATCATAAGTAAATCCAGTAAATCAACATTATATATTTTAGCTAACTTTAGGAGAGTAAATATTGTAGGTGTTGTTTTCCCAAGTTCATAATATGCAAGACAAGAACGATTCAAGCCAATAGCATTGCTTACTCTATTTTGAGTAAGCTCTGCATTTTCTCGTGATTTTTTTAGGTTTATTCCTAGTTCGTAACTATCTTTAATATATCTCATACTAAATTTTTTTACATAAATCCTCTCCATAAACTACACTCAATGTTGAACCATTATCCCAATTAACCATTATTGAACCTAAAGAGTCTATCCCTCGTACTGTACCTCTTGTTCCGATAGGAGGTGCTTGCACATCATCCATTTTTAATAATTCTACTCTAGTCCCTTTTGGATATTCTTCTTTTATAGATTCTATAACCTCTCTGTTTATACGTTTCATTTTTAAAATCCCTTTCTAGTTTAAAATTGTTCCATCCTCAAAAAATTCATAATCCATAGAATTACAGTATTCTTGTAGTTCTTCATCTGATATGCCGTAAAAAAATTCATATCCTTGTTTTTCGTACTCATTACATTTATCAAAATACCACTCTTTTACATTTTTAATTAATTTATTAGCTACTTTCTTGTGATTATTATATTTTCTATCGTCAAAACTTCCGTCAATATAAATATCAATCTCAACTGAATTTTTATGATAATATCTTCCTATATGATTAAAGTCTATACGGCTATAATCCTTCAAAATTTTTAATATTTTATAATCTGATAGAATAAAATCTTTACAAAATATACTTTTAAGTTTTAAACTAATTTCGTCAAAATCTATGTGTCCGGCTAAATACAAACCATAACCCTGACAATAGCTTAAACTGTAATATGGTCTTAAACTTTTTAGTCCTATATTGTTTAAATCTTCAATTATCATGTATGTAAAATCGTTAGCATCAAGGTTGTTTATATAGTCTTGTTTTACTTTTTCTTTAGCTTTTTTGCTCAATTCTTCATACTTATATATTTTAAATTCCTTTGTAATTGTTCTCATTCTTTAACTTGTCCTTTCTTTTTGGAGCAAGCTATGTTATTATTAAATAGCAAGCTCCATTATTTTGTTGTTATTATAGTGTGTCTTGCATTTGCCGTTTGTCTGTGTCCTCAGATGAACGGTCTTTTATTTTGTCCGATTTTAAAACTATAACATCACCCTTTTCAATATCTGTATAAATTGTTATATTTCCGATAGATGTTGCATATTCTGCTTCTAAGATGCCAACACCTTTTTTTAATTCTTCAAGATTACTTTTCTTTATTTTTTCATTAATGATCCCCCAATTTAAGCACTTGCTTTTCTTTAGGCACTCAAAAAGTTCATATCTAAAAATGTAATTATCAATTAGTTCATCTCTTAAAATTTTCTCTATTCCTATTTCTTTATCTAGATTCAAAATGTATTTTCCTCTCTTAAATTAATTCAATCGTTCTGTACTTGTTTATTTGGTCTATTAGAAAGTCTTGAAAATTCATATATTTTGAATTACCTTCTTTTCTTGTGTTTATATACCATTCTTTTACATCTGCAAGTGTTATAACTTTATCCGTTTTTGTGTCTTTAAATTCCATGTTATTACTCCTTTATAATATCTATTTCAAGCTTTTCTATATCTCTTAATACCACTTTTAAAGCATATCTTGCATTATCAGTTAATTGCCTTTGCCAACAATTATTTTTTGGACTCCATTTAAAAGCATTATTCTTTAAAATTTGTCTTATATTCTCTTCCGGTTTACCCTCAAAAAACAACTGCAATCTCATTAATTCCTTATTCTTTACTACTTTAAAATATTTGTTTTCTTGTTCTTCTGACGGTGTTTCTTTCACTTTTTTTAATTCTTCTAATCTCTTTTTTAATCTTCTTATTTCTTGATTGTTATTACTAAGATAAAAAGGTGGATTTGGAATATTACAATATAAAACATTATTTTTTATTTTTGCATCTATTGATAAAGCTTTTTCATCACTTAAATTTTTATAACCTTTCATCGTTTTATGTTTTCTAAAATAAAGATTTTGTTCTTTCATTTCTCTTTGCAATTCTTCTTTTTTGGCAATTTTATTTTCTAGTTCTTGAACAGCATTTTCATCACTAGATTTTATAATATAATTACCTCTTACAATAGAATTAATCTTGTCTTTTATCGTCATAAGTTCGTCATGCCTTTTAAAATGTTTATCCCACATAGCATTTTGACGTTCTTTTTTCTTTGTAGGAAAATTACTTCCTCCAGTTATCAATATAGACGGACAATAGCAATTTATTTTATTATATTGGTTTGTCCAATCTACATATTGTTTTGAAAATTTTTCAACTAAATTATCAATTCTTTCAATAACTTCTTGATTTTTTACTTTACGTTTTTGTTCTTCTGCATACATAATTACATCATCAACAACACTTCTATATTTTTGTGTTGCACTACCAAATTTATAATTATCATAACTTGATAATTCTTTAGCTTTTTTTGCCATTTCTTCATTTATTTCATAATACATAATTTTTTACTTCTCCTTATATTTTAATTTAATAAAGCGGTTATGGCTTATATAACCGCTTTTATATCACTATGCTATCATCAACATTCCATTTTCTGTTTGTGTGTAGTCAAAACTTAAATCTCTGCCTATTGCTTCATAATCAATATAATTTTGCAAGTGTTCTGGAATATCCCCATAGCAACCCTCATTTACAAACATTTCCGCAAGTTCTGAAAAACTTTCTATCCCACTATAATATATAAATTCTCCTCTTTGATGAATTTCCAAAGCTTCTTCTAAAGAGCCACCCTCTACTTCCATTATTGCTTCTAATTCTTCTATTTCATAATCATCTAAATAGCTTAACTCGTCCATTTGTTCATTTAATTATGACAAATTTTCATATTCTCCTACTTTTAAGCCGGGAATGTCTGTTTCATAATCTGTTATAAAATATTCATCATACTCTGTGGTTTCTTCTACACCTATAATTTTAAATGTTTTTTCAATTTCTTCTTCTGTTGCTGGTAATTCTAACCATTTAAAAATTAATTCTCCCTCGTTGTATTTCCCTAAATTTGTTAATGTTACTCTCAAATATGCCATTTGTAATACCTTTTTATATTTAATATTTTTATTTGTAAATTGATTTCAACTGTCGCTCTCCGCCGTTTTGCTATCTCTTTACTACTCTTATATTATATACTATCCCCAGTATAAGGTCAATATATTTAGACGTAGTTATTATACTATCCCCAGTATTTAAATTTGTGAATATTGACGAACGCTTGATTACGAAATAAATTTTTGATATTATACTATCACCACTATACAAATAAAGGAGTATATATATGACTGACAATATAAATAGAGAAACAAAATCAAGTACCAAAGCAAAAAGCAAATATAATAAGAAGGCATATTTAAGAACACATATATCTTTTAAACCTTTAGAAATGGCTATCTTAAATATGCATTGTGAAAAATATGGTTATAGTAAAAATGGTTTTGTAGTACAAGCAGTAAAAGAAAAAATCGAAAGGGACATCGGAAAAAACTTTGACGAGTTTTTAAAAGAAAATCAGCCGGAGCAAGAGCCAGACAACACCGAAAAAAATTAAATTTTTTTGTGTGTAGTGCTTTGAATGGTTGAAGCGTTTATTTGTTCGGTGCTTTAATGGTTTTTGATTGTTGGTAGTGAGTTAATAGTAGCTTTTGTTGGTGGGTTTTAATATGTCGAAAGTTGACGAATAATAAAAGCCTGAAAACAAGGGTTAAATGTTTCTTCGTTTTCGGTAAATATGGGAATAATAAAAAAGTTTTTTCTTCTTGAAATTTGCCAAAGGTTTGCAGTTTTACCGCTTTGATAAAATATCGACTAAATACATAAGCCGAGATTTTGATAATATTCAGCTTTTGAGGGGGGATATTTTACATCAAAAACAGTCCGAAAAAGCGTAAAAATTTATATAGTAACCCTCTCAAAAAATGTCCTAAAAACCCACTCAAAAACACCCTGAAAAAAGACCAAAAAACAATCTTAAAATATCCTAGACAATCAAGTTAGACTAAGGAAAATAAAAACTCCAGTAAGCAAAAAGATTGCCAAACAAAGATAATTACTATATTTTTACAGAAAAGAATTTCACACTTAAATTGAGCAAAAATAAAATCGTTCCAAAATCCTGAAAAATATCAAGAAATAGAACGATTATTTTTGTTATGCGTATTTTGTCGAAATAAACAAAAAGCATCAATTATATATAATTATCTCTATGGTGTATAAAATGCACATTTTAAGCACTTTTATGTAGTTTTATGGTATAATTATTATACAATAAAATGATGGAGTGATTATTATAAACGCACAATTAACATTTGAAAATCTATGTAATTATTCATGCAAAAATGCTAAAGGAAACGTAATCAAATTTCCTATCCTAAAAGCTAAAAATAATGAATTAAAGTCTAATTTTACAAGTCAAGGTAAGCCAAAAGCACAGCCAGCAGATTCAGTAAAGACTTTAGAGGAAATAGAAAAGATTAAAAAATATTTCCTCGATAGGAAAGAGTATAGAAATTACTGCTTGTTTATTGTAGGTATCACAACTGGATACCGCTGTGGAGATTTATTAAGTTTAAAATTTTCTGATTTCTTTGATGAGGATTATTCATGGAAACGAGAAATTGATATTGTAGAGCAAAAGACGAAAAAACGCAGAAAAATGCCTATAAGCGGAAGTATTAAAAACGCTCTAAATCTTTACATAAGACAAATTGGGTATTTCGAACTTGACGAATATGTTTTTAAAAGTCAAAAAGGTAAAAATAAGCCAATAGGTATATCTCCTATGAGAAGTATATTCAATAAAATGGCAATAGATTTAAAACTTCCATATCATTGTTCAACGCATTTTCTAAGGAAAACTTTTGCTTATTGGTTTTTGCAAGTACATAAAAATGATATGACCACACTTGCAACACTTCAGGACATTTTGAATCATAGTTCTGAAAAAATGACTCTCAAATATTGCGGTATAGAGAAAGAACGAAAAGAACAAATGCTTAAAAGTTTAGAGAACTTATGGTAATATTATAAAAAGTTTTGATATTGGTTTCATTACATATAGTTTTTATTTTTTAAAAATCATAATCTATGTTGATTTAAAATCTTCATAAATTATGATATAATAGGCTTAAATACACAAAACAAGGAGGAAAATCTATGAGTAAATTACCTGTATTAAAGGACTTACATATTCGTATAACTTCTAAATGTAATTTTAATTGTCCACATTGTTATGCTGCTGACTGGTTTAAAGAAAATTTTTCATTAGACTATGATGAACTGGAATCTAGTATTGTACAAGCTATAGAACTTGGATGTAAAAAAGTTACTTTTACTGGTGGAGAACCTTTAGTATCTGACTGTATATCAGAAATTGTGAAATTTTGTCTTTCAAATAGTTTAAGGGTAGAAATTGAAACTAACGGCTACCTTATAAACGATTTAATGGAAAATTTGAAAGATGAAATTACTAAAGTGGAATTTGGAATTAGTTATGATGGCGAGAAAATGAGAGGCAACAATACAGCTCCTATAGTACGCAATAATATAGAAAAATTGGTGCATAAAGGTTGTAATGTGAAAATACAAACTGTACTTACAAAATTAAATATATCTGAAATTGATAATATACTTAAGTTTTCCGGAAATTTAGGAATAAAAAATAGAGTGTTTTTAGCGCATAGTCCTAATGGAAACGGAAAAAATTTGGAGTTACTTGATGTAAATGAATGGCTTAGAATTGTAAAACTTCTTAAAGAAAAATATCCTCATGCAATAGTAGAATTGCCTGATGTTCTTTCCGGAGGCACTCAGAAAAAATGCGGATGGGGTGTGCATAGGTGTGAGATTATGCCTAATGGAGATGTAACGTCATGCGGACCTATCACTTTTAATAAAAGAGGATTTAAAGCAGGAAATATTAAGGTTCAAAAACTAAAAGATATTTGGAATAGCGAACATTTCAAGCATATTAGAGGGTTAAGACAAAGTGATTTCGAAGGGCTCTGCTCAAAGTGTATATTTTGGAAAACTTGTTTAGGAGCTTGTAGATCTATATCATATTCAACAGGTGGGAATTTGCTCTCTCCACACCCATTTTGCATATCTGTATATGAAGCCATGAAAAATAATGAATTAGAAAAAAATTTAATTCCAAATATTCAAATAATTGATAAATGGATGAAAGAATTAGAAAATCCTAATTTTGAATATGAGAAAGAATATTATGATTCAATAGTGAAAAAACAACACAAGCTTACATAATAAAAGGAAGCAAATATGCTCCCTTTATTTTTTACTTTGGATATAATAGTCTGCTAATCTATACAAAGTTTTATACTGTTCTTTATGAGTAATTGCAAAAGGTCTTTGAACTGAAATTTCCCAAACAATTCTATCTATATCAATATTAATATCATCTGGAGAAATCTCATTGCTTAATTGCTCATCTATTTGACTAATAATAATATATGATGCGATAAACGTTCCAGTTCTTCCCGCCCCAGCTCTGCAGGAAACAGCCATAAATTCAGAATTATCAAATACACTTTGAGCATTTTTAATCAAATTTAGCAATGATATAATGTCAGCACCTTGCCTATGAGGCCACTCATATGATAAAAAATTCACAGACCTTTCCCCTAAATTTAGATGAGTATTATCCTCCATTTTCTCACTCCAAAATGGATAATAATCTTCATTGTATTCATCCGGTGAATTTAATTTAACAAAGCAACTTACTTTATATATATCAAACAATTTATAAAATTCTAATATGTTTTTGCTTGAAGGAGCTTCTATGGCTAAAAATTTAGTCTTATTCGAAGATAAAATAATACTTGCATCGTAATTTTCATAAGCCAAATTGTACTTAAAAGCCAGAGGATATGGATATCGACTATGCCATATTCCCCAATTTTCTGGGGTTTTAAATTTTTCCTTATATACTCCTAAAACGTCTTTTTTACCATAATCTTCAGAATTTATAAAATAAATTTTCCAGCGGTCAGAAGACATTTTCTCAAATCTTTCATCTAATATTTGATCGGAGCAGTTATAAGTGTATCTAAAAGTTTCTATCCCTAATTCATTCAAATCTTGCATACGAATATTTTTTTGATTGTCTATTTCATGCAATTTTGGGTCTAATGTAGTACTTTGATTAGACGAGCATCCCATAATGCAAATAACGCAGAGAAACATAGGTATTAAATATTTATATTTTCTTAAAAATCCAATCATATCCAACCTCCTTTATTTTTGAGTAACCAACACTATTCATAAAAGTCAAAAATTCAGATTTATTGTACAAAATCTCTACTACTATTACATTTATTTGGTATTTAGAAAAATCAATATGTTTTAAAATACCAAGTTCACTGCCTTCTGTGTCTATAGAAAGCAGATCAATTTGTTTAGAATTTAAAGTTTTCAAGATATCATTGATATCCATACATTCACATTCGAAAATATCTTTTGTACCACCATAAGTATTTATAATTTTATTTATAATTTCTAAATGCTCAGAAGTATAATAATCTATCAGACCACTCATTTTTTCATAATTGGAAGTTCTTCCTTTTTCTCTAGGGGACGGCGGACAAATAGAGGGATTCACATGCATAAATTTAGATGTACCGTTATAACTTGCGGCGCATTTATTTATACAAATGCAATTTCTGTTTTGTTTTAATTTTTCAAACGCACCTATAAGCGGCTCCACGCAAATTCCGTTCCAATCACAGCTTTCTTCAAAAAATAATGTATTGCTTGATTCGACGCCGTCATAAGCTCCAATATCAACATAAATTCCGCCTTTTTTATTTTTGAATATATTTTCGTTTAAATATTTATCTTGACCGCTACGTGCATAGTATGGATAAAATGATAAATACTGAGGATTGACATTTTTATACTTCATATAAATCACCTTCCCTTTTACTTTGCTTTAACAATCAAAGTACATAAATAATTTTCATGTACTTTTGTTTTGTCATGATTGTATTCATATTCTAAGCCTAAGAGCGGATTTTCACCTAATTTATTTTTTTTGAAGCAAAATGCATCTGGCTCATTTATATCTCCGTATTCTAAATAAGCTCGACTTAGGCATCCGCCATGACACGATTTATAAAATTCACAGTCACCACAAAACGAAACTTTTCTATTTCTTACTTCTTTCATAGGATTACTATTCACTACATCCTCAAAATTATTGTTAAGTATAGAAATATTTTTCATTTCTTTAGTAAAATAAACACATGGAACAACTTCTGTATTAGGAGTAATTCTGAAAGATTCAGTACCACAAGGAGGAGCGACTCTTGTATTTAAACCTATAATTGATGAAAAATAAGGATCTGGAAGCGCTGTTATTACACTTCTTTCAACTATATACTTAAATATTCTATGAACTTTTATAGGATCTAATTTCAGTTCTTCATTAATTTTTCCTCGTCCAGTTGGTTTAAACCAATTAATTCGCCACTCGCAATTATATTTTTTTGATAATTCTAAAAATTTATCTAAAGTTTCAAAATCAGAATTTTTAGAATGTATGCAAGTAACTATACTAAAATTGAAATCATTTTTCTTTAAAAGCTCACAAGCATCAATTGCCCAGCTCCAAGCTTTTTCAGAACCCCTAAAATCATTATTTTTAATTTTATCCGGATAATCTATTGATATATCAATGTCATTTATATATTTTTTTATGTAATGCATAGTATTATTATTAACAGATGAACCATTAGTTGTAAGCCCTTGAGTTATACCTTTCGAATTTACATACTTAACTAAATCCCAAAAATAGCTTATAAGACCACTTTCTCCTGTTCCATAATTTATAGTTTTCACACCATTGTTGTGTAATTTGTCTACTATTATTTTAGCTTCTTCTAAATTTATTTGTTCCGAGACTCCCATTCCGGAATTATTATAACAATGCTTGCAACGAGAGTTGCAAGCAGAAGTTAAACCCCAACCTATATTCCAAGTCATTACTCTTATTGACCCTTCTTAGGTTGTTTAGCTAAATCTATAATTAAAGTTTCTTTTGGGAAATTTCCGTTTATAATGTCCGGCAAATATTCAGGGAGTACAACCGGATAGATAATATCATTACTGTTTTTTATTTGTTCAAGCGATAGCCATTCAAGTGACTTAATTACAGGTTTTTCTTCGTCAGTAAGGTTCTTCAAAGTAACATTTTCTCTGTTTGTTTTTGCGTATATAAAGCACTGATTTATATGAGTCATTGAACCTTTCATATTTAAGTCCAACTCGCCTTTCCAAACTACATCTCCGAAAGTTACATCGTTTTCACTTAATCCTGTTTCTTCAAATAGCTCTCGTTTGGCTGCCTCAATAGGAGTTTCACCATCTTCTATTTTACCTCCTATAAGTTGCCAAAACTTTCCATTATAACTTCCATCTTTATTAGTTATAGATTTATCATCTGTAGATAGAAGCAATAATTCATTTTTACTGTTTAAAAGTACAATTTTAATACTATTTCTTGTTTTTAATTCGCTCATATTTTTTCGGACATCTTTTGCTAAGATGCCTATACCTCCATTTCAATATTTATTTTCTATATCTTCTGATACAGCTTGAGATTAGCTTATTTTCAGGTTCACACCTTGGGTCACATTTGGATATATCACCCCTAAAACAAAACGCCATACCTGGGCAACCGCCTCCGCATTTGAACTTATTACATGATTTTTTTCTTTTTAAATTTATACTGTTTAGTAAATCAGGTAGTCTGTTCCAAATTTTTAAAATATCATCTTCATAAACATTTCCTAAGCAATACGGGGAATTGACGAAAAATACGCAGTGATATACGTTACCGTTTGACATAATAAGGCAGTTATCTTTTCGGCATATATCAAGCCCTTCGTAAACCATATCTCCTTCATGAAATACATCTTGTATTCTTATTTTAGAACTACACCCTAACTCTTTTCCGTAAGATAATATTTCATTTTGAATTTTTTCCCATTCGGATAAAGATAAAATACTATCCTTTAAATTAATCCCTCTTCCCATAGGAGTTAAATAGAAAAAAGAATGCTGATTAACTTTAAGCTCGTTCATTTTCTTCATTAAATCTTTAATCCGATTTATGTTAAATTTACTTACTACAGTATTTACTCTGGTAAATATGCCTTCATCAATACATATTTTTACCGCTTCACATGCAGCAGAAAAAGATTTTGAATTGCCCCTGAACTTATTATGTATTTCATATAAGCCATCTATACTTATCAGTATGTGATCGACTCCACTTGCTTTTAATTTGCGAGCTACTTCTTTATTTATTAGATAACCATTACTTTGAAGCCGAACTAAGTATCCTTCACTGTGCAAATAATTGATCATATCAAAAAGTTCTTTGTTTAGTAAAGGTTCTCCTCCGGTAATGTGAACTTCCTTTACTCCCATATTTTTAAATCCGATATTCAACTTTTTTACAGTTTCAAATGACATATCTACCATATTTAACTTACCTGAATCATAAACACAGTGTTCACATTTTAAATTGCAACGATTAGTAACATGCAAGTCAACTTCCATTAATATCACCACCTTTCGATGACTTGATTTTTTATTTATAATGTTATATTTTCTGTATTATCTAAAAGCAATTTCGCTCTTTTATATAGCCTGATAGATTCATCTTTTAAAAAGTTTTCAATTATTTCATCAGCCTTTTTACAATATGCACCATCAGCATTACCCATGGAGTTTATTGTTTCTAAAGCACAATATCCTCCACAATATGTGGCAGCACGACAATTTCTGCATTTATCAATAGAATCTATAGAACGAACATTATGTATGGTATGCTTTTTCATGCCCCACATAGATGATTGCTTGGTATCTATATGAAATTTTGGATAATAACTTCCAAGCCTAAATTTACATAAACCTGTGCATTCCGCACAACAATACAAAGAATAATTTGGTTTCCCGGTAAAAACATATTCTGTTCTGTTTGAAGTAAAACAATATGTAATAGTCGGTTTAATTGAAATCTCAAAATCATTTTTAGTAACATCTAAGCATTCTCTTATTTTAAATGCTTCTATTATGTTACGAAGAGAAGGACCAAATTTAATACCTTGAATTTTTCTTACAATAGGATATTTATCTCGAAATTCTAAATACTTTGAGTATGCATTATTTTCGGTCAAAGTAAATTCTTTTGTAAATTCGTGATGTCTATCATATGTATGCGTAAGGTATGCTTTAAATTTAGGATAATCAAACCAACCTTTACTTTTATAAAACTGAGATAACTCCGGAATAGCATCTATATTATTTGCGCCTATGTTAGTTCTTACAATTACCGGTAAATCTTCTTTTAGCATTCTATCAATATTATTTACTGTGATTTCGAAAGCATTAGGTAGTTTTCTGTTAGAATTATGATTTTTATTCATATCGTCCAATGTGGTTTGAATAAATTTAATTCTTTCTTTGTGAGTTTTAAGTAAATTAATTAACTTTTTATCAACGAAAGCTAAATTTGAAAAATAAGCAATAGGTATATCATTTTTACATGCATAATCTAAAAACAATTTATTTATTTCAAAATTTTTCTGTTGCAACGGCTCTCCGCCCCAGCCTGCTACAAAATCAATTTGTTTTCCTTGGATTGTCCGCATCATATTCAAAAAATCAAATGCTGAAGCTATCGACTTTTCATCCATGATACTGTTCTCGAAACTATTATCTTGTTTTTCAGACTTTTTTTCAAAACAATATTCACATCGCATTGGACACCCGGTGTCTAAAGTAAAAAATCCTAAAATTTTATCCTTTGTATACTTCTTATTTTTGGCATCATTAATAAAAGTATCAAAAACCAATTCTTCTATTTCATGTGACGGAAAAATATAACCCCTTTTACATAAAAATTCAAAAATTACATCCGGCAAATTTTCAAATTTATCCTCAAAAATACATTTTTCAATGCTTTCCCCTTCAAACGAATTGAATAAATCTATTGCGCCTGATAATGTATTGATTGCAACAAAAATAGGGTCAGACGATTCGCTTTTATCTAATAACTTTTTCCAAAACATTCTTTTAGTTATTACACAATCATTTTTTACGCATTTTAAAGGTTTATAATTAAACCATAACTTTGTTAAACTTTTCATATTTCCCACTCGGTTACTGTTTTTTTCGTAATTTGGGCTTCATGCTGCACATGACAATTAGAGTCATTAATCAATTCAAAAAGTTGAAATTTCTTGGATAAAATGTAATCTTTGTTATTAAGTTTCCTGATTGTTTTTACAGCAATTTCTCTTACATCATCTTCTGGGTCTTTGAGCAAATTAAATATTTTTTCAAGCTGCGTCGAAGTAACATTATAAACTCTGTTTGCAAGTCCAAAACATAATGTTGCTAATAATTCCACATCAGGGTTTGAGTCCGTTAAACCATCTTCAAATACATTTGCAAATTTTTCTGTATAAGAGGGCATAACTTTCATAATTCTGTATAACTCCCAGAAAATCTTCCTTCTAACAACTACAGAATTATAAATATTAGGATTTTTCAAAATTTTCATAAACTCATTTATCAAGTTTTCACAAGTATTTTTGTTGGATACAATACATCTTCCCAAAAATTCTACTACCCAATATGTATTATGTTCATTTTTTTCATCTATTAACTTAACAGCCTCTTTATCTGCGAAAATATTTCCTGATTGTTGAGCGTATACAGATAAGAATAACAATATAACAGTGTGTAAATTATTATTTTCACTTGACGTATCTTTAGATAGATCTTTTTTTATGTTTTCAATTAAATCTTTGGTAATTAAATTTGAGTCAAGTAGTGATATAGAAATAAAAATACAAAGCAATATAATTTTTTCTTCATAATTTGAATATTCATACTTTGAATATAAACCGTTCAATATTGATTTATCCTTTATTAAGTCAGTTTTTAAACAATTTATATTTGATGCAATCCACATCAAATGTTCTTTTTTGATAGAATCTAAGTTATTGCAAATCGTACTAAAATTTAAGTTAAATTCACTATTTTTGGTATGTTGAACTTTTTCTAACTCCACCTCTGCACTTTCATTCCAATCCAAAAATGTACAAGGATATTTGTCATTTAATAAATTCTTAAATAAATCTAACTCTTTTTTGCTTTTCAAATGGTTGGTAATAAATCTATAACTGCTTAATTTTTGAATGAATTCTAACCCACTGCTTGCAGATACACCTTTAGCTATACCCACCGGTATTATAGCTAAACTTGTATTTTTTGAAAATTCAATAATATCGTCTGATAAAAGGCTGTCAAAACAATGAAGAACAGAAATATTTGTATCTTTAAAAGTTATTTTAAAAATTAACGGCAACATATAATCACAATGTATAGATTTTTGCGTTTCTATTATGACTTTACCACATTCAACATAAGCTCCGGGTATAAGAGCATTTATACTATCAATAAATTCATAATCATGTGGGAAAGCTTGGGTTAAATCTATTGCACAAGCTATACTGCAAAATATTTTGCAATTTTTCTTTTTTTGAAGAATATATACTTGTGATGGATCCATATGGTCCATTGATTCATGGGAAATAAAAATAATATCCGGTGATATAGTATCAATGTCTGATTCCCTAATTTTAGCTGGATCAAAACATATCTGCATGTTATTATGTTGTAGTGTTAAACATGAATAAATATTAAATCTACTTACATTTAATTTCATTTTACTTCCTCCTCACGACAATTGTTTAGTATGATACCATATATATTGAAAAAATTCAACTTAAATCTATCATTTTATCTTGTTATTACTAAAATCAGATTTAAAAAAATTTATATAATGAAACATAAAAACACTATTTTTACATGAATCTGTCTTTCTTTACATGCCAATCTACTTCTACATAATCTTAATTTTTATCCTAAATAAGTATTCATCTTTAACATCACTATATATTAATATAATCATAATTCTTTCCTATTAATTTTTCATTTGATATTTTTAGTACAATTCCCAATTTAAGAGCATTAAAAAACATCTGTCTACACATTGACTTCAAAATAGATTCATACAACTCTATTACTTGCATCTTAGTTTTACTATTCCTTATTTTCCTTAAAGAACGGTATAACTCATAACAAACACCATTCTCGTCTGTACATTCATTTTTTATACATTCAGCAATAATTTTTTCTTTTTCATTTAGACTTTTTAAATCTATACCACCAATCATAAGACTATAAAATAATTCAAAAATTCTTTCCCCATCTTCTTTTATAAAGCTATTCATCAGTTCTTTTCGACTTTTCATAACTAGCACCTACTTTTGAGTATGACTCTAATCTTAAAAATTCGCTATTAAACCACAATTTGCTTGCGCATTAATTCTAATAGCTATAGTTATGGCAAACCGACCAAAGGTACGTTATATGGCATGACTTCTATACCTATTTATTATTTTTATAATTACTCAAGTTCATATTCAG
>JBJEZK010000021.1:0-47113 GCA_051887355.1 Acutalibacteraceae bacterium
TTTGGTCGATATTAATTTTTGCATTTTTAATCCATTATTTCAAAATCAAATGGTTCCCAATTATATTTTAAATGTTCATCTTTATTACGTTGTAATATCTCATGCATTTTATTTATATGCCAGTCAAATTCCTTAGATAAACTATTTTCCCCAGTTACTTCAACTTTATCAGCATCACATTCACTCCAAAGCAAATCCCAAAAAGCGCTCCAATTTTTACCATACCATTCGGGAAAGTCAAAAGCTGTTCTAATTCTCTCGTGAATTTCGTCTGAATGTTTGCAGCCCGTTAAATCTAATTTTATTACCTTTTTATTTTCGTTTTCCATAATATTTCCTCCTAAATTATTTCATAAAATGTTGCGTAATGATCGTATGTTACAAATATTAAACCATCGTTTGACCACAGAAGTCTGTGTTTATTACGTTTCCCTTCGTAATAATTTATATCAGCTTCGTACCAAACTCTTCCGATAATTTGAGGTAAATGATTGTTTCTGTTCCGGTATATGCCACCAGCAATCATTTTATTCGGAGCGAATTTCTTGGGTGATTTACCCTGTCTCCAGCCTAAATTACTAATTTCTTCCTTTGAAATATAATAATCCGGCAATCTGTCTAAATACTTCATCCAAAAGTCAGCGCCATTTATACCGTCTTTTGTTGCATTACCCGCCTCAACTGCTTTCAGCACAACCATTGCACATCTGCAATTATCATGAATAGGGGGCTTTTCGAAATTATCATCGTTTATAGCATAAATTTTACCATTTAAAATTCTGTTATAAGATAGAACAAAATGGACACAATTTGCTTTTTATGTGCAACTCTACCAAAATTTTATATTTGAGGCAAACAAAAAAGTCGATTATACAATAATCGACTAATTTTGACGATGGTCGAGGTGACAGGACTCGAACCTGCGGCATCTTGGTCCCAAACCAAGCACTCTACCATCTGAGCTACACCTCGACTTGCACTATAATTATAATTGTATAAAACAATTTTGTCAATAGCTTGAAGCAATTTTAAATTTAAAATCATCTTGAAATTTTAATTGCTACCGCACTGATATCATCATCGTGAGCTTCTTTTCTTATTTTAATCGCTGCTTTTACAATTAAATTCGAAAGTTCTTGTGCAGAATTGTATTTTTTTGACATAAGTATTTTTTGAATCCATTCCGAACCGACATCCGTAGCGCCGTCCGAAACCATGAGTACTATATCACCGTCTTGAAGATTGTAAATTTCTTGAGAAAATGTAACTTCGTTTAAAATTCCTATCGGGAGAGATTCAAAATTAATTTCAGATACCATATCGCCCCTTAAAATGAAGCTTGACGGCGAACCGGCTTTGATGAATTTGGTTTGACCCGAAAATAAATCGAACGATACAATGTCAACGGTCGTCAAAAATTCGTCTTTTTCTTTAAGCATAAGAGCAGAATTGACGAGTTTCAAAGCTCCTGCAAAGCTTATTCCGGATTTTATAAAATTTTTCATTAATTCCGAAGCTATTGCTCCTTCTGCAGCTGCGGAACCTCCGGTGCCCATTCCGTCGCTGATTATTATGTTAAAATTACCAATGCCGTCTTCAAAACAGCAACAGCTGTCTCCACATAAATTTCCGTTGTTGCAAGCATGTTGGCTGATTCCAATATCTACTGCAAAATTTTTCTTTTCGGATATTGAAATTTTATAAAAATTATCGAAACTGTCTATTAAGGGCATGTCCATTTCTCTTCCGAAGTTTTTGGATATTATTTTTCTTAATTTTTCCAAAACTTCCTTTTTTATGTAATTATGACTTTCCGCATCTATAAAAAGCATATTGTTTTTGCTGGTCCAACAACTTATGTTTAATAAATTTAAATTTAAATTATTTGCAATCTCCTTTATCTTGTTTTCTAAATTTTTGTCAGATTCTGTGAAGCTTTCGAGTTCATTAGATAGGTCGCTTAAAACAGAACCTACTGCACTGAATTGGTTTGACATTATGGATTTGAATTCGTGTATTTTAAGTTCGGCGGATTTATAATTGTTAAAATTAGAAAAAGCCTCGGAGATTTTTTGTGTTAATAGGTCTGTTTTTTTGCACCTTCTCATAAAATCGGAAGAAATTTGGAAATTTGCAATTTTCTTATTTGATATTATATTTTCATAGATGCTTTTTATTCCATTGTACGTGCTGTCGTAATTTTTGGACCAGCAAAAAGAATTAAGTCCGCAGGAGCTGCATTGAGAATATGCGGCCTTCAAACATAATTCTGCAGGAGTTTGTTTTGATGGTTTCGAAAATTTATTTGATGCTTTTTCTAAAATTTTAGTAACATTATCGAGCGATTCCGAGAAAAAATTTAATTTTTTTGATATGAGATTTTTTGAATTTGGCTGATTTATATTCGCTCCTAAAGAAGGAATTGAAAATTTTATAGCATTTATAAAAGATTTCGGCAAAATTAAAAACAAACATATTCCTAAAACCGATTCATATATTCCCGCAATTATTTTTGTTGCGCTTCCCATTTGAAAAGACAGTAATGTATTTGCAAATAAAAACCCTAAACATGCTGCTATTTTTCCGCTTCCGGAAAACATACCGGCGATTAATCCTCCGAACGCATACGACCCTGAAATATAAGATTGTCCAAACGACGGTAAACTGAAAATAATCCCCGAACATATTCCTGCTATTGTTCCTAAAGCAGGTCCAAAAATATACGAAATGATTAATATTAAAGTTATTGCCATGATTTTTCCGAGAGAAATTCCCATTACACATAATCTTGAAAGAGAACAAAGAATTATGCTTACGCTTATTGCCAGGCATACAAATTCTTTTTGATTTAATGAATAAAGTTTTTTATTTGAGAGTATTTTAAAAGTGATATCAAAAAAATACGCTGCTCCGGCTGCGAGAATTGCTTCCAGAACGCTTATTGAAATGTCCCGGCTGTCTATTCCGTATGCTAAATCCATAGATATTCCCGTCACTATAGATGAAGTGAATACCAAAAGAGGGACGTAAAGAACATGATTTTTAATTTTTGGAATATCACTTAAAGTCCATTTTATTGCCGTGATGGCAACTACTGTAGCTATGTAACGTATGGCGCACCCTAATCGAAGAGGAAACAAATATCCTATAACTGTGCCGATAAGTGTCGGCGTCAATAATTTTAAGGGTGCTGATGCTGAAAATGATAACCCGAACGGATAGTATCGCCCAAAAATTTCTCCACGTGATATTAAAACAGCGGATAAAAAACACATCATTTTGATAAATAAAAATTTTAAGGAATAATTTTTTGCTGAGTTTAATAGTTTTTCTTTAGTGCTTGTAGTTATACTTTTCAATTTTTACGCCACCTTATATCGATTATCGTTGATTCGATACCATTATATTAAGGGGGTAAGAAATTTTATTGTCATACTGTGCGGCAGATTAAAGGGCGTTTTTGGAGTATTTTATTTTTTAGTTGATAATTTCAGCGATTTATAATTTGAAATAGATTATTATGGAGAATTTTTGGTGCGATTTTGTGAATTTTGATGGTTTAAAAATAATATTTCATAGTTTTTTCTATTTTTATTTTGGCTCTTTTTATGTGCCGTGAAACGCAAGAAATGTCGATGCCTAGTTTTTCCGAAATATCTTTCATTTTCATCATTTTTCCGTAGTAGAGGAAAACACAAATTTTTTGTTTCTTTGTCAATTCTCCGTTTACAATTTTTTTTAAAGATGCTATCATCTTTTTATAATTTGTATCTTCTGCATCAAAAAAATTTTTGGTATATAGAGAAGCGCTTATGAGTGATTCTGTGAAATTATCCATTGAGAAAGGCTTTTTGGTCATTCTTTTACTACCTCACTTTTTCTTTTTAGATATTTACCTGTATGAAGTAAGTCCAAGTACATCGAATATAGAAGGCGCAATCTATAATTGACATCGGAGCTTTCTTCGGGACTTATCTTCACATATTGTGTTCTTATAGATTTTATATGATTTTTAAGTATTTTCGCTTGATTTAGGTATTCATGCGATAATTCTTCGTAGTACATTTTACTCCTCCTAATACACGAAACGTGTAGAAAATCCTAAAAAAATAAAAACCTAGGCAAGTGCAGTGTTCCGGGAACGCTTTTCGGTTTACATGTACCCATGGTATCATATGTATATTAAATCGTCAACAAAAAATTAATTTTTAATGTAATCTTACAAAAAGTATAATAATGTTTGTGCGAATATTTTTACACAATAATTGAACACTATACGTGTAAGTGATATAATAATTGTACAAATTAAATTCTATCGACAAAATTTTATTAACTTTTACATTCAAAAATATTACTATTAATTTGTGGGTGAATTTATGAATTAATTTTACATAATAAAAAATCACGAATAGGGGGGATTACTATAAGCAGTAAATTTGGTTTTAAACTGAAAAAATTAAGGAAAAAATCGGGCATGACACAAGCTCAGCTTGCTGACAAGCTTAATATTTCTCATTCTGCTGTGGGAATGTATGAACAAGGCAGAAGAGAGCCCGATAATTCTACCTTAGCAAAAATTTGTCGTATGCTTGACGCCAGCGGAGATTACATATTGGATCTCAAAGACGATGACTCCGACGAAATCGAGAGCCATGAAATTTACAGTATAATATCCAATTTCATAAGTTGTCTGGAAAAGCAGGATGACTTAATGTTTAACGGCGTTCCAATTAATAATCTTGAGAAAAAAAGAATTGCCTCAGCTTTAAAAGTTGCGGCAGCGGTTACCTTGTCAGATATAAAATGTGATTTGTAAATTGATAAAATAACATTTTCTTGCCACGTGTATATAATATATAAAAGAGTTTTTTAATGTTTAAGTTTCCGGTCAAGAAATTATAAAATAACGGCGGTGAGAATTATGTGTGGATACAAACAACAAGGGATTTTAGCGCTTTCATTTGGACTGGGGCTTACACTTTCATTTTTATTTCCGGAGTCTATTATTATAATGGTTATTTCAATAATACTTGTTATATTAGCCATAGCTCTTATAAAATGCTGATTCCGTTGTATAGGGGGTGGGAATATATGAAAGTTGTTTTGATAAAAAGTCCCGGATTTTTAGGTTTTTTTCTAAGGAAAATATTTGGAATAAAAAAAGAAAAAATTTAAATATAAATCGAGGATTTCTTGTTTAAGAAGTCCTCGATATTTTTTAATCAAAAATTCTATCTTCTTTACTAGTTCTTTACAATTTATTTACACTCTTCATACAGACAACATATGCAGTTAACAGATCTTCCATAGCTGCGTATACCGAATCTAGATTTGCGCTTCCACTTTTAATTCCATTCTTTAGATTTATTAATTTTCTCGCGCATTCCGGTATTTTAGATTGGTTGATTTCTTTAGAATATCTGTCGGTACCTAGTTTGGTAATAAGAGCATTTCTTTGAAAGTCAATTATGGATAGGTATAAATAATAAAGTAAGTCGCTGTCTATATCCATATTCAGACCATTGGGTGAGGGTGAATCATACTCTTCGTGAAATTTTTTTTCAAAATCTTCGACCACTTTTACAAATTTTTCTGCTAACGTATTAAATTTTTTGTATTCTGAATTTCTGAACTTTTTTAGGAAATATTCTGGCATATAAATCCTCTCCTTTTAATTATTTTTATTAATAAACTCTAGAGTATGTACTAATTATATATATATATAATGTCAAGCGTTTTTTGGTTAAATTTTATATAAAATTTATATAAAAATGCCCGCCGGTTATGCCGACGGACATTTAATGTATTAATTTCCTGAAGTAATGTTTATAAGATGTGCAACCCCCGGAATGGTTTCGCCTTGCTGAGAAGAAGTAGGTGACATCAGCGCACCTGTTGCCATGAATAAGATATTTTTCCACTCTTTGTTTTTAACGTGATTTAAAATATAAGAGCAAAGAATCGAAGCCGAACAACCGCATCCCGACCCTCCTGCATGGACATCTTGAGTTTCTTTAAAGTACATCATTAGTCCGCAGTCGTTGTAATTTTTTCCAAGGACTAAATTTTCTTTTTTCATTAATTCTTTTAATAAATCTGAACCTACCTCACCTAAATCTCCCGAAAAAATCATGTCATAATCGTCGGGTTTTGTGTCGGTGTCTTCAAAAAAAGATATAAGAGTTTTTGCTGCCGCCGGAGCCATCGCTGCACCCATGTTGTTGGCGTCTTTTATTCCAAGGTCAACTATTTTGCCGATAGTGGCATGTTTTATTTGAGGATTTTTTTCATTTTTTTCAACTATAACCGCGCCTGAACCTGTTACGGTCCATTGAGCGGTTGGAGTTCTTTGGCCTCCATAATTAAGTGGAAATCTAAATTGCCTTTCTGAAGAACAATAGTGCGAAGAAGTAACGGCAACAGAATAATTTGATATACCGGCTTCGATTGAAGTAGCTGCCAAAAATAAAGTTTGAGCCATTGTAGAGCAGGCTCCGAATTGACCTAAGAATGGTATCCCGAGTTCCCTTAATCCAAATGCCGATGACATACACTGATTTAATAAATCTCCTGCAAATATATAGTTTATGTCTTGAGTATTTAGCATAGCTTTTTCAAGAGCGGTGTTTACCGCGATTGCCTGGAGCCTGCTTTCAGCTTTTTCCCAAGAGTCTTCTTTTAGGGTTGTGTCTTTAAAAATTTTATCGAATTGATTTCCAAGCGGCCCTTCGGATTCCTTTTTTCCACATACGGATGCATAGTTTTTAATAGATGGGTTATTTTCGAATTTAACTGTGTTTTTTCCTATTCTTTTTGCCATAATTTCACTCCTCAAAACAAAAAATACTAAATATGAAAAATATTTTCACACTTAGTATTTGAATTTTTCGGAATAATATTATATTTTGTTAGGATATATTTTTAGAATTGCTATCTGATTTTTTTACATCATTTTTGCTTATTTTATACATTTTCAAAATTTTTTCTTTTACCATATCATTGAGCACAAACGTTGGTCGCTTTGTATTTGAATTTTCTTTATTCAAAGATTATCACTCACTAACACAGCTATTTAATTTTCATATAAATAAATTATACTCAGGATATAAAATATTTCAATAGATTTTATAAAAATTATTTCGTAAAAAAAATTATTATTTTTATGAGAAATGTGCAGAATATTATCTAATATAGTCAATAATAAAAACAACAAAAAATTGCTATTAGTGGAAATAATTATTAAGGATAAAAATATGCACTTGATTTTAAAATATTGTTATGATATAATTAATAATGTGGATAAAAATAAACAAATGAGTGAGAGGATAAAATTATGAAAAAGTTAAATAAAATTTTCACAGTAATTTTTTTGGCATTCAGTTTGTTTATTTCTGTGAAAGGACAAATTTTTGCAACTGAAGACGGCACTCCATTACCGGAAGACGTATATCTAGGATCACAAATTTTAAATAAATTGAAAGATTGTGTATGTGCAGAGGTAACAACCGGAAAAAAATTTGTTGGAAAATGCCTTGTGAATGCACAGAATAATATTAAAAATTTTATTGAAAGTACCTCACGAAAATACAAAATATATTGTTTGACTGAGTGCTGTTTGGAAACTATTTTATTTTTAGCTATAAAAGATTGTTATATTCAAAATCCGGAGTACGAGGAATACGAAAAGCTAGTATCGCTGATAAGTAAAGATGAAAGTTATTGTTCGAAATATGGTAAAAAAATTCTTGAAATTTTAAAATATATTTTTTTTAATGAAAGCAATAATCATAAAATGCTTAAGGTTGATTAATAAAAAATCAGATAATAGGGAGTCCTGTTATCTGATTCTTTTTATTTTGTTTAAGATTTTGCCGTTGCTACTGCGCATGCAACCGTTGCTCCGACCATCGGGTTGTTCCCCATACCTATAAATCCCATCATGTCAACATGAGCCGGCACGGAAGATGACCCCGCAAATTGAGCGTCTCCGTGCATTCTTCCCATTGAATCGGTTAAACCATATGAAGCGGGACCGGCAGCCATGTTGTCAGGGTGAAGAGTTCTTCCTGTTCCTCCTCCCGAAGCTACGGAAAAATAGAATTTATCATTTTCCGAAGCCCATTTTTTGTATGTGCCTGCGACTATATGCTGAAATCGTGTTGGATTGGTTGAATTTCCGGTAATAGAAACGTCCACTTTTTCGTGCTTAAGAATTTCCAGACCCTCAAGAGCTTCATTTGCACCATAGCATTTTATATTTGACCTTTCGCTGTCGGAAAATGATTTTTCGGATAAAATTTTCAAACTGCTTGTTTCAAAATCATATTCGGTTTTCACGTAAGTAAAGCCATTAATTCGGGAAATTATATAAGCCGCATCTTTTCCCAAACCGTTCAAAATTACTCTAAGAGGAGATTTTCGAGCCTTATTGGCATATTTTGCTATTCCTATTGCCCCTTCTGCCGCCGCAAAGGATTCATGGCCGGCAATAAAAGCAAAACATTTTGTGTTTTCGTTTAATAATCTGGATGCCAAGTTTCCATGGCCTAAGCCAACTTTTCTTGTGTCTGCTACCGAACCGGGAATGCAAAACGCCTGAAGCCCTGCTCCTATATATTTTGCACTTTCTTCGGCTGAATGGCTTCCGCTTTTTATGGCTATGGCGCATCCTAAAGTATATGCCCAAACTGCATTTTCAAAAGCTATCGGTTGTATTGATTTTATGATTTCATCAGGAAATATCCCGTTATCTTGACAGATTTTTTTAGCTTCGGACAAATTTTTAATACCGTATTTTTCCATACATCTATTGATTGTTTCAATTCTTCTTGAATACCCTTCAAAAGTTATATTATCATTCATATTTTATTTTCCTTTCGGATAAATTTTTCATCTATTCGCATCGAGGATCCACATATTTTACCGCTTCATCGTATCTTCCGTAAGTTTTGATTCCGGAATTGTAAGCTTCTTCGGGAGGAATACCTTTTTTTATTTTTTCGAGCATTACTCCGGGGTTTATAAATTTATATCCAATCACTTCGTCATTTTTATCCAGACCCAAAGAAAGTATATATCCTTCTACAGTCTGCATATATCGGACTCCTTTTTCTTTGGAGCTGAAAATAGTTCCGATTTGTGAACATTTTCCTTTTCCGAGGTCTTCCAAACTTGCTCCTATAGGCAATCCGCCTTTCGAAAAAGCAGTTTGAGAGCGCCCGTAAGCCAATTGCAAAAATATTTCTTTCATGGCATCATTTATGGCGTCGCATACCAAATCAGTGTTTAAACATTCCAAAAGAGTTTTACCCGGCAAAATTTCTCCGGCCATAGCGGCGGAATGTGTCATTCCCGAGCAGCCTATTGTTTCAACTAATGCCTCTTCGACTATACCGTTCTTTACGTTTAATGTAAGTTTGCAAGCTCCCTGTTGAGGTGCGCACTTACCTACCCCGTGCGAAAGACCACCTATATCCTTTATTTCCAAAGATTTTACCCATTTTCCTTCTTCGGGAATAGGAGATGGTCCATGATACGGACAAGATTTAACTTTACACATATTATTGATTTCTTGTGAACAATTCAAGACTATCACTCCTAAAAAAATTAGTTATTTTATATTAATGGTAAATTTAAGATTACTTTTTAAGGGATTTACACCTATAGCACAGCAGCCCATACTTTTAACTCTTTGTGAGCCCGGAAAATTTTTGTATATTCCTAGCGCTTCTTCATTGCTATCAACAAAAGGAACTATATTCTCTGTTTTCTCGTAAAAAATCATATCTTCAAAGCTTTTATAAAAATGCAAATATGTAATTTCACACAAAACAAATTCATCTTTGCTTTTTAAAAGTAATTTATCGCCGACTTTGAAATTTTTAATATTATTGGTTGCTACACGGCACTCGGCTTTTTTAATCTTTAAATTTATGTACTGTAAAAATGGTAATTTTTTATTATTAATTATACTTAATTCATGCAAATCGTGCAAAAAATCTCATTCCTATTTTTTTATAATATTCATGATTATTCTGTAAATTTTTTCATCGGAATCGGCTATGGCAATATTTTTTAAGTTTTCGGAATATTCCTTAGCAATTTTTCCGTTATTTTCCAGAATTTTATTTATTTCCATAATTAAAGAATCTTCGGTTAGATTTTTTTCTTCTATTATACTTGCCGCATTCTTCGAAACCAATGCCATTGCATTATGAAATTGATGGTTTTCGGCTACATTCGGCGAGGGAATTAAAATGGCAGGTTTGGCGGTGCCTTCTATTTCGCTGATTGTAGTTGCTCCGGCACGGCAAATTATCAAATCCGCTGCCGCCATACATTCTGCCATGTTGTGTATATAATTTTTGATGATAAGTCGGGGGCTTTTTAAATCCACTCCACGTAAATTTTCTAAAAAATCATCACAGGATTTTCCAAATCCATGTATAAAATTATAATTTGTTTTATTAAAATTATTGCTTATCAACTTACTCATAACATTGTTGATAGCTTTTGCTCCAAGACTTCCGCCAAATGAAAGTATTGTGGGAGCATCGGGTAAGTTCAGCTCTTTTTTTGCGGTTTCTTTGTCTATCCTTGTGATTTTATTTCTAATGGGTGTTCCGGTTATTTCTGAATTTATGTTTTTAGGGAGATGTTTTCGTGCTTCGCTGTCTACCAGCAAAACTTTAGCGGCTTTTTTAGCCAGTAATTTTGTGGTTACACCGGGATAAGAGTTTGAGTCATGTATAACGAATGGAATTCCCATTTTACCTGCAATTCTTAAAAAACTTCCGCAAACATACCCGCCTGTACCGACGCAAATGTCAGGTTTAAAATTCTCCAAAATTATTCTGGATTCATTCGAAGATATAATTATATTTTTTAAAGTTTTGATATTTTTTTTAAGGCCGTCAAGACTTATTTTTCTGGAAAACCCCGAAACTGTTATTCCTTCGAATTTATATCCGCATCGTGCTACGAGTTCTTTTTCCATGCCGTTTTTTGCGCCTACATACAGAATTCCTGTGTCAGGCTCTTTAGATTTTATATAATCTGCCAAAGCTAGTGCCGGATTTATATGGCCGGCGGTTCCTCCGCCAACAAATATTATTTTCAAACCGGTTTCCCCCTGATAATATTAAGTTTTTTCCAAATGGGCTGTTCGAGAAATCGAGAGTATAATTCCCATTTGTGCCAGCAACATCAATAGTGATGTACCGCCATAGCTGAAGAACGGCAAGCTTATTCCTGTGTTTGGAATTGTATTTGTTACAACCGCTATGTTTAAAATGACTTGTAATCCCACTTGAGCTGTTAAACCTATTCCAAGAAGCGCTCCGAATTTGTCTTTTGCTCTCATGGAAATTATCATTCCACGCCATACAAGGAGTGCAAACAAGAATAAAATCACAACTGCTCCGACAAACCCCAATTCTTCGCATACTACCGAGAAAATAAAGTCGTTTTGCGGCTCGGGAATAAAAAGATATTTCTGCCTGGATTGCCCGAGTCCAAGTCCCCAAAGGCCTCCCGAACCGATAGCGTAAAGACCTTGACGAGTCTGCCATGTGTCGACTCCTGCGCCCGGAGAAAATGGGTCAAACCACCCGGCAATACGATTGTTTGCATATGTTAATTTATCTGTGAACAGTACCAAATATAACAATGCAGATGCTATTGCGCCTATTACCATTCCGAACCACCTTAATTTTACCCCGCCTATAAAAAGCATTCCCGCAGCGAGTAAAATGACGATTGCCGAACACGAAATATGAGGTTCAAGTGCTAAAAGCACAATAGTCGGCGCCAAAATTATTAAGTAAGGAAGTATTCCGTATTTAAAAGTCTGCATGCGGTTAAAATTCAGATTGATAAAGTGAGCAAAAGATACCACTATGGCAAATTTTGTTATTTCTGATGCCTGAAAGCTGAACGACCCCAGCTGAATCCATCTGTGAACTCCGTTTATCGGTGGCATTATTAAAACAAGAATCAGCAAAACAAACGAAACGCCCAAAATAGGTACTGCCCATTTATGAAAATAGGTATAGTCGATGCACGAAATCGCAAGCATTCCAATTATCCCCAGAATGGCAAATACCAGTTGGTTTTTTATAAAATAAGCGCTATCTCCGCCGTGTAAGAAATAAGCATTCGGATAGCTTGCAGAGAACATCATAATAAGTCCTATCAACAAAATGGTCAAAACCAGAAACAAGAACGGAATATCTATTCCGGATTTTATGGAAACAATTTTTATTTTAGAAAAAAATTGTTTTAAACTTTGCCCGGGTGCTTTAGAAATTTTTTTTGAAGAATTTTTATTTTTCCCCGAACGTTCATGTTCTTTTTCTTTTAAAATTTTATTTGATCTTAATCGTTTTGCTCTCATCGAGGTTTAATTTCCCCCTTAAATTGTTACTCGAATTTTTACATGCCATATATTACCATAACAGTGGTTAAAACTCCCAAAATTATTGTTGCTACGCTGAATACTGCACATATTTTTACTTCGTCCCATCCGCACATTTCAAAGTGATGGTGCAGAGGACTCATTTTAAATAACCTTTTTCCGTGTGTAAATTTAAAATATAAAACTTGAATAATTACCGAGAACATTTCGGCTATATAAACAAAGCTGAGTATAATCAAAGGAATATAAAGATTTGCGCCCATTAAAAGTGCACATACCATTCCACCCAAGAACAAAGACCCAGTATCTCCCATAAAAACTTTTGCCGGGTGAAAGTTCCAAAACAAAAATCCCAAGCATCCCCCTGCCAAAGCAGCGGCCTCGATGCTAAGACCTGACATTCCCAAAACATTTAAAATAACCATGCAGAAAAGCGCTATGAAAAATGTTACCGAAGTGCATAGTCCGTCGATGCCGTCCGTTAAATTAGCGGCATTTACGATTCCAACCACAATAACAGAAAAAATTAACCAGTAAAAGATTCCTAAATCTAAATTCCCGTAAAAAGGCACTTTTAAAGTGGTTAAAACCGGCCCGTTGAAAGATTTATTTATTGCGTGAATTATCAAAAAGTAGCAGCCGACTATCCCAAATTGCAGAATCAGCTTTTGTTTTGGAGTGAGACCTTTGTTTTGTCTTTTGCTTACTTTTACGTAGTCGTCCATAAGTCCTACGATTCCGTAGGCAACCGCAAGAGCAAGCCCTGCAAATATTTTTATGATCATGAGCGGAGTTTCGGTTGCATTTACTCCCGAAATTTCGGAAATTTTATAGTAAGCCGGAACGCATATCGAAGTGGAAAGCACAATTCCTGCGATAAACATTATTCCGCCCATTGTGGGTGTGCCTTGCTTATTTTTATGCCATGATGGACCAATTTCTAAAATTGTTTGGCCGTATTTTAGCTTATGAAGGTATGGGATTATAATTTTCCCCGAAAATAAAGTTATCAAAAAAGAGATAAATACAGCACTTATAGCTGATATTGCATAACTGTTCATGCGATTAATCGCCTCCGTATTATTATATTTTCCGCCATATTAATGAATTATGTTATAAATTATATATCATTTTATAAATTATTCCAAATTTATATAAATAATTCTTTAGGTGACTTTATCTTCATGAATAAATCCAACATTGACTGTTGTTCCCGGACTGACTTCTGTTCCTTCGGGAATGCTTTGTGTGGACGACACTACGCCTGCATCCGATAAATTTGAGCCGGATATTTTTATGTTCAGATTAAAAGCGAGAGCGGTTTTGGTCGCTTCAAGGACCGACATGCCGATAAGCTTAGGGACTTTTACGGATGTATTTTGACTTTCGGAGTCTGTATATAAAACTATGTTTCCGCCCGGAGAAATCTGTTCGGACGGCTGAGGAATTTGTGCAATTACATTTTCGCCTTCGCCGATTATTATGGGCCTCAATGACATGTTGGAAGCAGTTGTTTTTGCTTCGCTTACAGATTTTCCCACGAGTTCGGGAGTAAGATTTTCGAATTCTTTCTTTTCTTCTTCTGTATATATTTTTTCAATTCCCATATAAGGCAGTATGTCTTGCATTGCTTTTGCAAATACCGGTGCGGCTACAGCGCTTCCGTAGTAGTATTCTCCCTTGGGAGTGTCAAAAAATACAAGCATTGCGATTTTTGGATCGTCTGCAGGCGCAAATCCGCAAAATGATGAAATATAGTCTTTTTGCCCGGGTGTGCTTAATCCTATTTTTTCGGAAGTACCGGTTTTGCCTGCCACACGATATCCCGGGACGTAGGCATTTTTTGCTGCGCCATGAACTGCATTTTCATATAGCATCGAAGTGACCCTTTTGGCTGTTTGTTCCGAAATTACTTTTCTTTTTACAATAGGTTCGATTGTCTGGACTATGTTGCCGTTTTCGTCCAGTATTTCTTTTACGACGTGAGGCTGTACCAAATTTCCGCCGTTTGCTATGGCTGCAGCGGCTGTTATCATTTGAATCGGAGTTATGCCGAAGTTTTGCCCCATGGATGCAACGGCAAGGTCGGTAAGGGTCATGCTGCCGTCTGCATTAAAGAATAAATCTCCTGATTCTCCCGGTAAATCTATTCCTGTTTTATTATGAAATCCAAATGCTTTATAGAAATTAAAAAAGTTTTCCGTTCCTATTCGTTGTCCAAGCATAATAAATGCAGGGTTGCAAGAATGGCAGAGTGCTTCTACGAAATTTTGTGTTCCGTGTCCGCCTCTTTTGTGACACCCGATAGGTTTGGCGCCTTCGCATGGTTTAAACGATCCGTTGCACGTGAAAGTTGATTTTTCGTTTACCACGTCCAATTCCAATCCCATGGAAGCTGTTACCATTTTAAATACCGATCCGGGATAATATGTATCGCTGACGGCTTTGTTTCGCCATTGTTTACTTAACGCCTCCGCTTTTGCTTTGGCTTTTTCTTCGTCGCTAAGTGAGTCAATTCGTGATTCTTCTTCAGGGTCCGCTATTTTAAACGGTTCGTTTGGATCGAAGTCTCCCTTTATTGCCATTCCCAAAATCTCGCCGGTTTTTACGTCCATTGCGATTGCGGCGGCTCGATTTTTTACTTTATGATTTATTACGCCTTCTTCAAGATTTTTTTCCATAAGGCGTTGAATAGTTTCGTCTATGCATAGTTTAAGACTGTTGCCGGGTTTGGACGATATGAGTTGTTCGTAGTCGAAGGGCATTTCGGTTCCGACTGCGTTTTTAGCGGTTACGATTCTTCCCGGTTCGCCCCGAAGCACTTTTTCGTAATATGCTTCAATCCCTGCAAGGCCTTGGCTGTCAGCGCCCGTGAATCCCAGTACGGGGGCGGCAAATTTCCCATAGGGGTAGTATCGTTTATAGTCTTCTATCAGTCTTATTCCGCTGGAAATTTTGTTAAGATTCTTAAATTCTATTATTTTGTCTTTTATTTCGCTGTCTACTTTCTTTTTTATTATCGTGTAGCAGGATTTTTTTTTCGAAAGTTCTCTTAATTTTTCTTTGTCCATGTCCAAAATTTCACTTAGGCCGTTGCAAATGACTTCTTTTTTTTCGTCGGAATTTATATATGCCGGTTCAAGTACGACATTCCAAACGGTTGCACTTTGGGCAAGAGGTTTCATGTTTCTGTCAAAAATAGTTCCACGCCTGGCACTGATTTTTGTATCTGCCAATTGCTGTTCCGAAGCCATTTTTTGCAAAAAATCCCCCTGAAATATCTGCAAAGCGATTAATCTTATTACCAGAAGAGAAAATCCCCCAAACACCAATATCGCCAGAACTATGAGCGATCTTCTCCACATTCTTACAGTAGTTCCTTTAGTCAAGTTTTTCACACCCCATAAATTTTGAGTTGCCTGTTTTTTTATAAAAATATACTCTATTTATTTTAATACTTATTTGCATTTTAAACAAGTTATTACTTAAGGTAAACATCAAATATATTTTTGTAAAAATTTTATAAAAATAGTTGACTTTAATTTATAAATGTTGTAATATACACAATAACAAATTTACAATTAGGAGGAGTGGGTATGGCAGAGATAAGTTTAAGAAAATCACTGGATTTTTTCATTAAGCTCGAGAGCGATTTGCTGAAAGCTTGCAAAGGAAAAAATTTGAAGTGCGGAAAAATTAAATTAGAAGACAAGATGGAACAATATTTTAAATTGGATTTTAAAGCTAAAGATGGTAAGGAGATTACCGTGTCGCTGAAAGATTTAAAAATAAAGTATGATGAATATATCGGTACCGGTGAGTCCAAGAATGGCAATGCTAGAGCTGCGTGCATTTCCGCCTTAGTATTCCAAATGGCCAATCTTAAAGTGAACATGATGGGCCCAATGAAAGTTCTTGCCGATAAAAGAAAAGTTCAATATGGCAACAAAGATAATATTCTTGCAGAGAAAGCAATGGAGAGTGCAGAAGCTAAAATAAGTGGATACTTAGAAATCGGTGCGGATGTGTCCAACATGAAAGATGTTAATGATGAACTTAAAAAATGCACAAAAGTAATGGGTAAAATTTACGACGTATGGGAAAAGAAATATGAAAAGAAGCTAAAAAATATTCTCGAAAAGTTGGGTAATATTGTTAAAGGTACCGTCTCAGAAATTAAAAAACATATCAATGAGATTGAAAAACATATCAGTGAGATTAAAAAATCATCAAGCCGACAACTAGATACAAAGGATTGTACGGATGTCTTTTCGTGTAATAAATTTAAAGAAGCAGTAGATGTAAGCGCTCACTGTAATATTGATAAAGGTATAAGTCAATTAAAAAAATTCTGTTTGGAGGAAAACAACAGAGAGATCTCTTTTTCAAACTCATTAGTAAATGGAATTAAAGAAACGATAACAAAAGGTGACAATAAACTGGATGTAACATTTGTAGAAAACGTAAAACAAGCTGTAAAAATATACGATAAAATGGAAAAAGAACTGGATTCATGGAATGAAAATAGAGCAACTTATGGACGTTATTTGACTGCATTGAAGAAAATAGAGTACGAAATACGTAAAAAAGAGGGTTCGGATGAAAATGTCGGTAAAGAGGAGGCCGATACGCAAAAAAATACCCCTAAAGGCAAAATACTTAGAACCTTGGTCGGATATAACATAAAACCAAATGGTTATAAATATAAAGATACGTTCGATGATAATGACACGTCTATGGTCCACAATATTGTAGCGGAAGATAAAGAAGTTATAAACGTATATTTCTTCCTGAAGACGCTAAAATCTTTTATTAAAAGTGGGGCTTGGAAAGAAATAAAGAAAAATGCCAAAAATGCCGCTAAAGAAACCTCCGGAGAAGAAGCCGCTAAAGAAGCTGCTTTAGCAGATGCAGCATCGTTGGTTGGCGAGGTGAATAATCTTATGAAAAAAATTGGCGAAGGCGACAAATCGTTGTGCCAAATAAAGGAGGGCGACTTCAAAGACGCCGGGCCCCTTCTCAATGATATATGTTATCTCTGGGTAATAAAAGGCAAAGAGGGTAATATGTTATGCATTGGTAGTAACTCTATAGTCGGAGAAAGTGTATATGCTTCTAATTTTAAAAAGATTTATGATGCATTTGAGAGAGTTAAAGAACGATGGACAAATTTTAGTAATGACAAAACAAATTGGTCCAATGGAGATAAGAAACATATTCGAAAATATTCAGTTGCGTTTCAAAAGATAAAAAGCACTGCCGAAAGATTTAGAGATAAAATAATGAGGGACTTTAAAAAGTATTATCCTAATGATAATGATGTTGGTACTTGGAAAGAAATTGTGAAAAAGTGTGGTAGTGGTAATGCTGAATACATCCTCGAGGATATTTCCAATACGGTGGCAAACTCATCCAAAAAAAGGCGTATGCCACCGCCTCGGAGAGACTTTCAGAAATATAAAGAAGGAATTATTGCATATTTTAAAAGTTTGAAAGAATCTCTAGAAACAGATAAGGAAGCATCAGAAAAAGCAAGCAACCCAGATAAAGCATGGTTTGATGCTATGATTGAGGATACAGATACTATTATTAAAGGAATGGGCAATCATAAAGAATCAAACTATTGGGATGACGAGTGGGAAAAATTGAGAAGAATAAAAGATTATGAAGCGGCTGGAAGCTGGAATAATTGGTATGATAATTATTATTCAGTTTTAGAAGCTAGTAAGAAAATTTGGAAAGAGGACTTGCCCAGTTTTAAAATAAAGGATCGCATAAACCCGGCAAAAGATCAAGCTCCTAGTCCTGCGGCCACTTTGCCTGGAAATAATGAAACATCATAAGCGGCTTATCAAAAGCAATAGAAGTAAAAGATACGGAAAACAACGAAGACGAAGAATGGGAAGACTAATATCCCCTTGACACGCTGAGCAAAAAATGATAAAATTAATCGTTGCATAGTGTATTTATGCAGCGATTGATTTATGTATAGGAGGTGTAACATGCCAACATTTAACCAATTGGTCCGCAAAGGAAGAAAAAGCCAAGAAAGAAAGGCCAAGGCTCCTGCGCTTTTAAAGGGTTGGAACTCTAAAAAAAGAGAAGCTATCGACCAAACTTCCCCTCAAAAGAGAGGCGTTTGCACAGCTGTTAAAACCGCTACCCCCAAAAAGCCTAACTCAGCTCTCAGAAAGATTGCCAGGGTTCGTCTTTCAAACGGTTTGGAAGTAACTTCTTACATTCCGGGTATCGGACACAATTTACAAGAACACAGCGTCGTTCTTATTCGTGGCGGACGTGTTAAGGACTTGCCGGGTGTGCGTTATCACATCATAAGAGGTACCCTTGATGCTCAAGGCGTTGCAAAACGTATGCAAGCCCGTTCTAAGTACGGTGCAAAACGTCCTAAAGCAGGCGCAGCCAAAAAATAGGACCTTAAGAAAAAATTGTAGCTTTGCATTTCAGTACAATGCAGGAGCGTTTTATATATAAAATGCCTCTGTGTTGGCCGGCGGAAGCTAAAATACTTTCGAGTACCTATGATATCATTATTGTGAAGGAGGGAAGAAACGTGCCAAGAAGAGGTTCGGTTCCCAAACGTGATGTTTTACAAGATCCATTGTATAACTCTAAATTAGTAACTCGTCTTATCAACAACATTATGATAGACGGAAAAAGAGGTGTCGCTCAAAGGATAGTCTATAAGGCATTTGAAATAATTCAGACTAAAACCGGAAGAGGAGCACTCGAAGTTTTTGAACAGGCTATGGAAAACATAATGCCTACTCTTGAAGTCAAAGCAAGACGTGTCGGAGGAGCTACTTACCAAGTTCCTATCGAAGTAAGAGCTGACAGAAGACAAACTTTAGGTCTCAGATGGCTTACGAGATACTCAAGACTTCGTTCGGAAAGAACTATGGTAGAAAGACTCGCGGGAGAAATTTTAGATGCTGTTAATGAGTCCGGCGCTGCCGTTAAGAAGCGCGAAGATACTCATAAAATGGCAGAAGCCAACAAAGCATTTGCCCATTATAGATGGTAGGAGATGTTTTTTGGTGCGATATATTTCGTTGCTTATTTCAATTCTAAATGTAGTACTTGCAAATTGTAATTATACGCACAGAATTGAAATCAAAGCAGATGACCCGAAAGTTCTTAATTCTACCGTTATCAGGTTAAAAGATAATATTGAAAACGATTTGCGCACAGCAATGGTCTTAAAGAGTGGAGAAAGCCTTAAGAACTTTTTTGACAGAGATAAAGTCATAATGGTTTTGAATTCGCTCGATATAGACCGTGAAGAATTTAATGATTTTTTAAATTAGATGTGCACATAATAAATAATAAAAAAAGAAAAGGAGGATATTATGCCCAGAAAAGTGTCATTGGAAATGACTCGCAACATCGGAATTATGGCTCATATTGATGCCGGTAAAACAACGACTACAGAACGTATTCTTTATTATACCGGTATAAACCATAAAATCGGCGAAACTCACGACGGAGCTGCGACTATGGACTGGATGGTTCAAGAGCAAGAACGCGGAATTACAATTACTTCTGCCGCAACAACTTGTTTTTGGAATAAACATCGTATCAACATAATCGATACTCCGGGTCACGTTGACTTTACTGTTGAAGTTGAACGTTCCCTCAGAGTTTTGGATGGTTCCGTTACTGTTCTTTGCGCTAAAGGCGGAGTTGAACCTCAGTCCGAAACCGTATGGCGTCAAGCTGACAAATACGGAGTGCCGAGAATGGCTTATGTTAACAAAATGGACATAATGGGTGCGGATTTTTACAATGTTGTAAAGATGATGAAAGAACGCCTTAATTGTAACGCTGTTCCGATTCAATTGCCTATCGGTTCGGAAGATACATTTAAAGGAATTATAGACTTAGTGGAAATGAAAGCTTATGTCTATTATGATGATCTCGGAAAAGATATCAGAGTGGAAGAAATTCCTGAAGATATGAAAGAATCAGCTGAAAAATATCACTCAGAAATGCTTGAACACGTTGCTGAAGCCGACGATTCAATAATGGAAAAATATCTTGAAGGTGAAGAAATTACAATAGATGAAATCAAAAAGTGCATAAGAAAGGCTACCATAGATAATACAATGGTTCCTGTAACTTGCGGTACATCCTACAGAAACAAGGGTGTTCAAAAACTTTTGGATGCAATCGTTGATTATATGCCTTCTCCTGTAGATGTGCCTCCGATTAAGGGTGTGAACCCCGACACAGACGAAGAAGTAGAACGCCCGTCTTCTGATGAAGAACCGTTTGCAGCTCTTGCGTTTAAAATCGCAACCGACCCGTTTGTAGGTAAGCTGTGCTTTTTCAGAGTATATTCAGGTACTATCGAAGCAGGTTCAACTGTTTACAACTCCACAAAAGACAACAAAGAAAGACTTGGAAGAATTCTCCAGATGCATTCAAATCACAGACAGGATATTGAAAAAGTTTATTCCGGAGATATTGCTGCAGCTGTAGGATTGAAAAATACCACAACCGGCGATACTCTTTGCGATGAAAAACATCCTGTAATACTTGAGTCTATGGAATTCCCGGACCCTGTTATCAGAGTTGCTATTGAACCTAAAACCAAAGCCGGACAAGAAAAAATGGGCCTCGCACTCGCAAAATTAGCTGAAGAAGATCCTACTTTTAAAGCTTACACAGACGAAGAAACAGGTCAAACCATTATTGCCGGAATGGGTGAGCTTCACCTTGAAATAATCGTAGACAGACTTTTACGTGAATTCAAAGTTGAAGCAACTGTCGGTAATCCTCAAGTTGCATACAAAGAAACAATTCGCAAACCTGCGGATGTCGAAGAAAAATATGCAAGGCAATCCGGCGGACGTGGACAATACGGTCACGTTAAAATCAAAGTTGAGCCGAATCCGACCAAAGGATATGAATTTGTTAATGAAATCGTGGGAGGAGCAATCCCCAAAGAATACATTCCTGCGGTTGATAACGGTATACAAGGAGCTATGCTTTCCGGTGTGCTCGCAGGATACAATGTTGTTGATGTAAAAGTTACGCTTTATGATGGTTCGTATCATGAAGTTGACTCTTCTGAAATGGCATTTAAAATTGCCGGTTCCATGGCATTCAAATCAGCTATGAAACAAGCTGACCCTGTTCTTTTGGAACCCATAATGAAAGTTACGGTTATTGTTCCTGAAGAATACATGGGCGACGTTATCGGTGATATTAATTCACGCCGTGGCATGATTCAAGGCATGGAAGCTATTTCAGGAGCTCAAAGAATCAATGCAATGGTTCCGCTTTCCGAAATGTTCGGATATGCAACAGATATGCGTTCAACCACACAAGGAAGAGGCCAATATACTATGGAACCAAGTCATTATGCCGAAGTTCCTAAATCGGTTTCAGAGCAAATTATTGCCGCCAGAAAAAAAGATTAGTTTATTTTTAGTGAATTAAATTCACAAGAATATTTTAGTTGATTTTTTGGATAATAGTTGGTAAAATTCATATATAGCTTGATAATTGGTTTTGGGGGTTGGAATATGGACATTAAAGATGTTAATCTTTCTGAGGAAAATCTTGGTAAAGTTTCCGGAGGAACCGGTGATATACCGATTCTTGGCGGAGAATGCGGAATTTGGATGCTTAAATGCCCTTGTTGTGGGAAAGTAATGAGAGGCGGAAGCAGTGTCATGAGGATACAAGCTGATGATTTCGATTCATCGTATTTTTGCACGGAGTGTGCCGAAAGCCTTCTTAACAGCGGAAAAGCTGTTATTGAACCGGGTTATGAATCATATTACCAAAAATACGAAAAGTCAACCGACTCTAAAACCGGTAAAATTATCTATGGCTGGAAAAAAATATAAGATTTTATAATCATATATTAAAAATTTAATTTTAGGGGGAAATTTAAATGGCAAAAGCAAAATTTGAAAGAAATAAGCCACACGTAAACATTGGTACTATCGGTCACGTTGACCATGGTAAAACAACTCTTACAGCAGCTATCACAAAAGTTCTTAATCTCGAAGGCGACGCAGAATTCGTAGATTATGCAAACATTGATAAGGCTCCTGAAGAAAGAGAACGTGGAATTACAATCAACACTTCTCACGTTGAATATGAAACTTCAACACGTCACTATGCACACGTTGACTGCCCGGGCCATGCTGACTATGTTAAAAACATGATCACAGGTGCTGCTCAAATGGACGGTGCTATCCTTGTAGTATCCGCTGCTGACGGTCCTATGCCTCAGACACGTGAACACATCTTACTTGCACGTCAGGTTGGCGTTCCAAGCATTGTAGTATTCATGAACAAAGTTGACCAAGTAGACGACGAAGAATTACTTGATCTTGTTGAAATGGAAGTTCGTGACCTCTTAACCGAATATGGTTTCCCTGGCGACGATACTCCAATTATCAAAGGTTCAGCTCTTAAAGTTCTTGAATCAGATTCTAAAGATGCAAGCGCTCCTGAATACAAATGTGTTCTCGACCTTATGAAAGCAGTTGACGAATTCATTCCTACACCTGAAAGAAAATCTGATCAACCATTCTTAATGCCTGTTGAAGACGTATTTACTATTACAGGTCGTGGAACAGTTGCTACAGGTAGAGTAGAACGTGGACAACTCAAAATGAACGAAGAAGTTGAACTCGTAGGTCTTACCGAAGAAAAGAGAAAAGTTGTTGTAACAGGTATCGAAATGTTCAGAAAACTTCTCGATTACGCCGAAGCAGGAGATAACGTTGGTGTCCTTTTACGTGGTGTACAAAGAGAAGACATTCAACGTGGTCAAGTTCTTGCTAAACCGGGAACAATTCACCCACACACAAAATTCAAAGGTCAAGTATATGTTCTTACAAAAGATGAAGGCGGACGTCATACTCCATTCTTTAACAATTATCGTCCTCAATTCTATTTCAGAACAACTGACGTTACAGGTGTAATTTCTCTTCCTGAAGGAACCGAAATGTGCATGCCGGGCGATAACGTAGTAATGGATGTTGAACTTATTACTCCTATCGCTATTGAAGAAGGACTTCGCTTCGCTATCCGTGAAGGCGGACGTACAGTAGGATCCGGTGTTGTAACAGAAATCTTTGAATAATAGATATTCAAAATAAATAAACCTACCTGATTGATTTCAGGTAGGTTTTTTAATTAATTTTGTTTTTTATTTAAATATGGACATACAACCATTTTTATGACAATTTTCACACATATGGTGAACTGTACCCTTGTACATAAAAGGGGTGAATTCTTCATCATCAAGGTCTTTTCCGCATACATCGCAGTAAGGAATGGTTACAGGTCCGCTAACTTTTATATTTCCTGAAAATGTATCATTATCTTTAGTGTTCAAGTACCCTTCCATGTTGAAATATTTCATTGAGCCGCCCGAAACTTTTTCTGTGTCCTTTTTATCTATTAAATTATTAATTTGTAGATTTTTTTGTGTTGTTTGAAACCGAATTAGTAGGGTTTAAAATTTCTTTTTGTGTGATTGAGTTTATATTGAGTAATTTAAAAGTATTATCTTGCCCTATTATATTTTTTATTTTTTCTAAACAATCCAGACAAACATCCATATTGATTGATAAAGGGACGGTGCCATATTTGCCACACAAATCGCATTTTGTGTATTTTCCTGTACTGCTCTCAAATCCAAAGAAATTAACCTGTTTCCCGCCGGAAACTTTTTCTGTTTCTTTTTCCGTCAAATTTTTTATATTTTCCATAGTTAATCAATCCTCCTGACAATTTATATTATAATTTACGGGGCTTCGGCACAGATGAAATGTATTTCTAAAACAAAGTTATTTCCGTGGCATTATGATTTTTTGATATCAATTTTCTTGTAGGGTTTAATTGTGACCCAGGGGAAAAAAGGGTTTGGCTTTTGGAGATTTTTACTTGGAGCAATGAGAGAATATACATTATTTTGTCCAATTATTTTGCCTAGTCTTTCCAGGCAATTCAAACAAGAGTCTATACCATTCGACAAAGGTATGGCTCCGTATTCATTGCACATGTCGCACTTTCTGTAGCTTCCTGTGCTGCTTTCAAATCCGAAAAAATTAACTCTTTTACCTCCGGAAACTTTTTCTAAATCTTTGTTACGGGTATGTGTAATTTTTTTATTAAATTTCATTTTTATAACCTCCTTTACAGTACATTATACACAAAAAATATGCAATGTCAATAAAAATTTTATTTTTTATAATAATTTTTGTTGCTGTATTTTTGCTCTACCTGAAGATTAAATATTTTTATTGACCCAAAGTGATGGGTAGTTTAAAATTATAATAGAGCAAATATCTATTTTTATGAACGGAGAATTTAAAATGTTGAAAAAATTATTTACGTCAGAATCGGTGACTGAAGGTCATCCGGATAAGCTTTGTGACCAAATTTCAGACGCTGTTCTGGATGCTATTTTAAAAAAAGATCCCGAAGCTCATGTGGCATGCGAAGTTACGGCATGTCGGGGGCTTATACATATAATGGGCGAGATAACCACAGATTGTTATATAGATATCGAAAAAGAAGCGAGGAAAGTTATAAATAATGTAGGATATAATAATTCTCTTTACGGATTTAACGGAAATACGTGTGGAATAATAACTTCAATAAATTCTCAGTCCCCTGACATAGCCTGTGGAGTAAATTGTTCTCTGGAAAAAAAAGAAGGTGTTTCGGACGTTGACGTTGAAATCGGCGCCGGAGACCAAGGCATGATGTTTGGATTTGCGTGCGATGAAACTCCCGAACTTATGCCTCTTCCCGTTTCTCTTGCACATAAATTGGCAAAAAGACTTACATATGTCAGAAAAAAGGGAATATTGGAGTATTTAAGACCTGATGGTAAAACTCAAGTAACCATCGAATATGACGATGGCGTGCCCGTCAGAGTAGATGCTGTTTTAATTTCTTCTCAGCATAGTGAGGATGTTACTCAGGAAAAAATCAAAGAGGATATCATACAAAATGTAATATTGCCTGTGATTCCGTCAGAGATGATGGATAGTGATACCAAAATTTTGGTAAATCCTACGGGAAGATTTGTAATAGGCGGTCCTGCAGCCGATAGTGGGCTTACCGGCAGAAAAATAATAGTAGATACATATGGAGGATATTCCAGGCATGGTGGCGGAGCATTTTCAGGGAAAGACGCAACCAAAGTTGATCGTTCGGCAGCTTATGCCGCAAGATACATTGCAAAAAATATAGTTGCGGCATCTGTTGCAAAAAAATGCGAAGTCCAACTTGCTTATGCCATTGGAGTGTCAAATCCTGTTTCGATAAGAGTGGATACTTTTGGTACTTCGAAGTACAGCGATGAAGTCTTGGCAGAAACAGTAAATAATATTTTTGATTTAAGACCATTGTCGATAATAAAAAAATTTAATTTAAAATCTCCGATTTATTTACCTCTTGCGGCTTACGGACATATGGGTCGGGAAGATTTAAATGTTAAATGGGAAAGTATCGATAAAGTAGATGAAATAAAAAAAGAACTGAAAAAATACAATTAAAATATACTTGAGGAGGAATGTACAATGGAGAGCAACTTAAAAATAGATATTCAAAATAAGCTTGAAGATTTGAAATCTTCGTCCGAAAAAGTTCAAAATTTAAACGATGTAAATTCTTTAAAAGATAAATTTTTAAAAAAATACACAAAAGAACTGTACGGATTTTTGAAATCAGCTTCCGCGGAAGATAAAAAAGTTATGGGTAAAGATATAAACGATTATAAAAAAGAAGCACAGTCCATCATTGAATCTCTTGAAGAAAAATTTAAATCCGCAAAATCCGATTCTAAGTACGATGTGACAATTTTTAAAGAAAATATAAAACTAGGTTCGGAACACCCTTTGATTAAGCTCTATAAAAAAATAGAAGAAGTTTTTGTCGGAATGGGATTTTCGGTTGTGCAGGGTCCTGAAATCGAGCTTGACAGATATAATTTCGAAATGCTTAATCTGCCGTCTCACCATCCTGCCAGAGATATGCAGGATACGTTTTATATTTCGACTCCGAATGTGCTTTTAAGATCTCATACTTCGTCCGTGCAGATAAGAACCATGGAAAAAAGCGCCCCTCCTATACAAGTTATCTCTCCCGGTACGGTTTATCGTGTGGACGACATAGACCCTCAGCACACCCCCATGTTTTACCAGATAGAAGGGTTGGTTGTCGCTGAAAATATTTCTTTTGCCAATTTAAAAGCAGTATTAATTAAATTTTTAAAAGAAGTTTTCGGAGAAGAAATAGGCGTACGATTCAGACCCAGCTATTACCCATATACCGAACCCAGTGCGGCAGTAGATATGTCTTGCACGCAGTGTGGCGGAAAAGGGTGCAGAACTTGCGGTGGCGCCGGGTGGATTACCGTTTTGGGCTCCGGAATGGTTCATCCCAATGTTTTGGAAGGAGTCGGATATGACAGCAAAAAATATACCGGTTTTGCATTTGGACTTGGACTCAACAGATTGGCGTTGCTTTATTATAACCTAGATGAAATTCGTAAACTTTACGAAAATGACATTAGTTTGTGGAACCAAATATAACTTAGAAAGGAGAATATAGATGTTTAAATTTTCGTTTAATTGGCTAAAAGATTATTGTGGGGAAAATTCGAAATTCGACGATATTATGTCCAAACTTAAAATTCAGGGATTTGAATTTCAAGGAAGCCAAAAAATAGGCGATGATGTAATTACAGCCATAGAAGTTAAAGCTAATCGCCCCGATATGCTTTCACATTTGGGTATAGCTCGTGAAATAAAGGCATTTGACGGACAAAAAATTCCGCAAATTGAAAAATCTAAAATAAAAATAAACAACGAAAAATTCCCTTTAAAAATAAATATAAATCAAAAATGTTGTAAACGTTTTTGTGCGGTTAAGCTCAAAAATGTAGATTGTTCGATTAAAACTCCGGAGTATATAACAAAAAGGCTCAACGCTTTGGGAGTGAATTCAGTAAACGCAGTGGTAGATATTGGCAATTACATAATGATTGATATGGGTCAGCCCCTTCACTGCTATGATGCCGATAGATTGTCCGGGGGACTTAATATAAATTTTGCCGATCAAGACAGTGAAGTTACTACTTTTGCAGGTGAACAAGCAACAACAAAAAAAGGAGATATTATTATCTCTGATGATAATAGTATCAAATGTATTGCAGGAATTATCGGGTCGGACTCGGCGGCAGTTACCGAAGGAAGCAAGAATATTATCCTGGAGGCGGCTGTTTTTGACGAAGTAAGCGTAAGACTGACATCAAGAAGACTCAAAATTTCCACTCCATCGTCATTTAGATTTGAAAGAGGAGTTAATTCCCAAACTTCTTTCGATATTCTTTTCAAATTTGCAGAAATGGTAACAAGTATTTGTGGCGGAATTATCGAAGATTGCGGGTTTGATTTTTATCCTTCAGGAAATGTTGAACAGCACTTGAAATTCAGTGTCAGAGATAATAACAAACTTCTTGGAGTTGAACTTTCAAAATCTGAAATAATAAAGCACCTTGAAAAATATGATTTTAAATGTAGTGCCGAAAGCGACGATATAATAGATGTTACGATACCCAGTTATAGATTGGATGTTAAAATCCCGGCAGATATAGCGGAAGAAATTGCTCGAATTTACGGCTATGACAATATAGTTCCTGTCCTGCCCACAATCCAAACAAGCTATAACAAAAATACTGTTTGGAATAATATGGATGTTGTCAGAGAAACCTTAAGAGGGCTTGGATTTAACGAAACTATAAATTATTCTTTTATTCCCGCTGATAGTATGAAAACTTTTGGTATAGAGCCCGGCCATAGACTTTATTCGGAGTTAATGCTCCAAAATCCGATTGCCGGTGCCTATTCTTTGATGCGTCCCATGATGACTTATTCGCTTCTTAATTGTTTAGCGTATAATTATTCTGTGGGAAATTCCAATTTGGCTTTATTTGAAATCGGCAGGGTGTATTTTAAAGACGAAAAATCTGACACAGGATGCAAAGAAATTGATGCATGTGCATTTATTATGTCGGGCGTACGTGTCCCGCGCGGCTTCGGAAGCGATAAAGATATTAAATATACATACTATGATTTGCTGGGATACTTAAATATCGTAATGACTAAATTTGGGTGTAAATTTGACCTCGAAAATGATGATTACAAATTTTGCGAAGAAGGTTCCGGGTATTCGCTGGTTGTAAATGGTAAAAAAATCGGTTTTATCGGTGAATTAAACCGCTCTAAACTTAATAAAATTTCAAATGTCAAACTTATAAGAGATAAAATTTTCTATTGTGAATTTTACTTGGCGGAAATTTCTGAAAAAGTCAAAAAAATTGAGTTTATTTCAAAATATCCTCCTGTTCGCAGATTGTATAATTTGGTTCAAAATAAAAATATTCCTGCGGCCGAAGTTATAAAAATAATCAAAAGTTCAAGTGACGTAGTTCAAAAAGTTACGATAAATGATATTTATTCCGATAAAAATTTTTCTGAAAATCTGCACGCAGTTCTGTATGAAGTCAATTATTGCAGCAAAGTTGCAACACTTACCACCGAAGAAATAGAAAATATTGAAAAGAATTTTCTTTCAAAACTTAGTTCCGAGCACGGAATAGAGTTCAAAAAATAGATTTGAAAATCACAATTTGTGTTTTTATAATAAAAGCACTTTACATATATTACAAAAAGTGTTATACTTAAAGAGTATTCTACCCCCTTTCACGGATTATTAAATCTGAGATTGCCGAGTTTTCGGTTTGGGTAAATTAAAAAGAGGTGTAAAACATGTTATTAAAAGAACAAAAAGACCTAATTATTAAAGAACATGCTCGTCATGAGGGCGACACAGGTTCTCCGGAAATCCAAATAGCTTTGCTCACAAAAAGAATTAACGATCTTACCGAACATCTAAAGATTCATAAAAAAGATCATCATTCAAGAAGAGGCCTTCTTATAATGGTTGGTAAGAGAAGAAGCTTGCTTAATTATCTTACTAAAAAAGATATTAACAGATACAGAGCTATTATTGAAAAATTAGGTATACGTAAGTAATTAAATTAAAGACTGAGCAGGCAGTTAGTTTAACTGTCTGCTTTCTTTAAATTGTCGTTTGTCAAAAAATTTAAATCATGGAGGAAATAAATGTTTGAAAATTACAGAGTTTTTAAGACTCAATTGGCAGGAAGAAATCTTGTCGTGGAAACAGGAAAATTTGCGCAACTTGCAAATGGGTCATGCATGGTCAGATATGGGGACACTTGTGTTCATGTAGCCGTGACTGCTTCAGATAAGCCTCGTGACGGGATAGATTTTTTCCCGCTATCGGTTGATTTTGAAGAAAGACTTTATTCGGTAGGAAAAATTCCGGGGTCGTTTTCAAAAAGAGAAGGCAAACCTTCGGAAAAAGCTATTCTTGCATCCAGGGTAATAGACCGCCCCATAAGGCCTTTGTTCCCCAAAGATATGCGTAATGACGTTTCGGTGGTTTGTACGGTAATGTCGGTTGACGAAGATTGTTCTCCCGAAATAACCGCTATGATTGGTACTTCGATTGCTTTAAGTATCTCGGATATTCCTTGGTACGGCCCGATTTCCGGCTCTTTTGTGGGTCTTGTTGATAACGAAATAATAATAAATCCTTCTGCCGAACAACGCAAAAATTCAGCTCTTTCTTTGACTGTTGCTTCAACTTCAAATTTAATTCCCATGATTGAAGCGGGTGCAAAAGAGGTGCCCGATGAGAAAATGTACGAAGCGATTTTATCGGCTCATGAAGTGAACAAAGAAGTAATTAAATTTATAGAGGATATAAAAAATCAAATCGGGAAAGATAAGTTTTCATATGAGAGTTTTGAGCCTTCAACAGAAATGTTTGATGCTGTTAAAAATTTTGCCGAGAATGATTTAAAAGAAGCTCTCTACACCGATGATAAAAATGTTCGTGATGAAAAATTGGTTCCGATATATAAAAAAGTTCATGAAAAATTTGACGAAATTTATCCCGACCAAGAAAGCAAAATCGATGAATGCATGTATAAAGCTCAAAAATATATAGTTCGTCGCTGGCTTTTAGATGAGCAAAAACGTGTAGATGGAAGAAAAATGGATGAAATTCGTCCTCTGAACGCTCAAGTAGGACTTTTGCCCAGAGTTCATGGTTCGGGAATGTTTACAAGAGGTCAAACTCAAGTTTTAACCGTGTTGACTTTAGGGCCGATGAGCGATGAACAGATTCTTGACGGAATAGACTCCGAAGAGTCAAAAAGATATATGCATCACTATAATTTCCCGTCATATTCGGTAGGAGAAACTCGACCCAGTCGTGGCCCCGGAAGAAGAGAAATAGGTCATGGAGCACTTGCCGAAAAAGCTTTGGTGCCGGTTATACCTTCACCGGAGGAGTTCCCGTATGCGTTAAGGCTTGTTTCAGAGGTGCTTTCGTCCAATGGTTCTACTTCACAGGCGTCGGTTTGCGGTTCTACTCTCGCTCTTATGGATGCAGGTGTGCCTATTAAAGCTCCCGTAGCCGGGATTTCTTGCGGGCTCATTACAGAGGGTGAGCGCTTTATGACCATGGTAGATATTCAGGGTCTTGAAGACTTCTTTGGAGATATGGATTTTAAAGTTGCAGGTACTCACAAGGGAATTACCGCCATACAAATGGATCTTAAAATTCACGGCCTTACAAAAGAAATAATAAAAGAAGCTTTGGAAAAAACTCATAAAGCAAGAAATTATATACTAGATGAAATCATGCTTAAAGCTATTGCTCAGCCTCGAAAAGAACTTTCAAAATACGCTCCGAAAGTTCTGACAACGTTTGTGCCTATCGATAAAATAAGGGAAGTAATAGGCTCCGGCGGAAAAGTTGTTCAAAAAATATGTTCTGATTTTGATGTTAAAGTTGATATAGAAGAAAATGGCCAAGTATATGTTATGGGCACAGACATTACGAATTGCCGCAAAGCTTTGGATACCATTTCTAATATAGTGCGTGAACCTGAAGTCGGCGCAGTTTACACCGGAAAAGTAATAAGAATTATGGATTTCGGTGCGTTTATAGAATTTTTACCGGGCAAAGAGGGGCTTTGCCACATTTCTCAAATCGAAAACCGCCGTGTAAATAAAGTATCGGATGTTCTGGCGGTAGGCGACGAAGTAACCGTAAGAATTGTCGAAATTGATTCCAAGGGAAGAATAAATCTTTCCATGAAAGAATTCAGATAAAATAAATTTTAAATTCTAAAAGATTTTTTACCGGTAAGAGGCTTTTATGAAAAAAAAAATTAATAAATTTACTCCGCCAATTGTTGCGTCGGTGTCTATTGTAGTTTGCTTATTATTGTATATTTTAGCGGAAAATCATAACAGGGCGTTGCCACCCAAAGTTTCCGCTATTGTACCTGTTTACAATACCGAAAAATATCTCGATGATTGTCTAACCAGCATAGAAAATCAAACTTTAAAGGACATTGAAATTATTTGTATTAATGACGGCTCAACAGATAATTCCCTTAAAATACTGGAATCTCACGCTTCTCGTGATGATAGAATTAAAATAATAAATCAAGAGAATCAAGGTGTTTCCGTTGCTCGAAATAAAGGGATTGAAGCCGCAACGGGAGAGTACATATCTTTTATGGATTCAGATGATTTGCTTGTTGATTTTGCTTATGATAAAGCCTATGAAAATGCTTCGAGGTTTGGCGTTGACATATTAGAATTTGGGTGTTTGGAATTTTTTGATGGTGAAGATTTTACAATTCCTTCTTATGAACATAATTACTCTAAAGTTGTTGTAAGAAAAAGGTATAAAAATCAAGATCCGTTTGAAACATTTAAACTTGGACGAGGTCCAACATGGGACAAGCTGTGGAAAAGAGAATTTATTTTAAATAATAATTTGAAATTTTGTGAAGGAGCTTCACGTGGAGAAGATACTATTTTTAATAATCTGAGCATCCCTTTGACCTATAAAACTGTGTCGGACGGAAACCCTTTATATTGTTACCGAAGACATAGAGAAGGCTCTTTGATGAATATATCTGAGTCAGACGTTAAAAAGAAGCTTGACAGCTACTTGATTTTAATTGATTATTTTATTGATAAATCTCAAAATATAAATTTTGACGGAAGTGACAATTGGAAATTAAAAACTATAATGGAATTGTCTTATGATTTTGTAGTTAAATTGAAAGAAAAAGGCGAAAACGTAAAGGATTATGCCACTAGATCTTTAAATTTGGTGAACAAATTTTTAAGCATAAATAATATAACCCCAAGTGAAGATTATCAACAATTAATAGAACATTTACATCAAATGGCGGAGATTTAATTTTTTAAAATAAAACGGTTAGTAATATTAAGGAGAAATTGTATATGATAAAAAAAGATAAAATTCGAAACTTTAGTATTATTGCCCATATAGACCACGGAAAATCTACTCTCGCAGACCGAATTTTAGAGCTTACCGATGCGGTTTCAAAAAGAGAAATGGAAAGTCAGTTGCTTGATAATATGGATCTCGAAAGGGAGCGTGGAATTACAATAAAATCCCACGCTGTAAGCCTTGTTTATAAAGCGAACGACAATGAAGAATATCTTTTTAATCTGATTGATACTCCGGGTCATGTGGATTTTAACTATGAAGTTTCCAGGTCGCTTGCCGCTTGTGAGGGCGCAGTGTTGATTGTGGACGCATCACAGGGCATAGAAGCTCAAACATTGGCCAATACGTATTTAGCTTTGGATGCCGGTCTCGAGATAATTCCTGTGATAAATAAAATAGATTTGCCAAGCGCTGAACCGGAAAGAGTTTGCAAGGAAATCGAAGATGTTATCGGAATACCTGCCGAAGATGCCCCGAGAGTTTCGGCTAAAACAGGTCAAAACATTAAAGATGTTCTTGAGAGCATAGTTAAAAATGTCCCGCCGCCTAAAGGCGACGACAATGCTCCGTTAAAAGCTCTTATTTTTGATTCGTATTATGACGCTTATAAAGGCGTGGTAGTATACGTACGAATAATGGACGGCACCGTAAAAGTAGGCGATAAGATTAAATTTATGGCCGGAGGCGGGGTGTTTACAGTTACCGAATGCGGGTTTTCTAAAGCAACCAATTTGGAAAATACAGGAAGTTTATGCGCCGGAGAAGTTGGATATATTGCCGCTTCCATCAAAACTGTCAGTATGGCTCATGTAGGTGATACGATTACTCTGGAAAATAATTCTGCCGACGCTCCTCTGCCCGGATACAGAGAGGTGAGCCCGATGGTGTTCTGCGGAATTTATCCTTTAGACGGCTCTCGGTACGGCGACCTTAAAGATGCTCTTGAGAAGTTGAAACTTAACGATGCGGCTCTTTGCTATGAACCCGAAACATCAACTGCGCTGGGATTTGGATTTCGTTGTGGATTTTTGGGACTTCTTCATATGGAAATAATTGAAGAGCGTCTTGAAAGAGAATACAATTTGGATTTGATAACCACTGCTCCGAGCGTTATTTATAAAATAACACTTACGGATTCCGATACTATTTATATCGATAATCCTATTAATTACCCTTCTCCAAGCAATATTCAAAAGTCAGAAGAACCCATAACGGATGCGCATATTTATGCTCCTTCGAAATATATTGGTTCGATAATGGAACTTTGCCAGGAAAGACGCGGTGTATTTATCAATATGAAATATATAGACTCTGAGAGAGTAGACATTCACTATAAGCTTCCCCTCAATGAAATTGTATATGATTTTTTCGATGCTTTAAAATCAAATACCAAAGGCTATGCTTCTTTCGACTATGAAATTGCAGGCTATCAAGATTCCGATCTCGTAAAGATGGACATTATGCTTGCAGGCGAAGTTGTCGATGCGTTGTCTTTCATAATTCATAGAGATAAAGCTTATCAAAGGGCAAGAAAAATGACCGAAAAGCTAAAAGAAAAAATCCCCAGGCAGCTCTTTGAGATTCCTATTCAAGCGTGCATAGGCGGGAAAATTATTGCCAGAGAAACCGTTAAAGCGATGAGAAAAGACGTTCTTGCAAAATGTTACGGCGGAGATATTACACGTAAAAAGAAACTTCTTGAAAAGCAAAAAGAGGGCAAAAAACGCATGAGGCAGCTTGGAAAAGTTGAAATTCCTCAAGATGCGTTTATGTCGGTTTTGAAACTTGACGAAGATTAAAAAATAAGGGCAGGTGTTTTAATTGCAAAAAGATTTTTTGGGTATTTATATACATGTTCCTTTTTGCAAAAGCAAGTGCCCTTATTGTGATTTTTATTCGGTTCCGTGCAGTGAAAATTTGATGGAAAATTATGTGAAATCTGTTTGCAAAGAACTTTCTAAATATTCTTTACAGACCGCTAAAATGGTCGATACGATATATTTTGGCGGAGGAACACCGAGTTTATTGAGTACCAAACATATTTCGAAAATTTTAGAAACAATTCAAACAAAATTTACTGTTTCAGACCCTGAAATCACAATGGAAGTTAATCCTGCCGATTGTAACAAAAAATATTTTGAAGAAGTAAAAAATATGGGCGTGAATCGTATTTCGCTGGGCGTTCAATCTTTTGACGATTCTCAACTCAAGATTTTAGGCCGAAGACATACAGTAAAAGATTCAATTTTAGCGGTCGAAAATATCAAATCTGCAGGGATTAATAATATTTCTTTGGATTTTATCATTGGCGTCCCTGAACAGAATTTCAAAATAATAGATAATTTTTTTGAGTTTTGCGAGCATACTTCGATTCCGCATATTTCAGTTTACCTTTTGAAAATCGAAAAGGGCACCCCGTATTTTTATAATGAAAATAATTTCATTTTCCCGACTGATGATCAATCTGCCGATATGTATGAATATGTTTGCAAAAAATCAAATAAAATCGGCTATAATCACTATGAAATTTCCAATTTTTCCCACAAAAATTTTGAAAGTCGCCACAATATGAAATACTGGAACCTTGATGAATATCTCGGCGTGGGTCCCGGTGCGCACAGTTTGTTCCAAAATGCGAGATTTTATTACGAAAGAAATTTGAGTGAATTCATTAACTGCCCAAAAACCGGGAAGGAAGGTACTTTTGAGCCCGAAATTGAGTACATTATGCTTGCTCTTCGAACTAAAAACGGAATAATTTGTAAAAATTTTGAAGAAAAATTCCAAAAAAATATGCCCCAAAAATATTTTGAACGGGCGGAAAAATTTTTAAGTAGCGGCCTTATTGAAAAGACCGACGGCGGATTTCGGCTGACGGAAAAAGGTTTTTTATTGTCGAATTTTGTGATTGCTGAAATAATTTAAAAAAAATGAAAAAATGTGTTGACAAAACTTCGAAGTTTGTGATATAATAAAATCGTTGTGTGACACAAGCAACATGGTTGTGAAGATGGCGGCATAGCTCAGTTGGCTAGAGCATTCGGTTCATACCCGAAGTGTCGATGGTTCAAGTCCATTTGCCGCTACCATATGGCCCGGTGGTCAAGCGGTTAAGACACCGCCCTTTCACGGCGGTAACACGAGTTCGATTCTCGTCCGGGTCACCAAATTAAAAAACCTCTACATGAAACAATCATGTAGAGGTTTTGTTTTATGTTTGAATCACTTGTCCTATTACTTCGTTCACGGCTTCAAAGAAATCTTGCATAGTTTCACAATCAACCCAGGTGCTCTCTTGTTTAGAAACACTATCACATATACCTTTTAATTTCGTGATTTCACCATCTATTTTTGAATTAACATCGGCTATGTTTGTTCCGTTTGCATCCAGTTTAGAGAGGTAATCGTTAATTTTTTCTAAGGTATCCAGATTTTCATCCACTATTTTTTGTGCTTTGAGGAGGTTTTGGGTATCTAAGTTACTTAAATTAAATGTTTTCGGGTTCGTATCGGATGGATTACTGTAGTAAAAATAATTACAATCATTATTATTTTGCTTACGTATTAAAGGAGGTGTGTTGGCATTCAGTTTAGCTATAGCATTTCTTAAATTTTTTGAAATATTATTCAGCGTTTTTATTGAGTTGTTGTAGTTCTTGATGGCATAAAGTTTTCTGATGATAATTCGGTTTTGAGCCTGGTTATTTTGGGTACTAGAGTTATTTTGTGATGGAACAGAGAGATTTAATTTGGAGGTGGTATTACCGTATTTAACGATTATATCACTAAGATTTTTTAAATTACTTATATAACCCGGAATTTTTGATTGTGCTTCATTCAGAATTTTTGAGTTTTGTTGAAGAGTTCCTATATGACTTTCTATTATGAGACTTCCTTTGTTAACATCTTGTTCTGACACAGACACATTCATAGATAATTTACTAATAGAACCGTTAATTTTTTCTTTCTCTTTTTCTAATTTAGATAATTCTTTATACAATTTCCTCAGTAACTCCGCTGTTTCAAGCTCGTTTTCAAGTGTTTTGCCATAGGCCACCACTTGCTTTGTTAAATCATGGAAAGTTGTTGGAAGCCCGTTTAATGTACTGTTGTTATCTTTTGATGATATGATATCATGAATATGATTTTCATAACTGTTTTCAATATATTTGAGATTTTTTGTTTTAATCCTTCCGGGTTTCTTTTTAAGAAAATTGGTTACTGTCCGTAATAGTTTGTTGCTCATTATTGTTGTTCACCTCGATGCTTATACAGTTTTTGTTATTTGGGATAACTTTATTATAAAGTTTTGACAAAATACCAGGAGAAAAACTGTATTTTTTGACTGAAGTGCTCTGAGTATGTTTGATATTCTTTACAAGTTGTACATAGGAATCTTTCAGCTCTTCTTTTAATTTTTTGCAGTCTTTGATTTTCTCGTTAAGAAACTTTATTATGGTGTCAATATTTTTTAGGTTACATTTTGTTGACGTGCTCGGGCTAAATTTTGGAGGATCTCCCATCTTCTATCATCCTTTCTTTTTATTTTATATACATGATACATATATTTTTCTAAAATGTCAATAGTTTTTATATATTTTTTCTTAAATTAAAAATTCCTATTGTATAAAAGTCGAAATGTGCTAAAATAATAATTAGCGTACGGACGCATAGCTCAGCCGGTTAGAGCGTTCGCCTCACACGCGAGAGGTCAAGGGTTCGAGTCCCTTTGTGTCCACCAGTTTTTAATATCAATAAAAAAGGCAACTCAAATATTAAGTTGAGCTGTCTTTTTTGTGCCAAAATATTTTTTGCAACAAAAAAACTATCTATTTTCATAGATAGTTTACATGGTGGGCCATCTAGGACTCGAACCTAGGACCGACCGGTTATGAGCCGGTTGCTCTAACCAACTGAGCTAATGGCCCAAGCAATTTTAAATCACTTACATAGTTAATTATATTATACAATGTCAACATTGTCAAGAAATATATTTGTGATTTTACAAAAAAAATATATGCAACTTAGCTAAATTTGTGTCTAACTCGGGCTAGGAGCTTTAAAAATGTATTTTTGGGATATCATTGTAATATTAATTTATGATATAATTGTAAAGACAGTAATATTTTAAAATAATATGAAGGTGTAAATATGGAAAGTATAACTCAACCCGCCGCCAAAAAATCCAAAAGAACTTCGCAATCTTTTGCGTTGGGCGCCATGATTATGGCGGTGGGAATGATAATCGTAAAAATCGCAGGGGCTGCATTTAAGGTTCCTCTTGCTTATATTTTGGGAGGGGTAGGTTCCGGATATTTTAATATTGCGTATAATTTATACAATCCTCTTTACGCACTTGCGACAGCAGGGCTACCAATAGCAATTTCCCGAATGGTCGCAAAAGATGTAGCTAATAACCGTTTTAAAGATGTAAAAATGATTCATAAAATATCTGTGCCTATTTTTGTTACGACAGGGCTTGTCGGGATGATTCTGATGTTCTTGGGCGCAGAAGCATGTGTTAATTTTACCAGTTCTCCGGGGGCATGGTATTCTATAATTGTTTTGGCGCCTACTGTATTTTTTTCTTGCCTGATTTCAATTTACAAAGGATACTACGAAGGTCTCAGGAATATGATTCCCACAGCTGTTTCCGAAATTGTTGAAGCCATAGGAAAGGTTATTTTCGGTTTGGGGTTTGCGTCGGCAGCGGTTGAATGCGGGATGAACGAATTTTATACGTATGGAACTGTTTTTGGAAAATATTGTGAAAATGAAATAATTGCCCATGGCGCTACGTTACCATTTGCTTCCGCAGGTGCTGTCTTGGGTATAACTTTGGGGTCTGTTTCGGGATTTATATATATATTTGCCAAATATAAAATCAGTGGCGACGGGATTACCGTTCAAGAAATTCAAAATTCCGTAGAAGCACGCCCTGCAAAAACTCTTGTAAAAATGCTCCTCGGTATTGCTGTTCCGGTAGCTTTGGGAGCTATAATTATGCAGCTTGCAGGTGCTATAGATGCTTTGTTGGTTTTGCGTCGCTTAAATGATATTATGCAAACTTCGCCCAAACTTCTGATAGATGCTTATAATGGTATAATACCGCAAGAAGTTATAGATGACGGTAAAATTCATAATTTCTTGGCAGGATGTTTGGCATATATGAATACGGTGACCATGCTACTTCCTACTCTTACTCAGAGTATTTCGATAAGCGCTCTTCCCGCAATAACGGCTGCGTGGGTCGGAGGAATTAAAGAAAACATAAAGAAAAATATAGAAACAGTCATGAAGATTACAGCTATGATTGCTTTTCCGGCCGGAATAGGCTTGTCTGTTCTTGCACATCCCGTAATGAATTTAATTTATAATACTCTGGGCAAAAATACTCAGCAGGGAGAAATATATATATCTGCCGAAATTATGACCATATACGCAATAGGAATTATTTTTTCGGCGATGAGTACTCCCATATGCGGAATGCTTCAGGCGGTGGGGAAGCCAAATTATCCTGTGATAATTTTAACTATCGGAATGATAATTAAAATTGTTCTGAATTATATTTTGGTGGGTATTCCTGAAATAAATATTCAAGGCGCAGGAATAGGTACGCTGGTTTGTTATTTGTTTATTTGCGTGGCGGGGATTTATCTTTTGCAGAGAGAAACAAAATGCAATTTCAACATAAAAAATGTATTTATAAAACCTCTTTTTTGCAGTATATTATGTGGTGCGGGAGCCTATGGCAGCTATGGGTTGCTTTCGAAATATATTAATTCAAAAATAGCCACTTTAATTTCCATAGTAATTGCGGTTTTAGTTTATATTGTTTCGATATTTGCAACACGAACCATAAATTTAAATGATTTAAAGTCTATTCCCAAATGTAAAAAAATTGTAAAAGTACTTGAAAAATGGCATTTAATAGGATAAAATGTAAATATATGGTATTTTACCATATATTTACATTTTTAATAAGGAGTAGGAGTTTATATGGAATTAGTTAAAAAAATTAAATATTCTTTGAAGGATTTTTTAAATTTGGTTGATCTCCTTCGCTCGCCCAAAGGATGTCCGTGGGAACGTGTCCAGACGCACAGCAGTATTCGTTCGAGTCTTATAGAGGAGGCGTACGATGCAGTAGAAGCTATTGATCTCAGTGACAGTGATATGCTCAAAGAGGAGTTGGGAGATTTGCTGTTGCAGATTGCTCTTCATGCAAATATTGAAGAAAATGAAGATAATTTCAATTTTGATGATATTGTAGACGGAATATGCAGAAAAATAATTTTAAAACACCCGCACCTTTTTTCGGATCTTAAACGTAAAAATGAAGATAAAAATCATGTATGCAGTTCAAAAATTCAGAGCACGCACGGAAATTTTAAGGTTCATTCAATGGTAGATTCCCCTGTTGATAGCATAAAGAGCGTTTCAAAAATATTGCCTTCGCTTATGAGAACCACAAAAATTCAAAGAAGAGCGGCAAGATCAGGATATGGAGTTTTTTCCGTCGAAGATGCTTTGGAAGAAAGTTTTGAAAGGCTGGAATATCTGGAAACTTTGATATCTCAGGGCAAGCAAGAAGAGTATTTCAGAGAGCTTGGAGGGCTGTTGTTTTCCATTACCGAAGTGGCAAGATTAATAGGTGTGGACCCCGAAAGTGCCCTTTATGATTCCTGTGAAAGATTTAAAGATGAGTTTTTATATAAAATTTCTCTTGAAAATCGTAATAAGATGTAGTAATATCTTTATGCTGATAAAAATTAACTGATGGACATAGTCAGCTTAAAAAAAGTAAGTGCTGATTTGGCACCAAAAATACGGAGGTTTTTATTTATGAACAGAGCAGAACTCATAGCTAAAATTTCGGAAAAAAGTGAACTCACAAAAAAAGATTCCGAAAAAGCACTAAATGCTTTCATAGAGTCAGTTACCGAAGCATTAGTAGACAAAGACAAAGTTCAATTGGTAGGTTTCGGAACCTTTGAAACACGTTCACGTGCAGAACGCACCGGTCGTGATCCAAGAACCGGAAACCCAATAAAAATTCCTGCATCCAATACACCTGCATTTAAAGCAGGAAAAGCTTTAAAAGACGCTGTAAACTAAGTTTACATATGTTTGGCCGCCGAAATTTTTGGCGGCTGTTTTTTATGCTAAAAATATTGATATTATTAACAATTATGTTATAATATTGTTAATAAAGTAAAAGGAGAACTTTGATATGAAAAAATTTAAAATATTAAGTCTGGTGAGTTTGTCGGTGCTTTTGGGATGCATAGGTATGGCAGAACAACTCCCTTTGTATGCGAGGATTGACGAGTCTTTGGGATGGGCGCATAATTATTATAGGCGTCACCGTCGCCCAACTGCTGTAAACAGTGATACCTCAGACGGCGAAAGCGAAAGCAATACCGATATAGAAGTAGAAGATGACGTAAACTCCGAGTCGATGGAAGATGACACAGAGAGTGACGGAGAAACTGACATGGAAGCAGATGATGATGTAGATTCCCAATCGGTGGGAGAAGATGTTATAAGTCTAGATACTGACACTGTTTTAAGAGCCAGACCTTTATGGGTCAGGATGATTATTGTCTATGCAAAACGTTCTTCCTCAGCGCAAGATAAAATTACAGCAACCGATGATTTTTTTAGATATTTTAACGACCTGGATTTGGAAACTAAAATTTGGATTTGCGCAGAGATGGCATTGGGGGTCTTAAAGGTCGAGAAACCACAGCAGTGGTCAGAATATACTCCCGAAGAAAGAGGGAAGTTTGTGTTATGCTTGTTCTATAATTCTCGGGGGGTAGAAATTATTAATCGCAATAATAAACATATTAAAATTTGTTTCCGTATGAGTAAAATATGCCATCACATATCAGATAAGCTTGTTGATACTCGATGTCTTCGTATAAAAGATGATGGCAATTGTATAAGCTTTACTTTGTAGAGTTTAAAATTTGAGGGATAGCTGTCTTATTACTATTAGAAAGTAGAAAGGGGAATTGTTATGAAAAAATCTAAAATATTGAGTTTTGTAGGATTGGCAATGTTTTTGGCTTGTTTAGGAATGGGAAATAACTTGACTGTATCTGCAGAACCTCCGAAAGAGTGTGTAGATTTTTCTTCGCTGGTATCCGATTCCGCTGTGATTACTGCTTTTAACCTATTTTCAAATGTAATCAGTATCGCTAAAGACGTTCATGATGCCGAGGACGCCGAAACTAGGTTTGAGCGTGTCAAAGCCCGCAATAAAGCTGCGATTGAGTTTGAGAAATACTTTGATAAGATGGAAGAAAATTCCAAAAAATATTTAGAATCTTTAATGCTGGTAAATATACTTAGGGAAAATCATATTCCGGAGTGCTCAGATGCTCGTCTTATGATGCAAATTTATAAAAATGTGAAAGATGTAAAGATATACATTAATGAACGAACCGGTATAGTTGAAGTAGTCTTTATTTTAGAAAATATTCCTCAGGGTGTAATAACGATGATTAGCGGTTGCGCACGAATAGAAATTTTTGGCGAGTTTATTTCATGCTGTTTTTAAAATCTAGATTCTAATTATTCCTCGAATTTCCCGAGGAATAATTTTTTATTTTCTTGCCATGAAAGTAATAAAATTATATAATTTTATTAAGGAATATTCTCAGCGTTAAGGGTGATTATTTTGGAGTACACGTTAAATTCATCAATAAAAAATTTAGGTTTCGTAGTTCCGTGTGAAATTGTCGACAAAGAGCTAAGATACTTGAAGGGACCTCATCTGAAAGTGCTTCTTTGGGCACTTAGAAATCCAAGCAAGAATATAAATTGCAAAATTTTGGCATACGATTTGGGTATTACTTGCCAAGAAGTAGAATCTGCCGTAAAATTTTTGGAAAATAAAAATCTTATTTCTTTAAATAAAAATTCAGATAGTAATAATTTGCTTTCCCAAGAAAAATTAAACGCTACTGAATCCGGACAAGCTTACAAACCGGAACTTAAATATCAACGCCCAAATGCTAATTATATTGCCAGAAGGATTGAAAATTCAAACGAAATAAATTTTTTAATGCAAGAAGCGGAAATTATTCTCGGTAGGCCTCTTTCTACGGGCGACAGTGCGATTTTAATTATGCTCCACGATAACGAGGGACTGCCGATAGATGTTATTTTTATGATACTTCAATATAGTATGAGCATAGGAAAAGTCGGAATGAAATACATAGAAAAATTAGGTTCCTCTTGGGCCAAAGAAGGTATTGACAGCATTGAAAAAGCAGAAAATAAAATAAAAGCTTTGGATGTTGCAAATTTAAATTGGAAAAAATTCGAAAATATTATAGGGATAGAACACCGTGCGCCTACTGCCAGAGAATCAGACACAATTATGCGATGGTTCGACGAGTGGAATGTTTCAGAAGATTTAATTAAGGAAGCCTATGAGCGTTGCGTGAACGCTAATGGTAAGTATGTTCTTAATTATATGGACAGCATAATAAAACGTTGGCGCAACGAAAAAATTTTTACTATAGAACAAGCTCTTATGGAAAATTCTGCAAAAAAAAGGTATAAATCTGCCGCTAAGCCTTCCGGCGATGCTTCATACAATATAGACGAATATGAAAATTACAGTATTTTTGATCATGTAAATTAAAAAAATGAGGTAAAAAATGGGATACAGTAAAGAAATATACGACGAAGTACAAAAAAAATTATACAATAAAAGAATTTCAGCTGTAGAAGAATTAAATAAAAAAAAGGAAATTTTATATCAAAGATTTCCGCGCGCCGAAGAAATAGAAAAGGACCTTTCTTCCACAGCTATCAAAGTGGCCAAGTCGGTCTTAAGAGGCGCAAACGCATCCGAAGAAATAAGAAATTTAAAACTCAGAAATAAAATTTTGCACAATGAACTGGTTTCGATTTTAGAAAGCGTTAATTTGCCCGAAGATTATCTGGAAATTAAGTTTGAATGTGAAAAGTGCAGCGACGAAGGCTTTGTTGATGGTCGAATGTGCGATTGCATGAAAAATATGTTGAAATATGAGTCGTATAAAAAATTAAATCAGATGTCGCCTTTGGAATTATCCTCTTTTGATAATTTTTCACTTGATTATTACCCGGATGTTCCCGCTAAAGATGGTCAACAATCTCCCAGAAAAAGAATGTCTCTTATTTTGAACTTTTGTAAAAAGTATGCGGATAGGTTTAATAAACACTCTCCGGGTTTGCTTCTTACAGGTAACACAGGTCTTGGTAAAACTCATTTGTCGCTTGCCATTGCCAGAGACGTTATAAACAAAGGATACGCAGTCATCTATGGTTCCACTCAAAATATGGTTTCAAACATGGAAAAAGAAAGATTTCAAAATCACAGAGAAATCGGCGAAACCGCACAACATTTTATTGAGTGTGATTTATTAATAGTAGACGATTTGGGTACGGAATTTTTGTCATCTTTTTCAACGGCAGCGATTTATAATGTTATAAATTCTCGAATAATGATGAACAAACCCACTATAATAAGCACGAATCTTTCGATGAGAGAGCTTGAAAAATGTTATACTCAGCGCATGGTTTCCAGAATTATAGGCAACAATGTCAGGTTGGAGTTTTTGGGCTCAGACATTCGTCAAAAACGTTTGCGTGAATCTCTTGAAAATAATTCTCGTCAAAAAGATTAGACAGTTTTCGAAACTTGAATGTCCTCCCTGATAATTACTTTCAGGAGGATGTTTTAAGCTGATTTTTAATACATACAAAACGAATAGATAATAATATTTTTTATATTGTACAAAAATAATCAGAAAAAATCTAAAAAGTAGATTAAATAAAAAAATATAAAAATAAGTGCTTGACAATAAGTTTAATTAATGGTATCATTTATCATGTTGAAACGTGAGTGGTTGAAAATTCCTTTCTGGGAGCATAGCTCAGTTGGTTAGAGCACTTGCCTTACAAGCAAGGGGTCATAGGTTCGAGTCCTATTGTTCCCACCACTTTTTAAATATGGCCCGGTAGTTCAGTTGGTTAGAACGCTAGCCTGTCACGCTAGAGGTCGACGGTTCGAGCCCGTTCCGGGTCGCCATTTTACTTTTTGGTAATAATTTGAGTTTATTGCTAATATTTATTAGTAAGTGGAAGTTTAACATTGGGAAAATTAAAAAGCAGATGCCTCTGTAGCTCAGTTGGTAGAGCAAAGGACTGAAAATCCTTGTGTCGGTGGTTCGATTCCACCCGGAGGCACCATAGTGCGGATGTAGCTCATCTGGTAGAGCGCCACCTTGCCAAGGTGGAGGTAGCGGGTTCGAGCCCCGTCATCCGCTCCAATTTGTATTCATTTTTATGGCGCTATAGCCAAGTGGTAAGGCAGAGGTCTGCAAAACCTCTATTCCCCAGTTCGAATCTGGGTGGCGCCTCCAGTTAATATTTTATTAGAATTTTTGCCATGTGATGTATGAAGTCTTATGAGATTTTGTATATGACAAGGCAAATTTAATATGTGTGTATTTAAATTTTTATTTCACGGAGGGCTAAAATGACGTTGCTTGGCATAGGATTTGGAAATGCGCTTTCTCAGGAACGTATAATCTCTATTTTAACTCCGGATTCCGCCCCGGTGAAAAGGCTCATCCACGTCGCAAAAGAATCCGGCACTTTAATTGATGCTACCTGTGGAAGAAAAACTCAGTCCGTTATAATTATGGATAGCGATCACGTAATTACTTCGGCAATGAGCGCCGAAACATTGGCCGGAAAGATAAATAACTAATAGTCTAATTATTTTTTGAGGAGAAATTAAGTGGAAACTAAAAAAAGAGGATTGTTAATAATTTTGTCAGGTCCTTCCGGCTCGGGAAAGGACTCGGTTTTAAAAGAGGTATTAACAGAAAGAAAAGATATAATTTTGTCTGTTTCGTGTACAACCAGAGCTCCGAGAATCGGAGAAATTGACGGCAAAGATTATTATTTTGTTGATAAAGAAGAGTTCTTGTCTTCTGCAAAGCAAGGTAAAATGCTTGAATATGCTTGTTACTGCGATAATTATTACGGCACACCCGCCGAAAAAGTCGAGCAACAACTTCAGCTGGGAAATAGTGTGATTCTGGAGATTGAAGTTCAAGGCGCACGAGATGTTATGAAAAAATGCCCCGAAGCAGTAAGTATTTTTCTTTTGCCGCCATCTCTTGGCGAGCTCAAAAATAGGCTTCATGGACGTGGTTCGGATTCATGCGAAATTATCGAAAAGCGCTTGATTGAAGCTAAAAATGAAATAAAATTGTCTTGCAAATATGACTACGTTGTCGTTAATGAAAATCTTAAAAAATGCGCGCAAGATATTATAAAAATTATAGATACCCAATTTTTTAAATATGATAAAATGAAAAATAAAATTGATGAGGTGCTGAGCAATGAGTAGAGTATTATCTGTAAAAGACATGCTGGAAGGTAAATCGAATAAATATCCGCTTGCTGTGGCGGTAGCTAAAAGAGCCCGTGAAATAACCGATGATATTCTTGTTCACGAAACTATAGTTGATGAAAAACCTGTGAACATAGCTATCGAAGAATTTGAAGCGGGAGAGTATTTAATTGTAGAGCCTGACTAATTTTTCAAAAAAGCTATTTACAATTCTATGTTAATTTGATATAATTAGCGCAACTTATATTTTTGTGAGTTATGCTAATTTTTATTGAAAGAGGGTATAATTATGGGAGAAACAGTAAAAAAAACAGTTAATAGAATAAAGAGTGTTTTTAAAAGTAACGAAAAGAAAATTGATGACCTAGCCAAACGATGTGTAGATAAAATAATGAGTTTTATTAGTGAGCCTTGTGCGGAACTGGAGAATTATAAAGTGAATGAAGTGCCGGATTTTTTAGAAAATGGCCAAATTAACGACGAGATAATAAAATTTTTAAAGATAATGGCATTCGATATGGCCAGGGTTCCTAAGATATACGATGCAGCTAATAAAGTCAAAAACTATCTTGAAAAAAAAGATAACCACTTTTCCGATTTGTATAAGGAGGGGGAAACGAACAAGAACAAGAGTGCTGCTCACGCAATACTGAATGATTCTAGTGTGACTAAAGATGGGGACTACGGCCTCCCGATGTTTTTTGTGCAATATATCCCAAGAATGGATTTATTTACGCAAGGCATTGATAAGGAAAGAGATAAACTAAACAATAACTTGAAAAAGTTTAAGAATAACTTGAATAAGTTTAAGAATAACTTGAATAAGTTTAAGAATA
>JBJEZK010000021.1:47213-133375 GCA_051887355.1 Acutalibacteraceae bacterium
TTGAATAAGTTTAAGAATAACTTGAATAAGTTTAAGAATAACTTGAATAAGTTTATTGAAGAAAAAGGTAATCAAAATGACACGGATTTAATGGAAGAAAAACAACAGATAGAGAATTTAATAGAAGTAATTGGAAAATATGATAAAGATAAAAACATGGACCAACTATTAAACGATCTAAAAAATCTAAACAATAAGAGGAGCAATCTACCTTCAAGATTTAAGGAAGCGGTGAATACGTTAACCTGTCCATACAAACAAGTAGAATCTATAGTAACGGAAATGTATACTTTAGTTTCTGACAAGTTTAAGAATACTAGAGATAATTTTCTAGACAAAGCAAAACAATATGTAGTTGATGGAGCAGAACTATCTAAGACATTGAGTGTGAAATTTAAAGGTGACGTTCAACAAGCTTATAATGAAGGTTCGATGGCGGCTAAAAGTACGGAAGCAACACAATTGGGGAGAGTGATCGCTAATCTGTTAGATAAAGATAAAGACAAAAAAAATAAGGCTATAGTTGAGTTGAAAAATTGTAAGGAATTAGAGGAAAAATATAACGAGTTTGAAAAAGAATATCTAGAATGTATAGATGAATTAAGTGAATTGGCAGAGAGTAATAATGATATATTAATGTATATTGAGTCGAAAAGTAAAGAACGTGAAAGCAACCTGGATTTATCTAATGGCAAGAATATGACAGAAATGTATGCCCTAAAATTAAATTCATTTTGCGAATGGTCAAAAGGTCTAAATAACGGTTTTAATATAACTGATAACAAAGCTCAAGGTGTTAAAAAATTGACAGAAATGCAAAAAATAACAAAAAAAGCTGAGGCAGTTTTAGAAAAATACAAAGAGTATCTACCTAAATCAGAAGGACAAAAACAAAATGTCAAAACCTAAAAAAATAGCAAAAGTCGCAGTTGAAAAATTGGACTTTTCCAACGATATTTTATACAGTTATGCTGTGCCACAGGACTTTGAATCGCTTGTTTCTCCGGGGGTTAGAGTGGTAGTACCTTTCGGAAAGTATAATTCTTTGCGGAAGGGAATAATAATCAGCGTTGAAACTTGCGAGGAAGCCTCAAACATGTCTTTAAAACAAATTCACACGGTGCCGGACAAGGTACCGTGTGTTTCTGCTGAAATGCTGGACATCATAACCTGGGTGAAAGATTATTATTTTTGCACTTATTTTGACGCCGCAAAACTTGTTGTCCCTCCGGGGGTTACTTGCAAAATTGATGATTTTATTTATGAGATTATACCCGAAAATCTTTCGGCGCAAAATCTTTCGGCCTCCGAAAATGAATTTATAAATAGTGTTAAAACTCGAATAGGAAGCGAATTTTGCTTTAAAGATCTTAAAAATCTTAAGATACCTCGATTCGGTATGATGCTTACTTCTCTTATTTCGAAACAAATTATCAAAGAAAAATCGAATATTTTAAAAATTGTCGGCGAAAGGACTTTTAAAGTTTTTTCTTTAAAAGATAGTAATATTGATACTCAAAAGATGACTTCCAAGCAAAAGGCGGTGTGCGAGTATCTTAAGGAACGAAATTTTGCTACCAAAGATGAAATAAATTATTTTACAGGCGCGGGAGAAACTGTTGTAAAAAATTTGGTAAAAAAAGGTGTTTTATATGAAAATACGCAAAATAAATACCTAAGTCCAAAAGAATCATTGAGCTCCAATATCGAAATTATGCGCCATGAACTCAGCACCGAACAAAAGTCTGCGTTTGACAATCTTTTTAATACATACAATAAAAATGAGTACAATGTATCTTTGCTTCACGGAGTGACCGGAAGTGGGAAAACAGAGGTCATTTTGAACTTAATAGACAGAGTCGTTGAGTCAGGAAAGTCGGTTATATATATGCTCCCGGAAATAGCGCTCACAAGCCAAGTTATAGATATTTTTAAATCTCGTTATAATAATTTGGTTGCAGTAATTCATAGTGGCTTGACCGATTGGCAGAGATTTGATTCATGGAAAAAAATAAACAGCGGTGAAAAAAAAGTTGTTATCGGAACTAGAAGTGCGGTTTTTTCGCCTGTTAATAATCTAGGTCTTGTTGTTATTGATGAAGAACATGAATTTACATACAAATCTGAATCTTCCCCGAAATTCAGTGCCAAAGAAGTGGCGATGTACCGGTGTTTTAAAAATAATTGTATGCTTTTGTTTTCTTCTGCCACTCCTTCAATTGAAACATATTTTAAAGCAAAGTCAGGAAAGTATCATCTTGTGAAACTTAAAAATCGATATGGAAAATCTAAAATTCCGGATGTCGAAATTATAGATATGAAAGAAGAAAATTATATCGGTTCTCAAAAAGAAATTAGCGAAAAGTTGGCAAAAGACTTAAAAGTTAATTTTGAAAATAAAAAACAATCTGTTATATTTTTAAATCGCCGAGGATTTAGCACGTTTGCAAAATGCATTGATTGCGGAGAAGTTATTATGTGCCCAAATTGCAGCGTTGCGTTAAACTATCACAAAGATAATGCCAAACTAATGTGTCATTATTGTGGGTATATTACACAAATTTCTGACCATTGCCCAAAATGTAGAAGTAAAAAAATTTGTTACATGGGATTTGGAACTCAAAAAATAGAAAATATTTTGGACGATATTTTGCCCGGAGCAAAAATCTTGAGAATTGACTCAGATGCAAAAAAATCTTATAAATCTATCGAAAAGGATTTAAAAGATTTTTCTTTAGGCAAATATGATATTTTGGTTGGAACTCAAATGATAGCCAAAGGATTTAATTTTCCGAATGTTACATTAGTGGGAGTGGTTTCCATTGATTCTTATCTGTACGGGAGTGATTACAAAAGTTATGAAAAAACTTTTTCTCTGCTAACTCAGGTAGTCGGCAGGTCCGGAAGAGGAATTTATCCCGGCAAGGCCGTTATTCAAACATACAGTCCTGAAGAGGAAATCTTTGCGATGGCTGCAGAGCAGAATTACGAATCTTTTTTTGAGTCTGAAATAAGTATGCGTAAATCTCTTTTGTATCCGCCTTTTTCAGATATTTGTGTTTTAGCTTTTTCGGGAAATTCAGAAAATAAAGTTGAAAATTTTTCAAATAGGTTCTTTAATATTTTAAAAACATTTATCCGTCAAAATTATAGCGACATTCCTCTTAGAATTTTGCCTCCCACCCCTGCTACGGTAAAAAAGCTGTCTTCAAAATATCGCTATAAAATAATCATAAAATGTAAAAACAATAAAAAATTCCGAAACATGATTTCTGATATTTTAAAAAGCAAATCTTTTACGTCAATATCAAATGGCGTGACACTCAGCATAGATATTAATCCTGAAAGGATTTTGTAAATTCATCCAAAATAATTGCCGAATTTTTTGAAGAAGATTTGACAAACGATTTGAAGTCTATGGGGGATTTTTTATCTGCACGGTCAGATATAGATCTTATAATCGCAAAATCAATGCCATTGTAATAGCAAACATGCCCGATACTTCCCGCTTCCATTTCGCAGGCGATTCCGTTAAATGTTGTTTTAAGTTCCAAAAGTTTTTCAGAAGAATTTATAAATTGATCTCCGGTAAGTATAGTTCCAATATGTATGGAAAGATTTTTTGATTTTGCTGTAGAGTGAAATATTTTTTCGGTAAGCCACTTCGAACATGGAATTTTTATAATATTTATTCCGCTGATTTCTCCCTTTTTTCTTCCGGGGAACGCACTTATGTCGACGTCGTGTTGAATTACATTTTCTGCGATTATCACGTCTGATATATTTATATTTTCTTTTATTGCGCCTGCAACACCGACATTTAAAATGAAGTTCGGTTTGTAAATCAAAATAAGTGTCTGTGTGCAAATGGCACTGTTGACTTTTCCAACTCCACATTTTACAGCACAGCACTGCAAATTATTTATTGTACCTATAAAAAAATCGAAATTGCAGTGAATTTCTTTTTTAAAATTTTTCATTAATTTTAAAACTTCTTCTAATTCTTCGTCCATTGCACAAATAATTCCTATCATCACAATTCTCCCAATTTTAATGTATTTATTTTTTAAAATGTCACATAATAAATTATAAATTGTTAACCAAAAAAATAAAACACTATTTAGAAGGAGATTTTTATGGAATACTTAAAAGCTTTCGCAGTGGGAGGATTTATATGTTTGCTGGCACAAATACTAATCGATAAGACTAAAATTACCCCGGCGAGAATATTGGTTATATGGGTACTTTCGGGAGTGATTTTGACGGCGGTCGGAATTTATGAACCGATAGTTCAATTTGCCGGAGCCGGAGCGACAGTACCATTGAGCGGATTCGGATATCTTATGGCTAATGGTGTTAAAGAGGCAATTAAAACTCAAGGGATTTTGGGCATAATTTCAGGAGGGTTGACTGCCGGCGCGGCAGGGATTTCGGCGGCGGTGTTTTGTGGATATGTAGCTTCTTTGTTTACTCGTTCAAAAGATGAAAGTTGAAAAATTATCCAACCTTTGGGGGGTTGGATTTCTTTATTTACAAAATATCATAAAAACCTTTGACAAATTTGTAATTTTGTGATAGTTTTATATAAAAAAGATAACGAAGAGGGTGTGCGTTATGGGAGTGCTTAATAGTCTTTTGAACAAAATAATAGATGCAGCGTTAGGCGATACAAATTTTCAAAAAGTTAATAAAATTTTAAACATATTCAAAGTGAGTGAGTTTTCGAATCTTATAATTTGCAGTAGACTTCCCGACATTTCTAAAGGTAAAATATATTTTTTAAGTGCAAGTGAAATTGATAGACTGTCGAATCAATTAGAAGCTTATAACAAAAATTTAGAAAAAATGACTGATTCGGTCATAAAACCGACAATTAACGGGCAAATAGAAGCAAATAAGAAAATATGTAAATATTTTAGTGAAATTAAAAAAGAAATTAAAAATATTTCGAATATAGAAATTGAAGAATCTATGCCCATAAAAGAATTAAAAAAAATTCAAGAATCGTGTCTTGGAGTGGTAATAAATATGGTTTCTCAAATGGTAAATACGAAAGAGAAGATAAACTCCAAGAAAAAACGATACGCTGTTAAAGAATTAATAGATGGATATGTTAAAAAGGTTTTGAATGCAAAACCGGAGTCATTTATCTGTTGGGACGATTATATGGATTGGCTTGTAAATGTTTTGAACCAGAATATTTGTTATTTGGATAGTATTAAAATAACATTACGAGCAATGAAATTCCCTGATGAAAACAGCAAAAAAGACTCTTCGGGAATGCCGAAAAAGTTACTCGATAATCTAAAAAAAGTACGTGATGAATTATCAAAGAATTATCAAAGTGCAAAAGTAACGGAGTCTTCATTTGGGATGTCTGATTTATATCCTAAAAATTTGTTGAATTTATTTAAAAATGCAGCAATAGATAAAGGTAAAAGTTTATTAATATCTGAAGTCCCAAAAAATGTTGTGCCTAATCCTATTAAGCTTTTGTCAGCATTGTCGAGCTCAAAGGTCGAATTTTTAGATTTTAAATCAGCTAAATTAATTAAAGACCAGCTAACAGCGTATAAAGAGGATGCTTCACGAGGAAATGATCGCTATGTGTATGAAAATTATGTTGGAATTATTGATAAAGTACTTCCTTGTTTAGATGATTATATAAAGATTAAAGATACAATAAAGAAAATTAATGGTAAGGAATATGAAGAGGTCAAAGAAAAATTAGAAGATATAAAACAATCAATGAAAACGTGTATTGAGCGTCTAAAAAAAGAATTGGGAATGTTTAGTGGTAAGTGGAATGAGAAGACGGTACTACAGTTATATAAAAGCAATTTAACCAGAGTTGATGGTAAAGAAGTAGATAAGATATTTAAATCGATTAAAAATTCTAAATCTATGGTCTTCGAAGATTATGCCCATGAATTATACGTTATTTGTGATAAATCGCTTCGCATTTTAGATAATGTGGTTGAACCTGAAAATTTAAAAATAAATATTAACAAATTGGGAATAAATGCGTTTAAATTTGAGGATAATAAACTTAAAGTAAAAAATGCTTTTGGATTTGTTAATAACGTAAAGAATAATTATAATAATAAATTAACTACCTGGATAGAAACTCAAAAGAAAAATAAACAAAAATACAGTGAACTTTCTAAAGAATTTGAAAATTTTTGCAAGGAAAATGTTGACTTCTCAGAGGGTTTCAAAAAAGATAAAGAAAAATTAGAAAAAGAAATAAAAGAATTATACTGTACTGTAAATCGAAAAATAAAACTGCACGAAAAAAATGTGACATCTATGAATTTAAGTTCGAGTAAACTAAAAGATTTAAAGCTGGATGAACTAAATAATCTGGGAAAAAATGTAAAGGCACTTGCGGAAAAAATTCAAGAATACGAAAAATTTTATAAATCCAAGAAAGATGAGTTATGCATTAAGAAACAAGAAATCGAAAAATTGAAAGAAAACTTTAAGAAAATTATGGAGGAGTTAAGAAACATAGTCCAAAAAGCGATGACAAGTGATAGTGCTGAGACAGAGTTTAATAAATTGTTGAAATTTTGCACCGATGGTGAACAGAATGATTCGATAAAAAGTATTATTAAAACAAATGAAGAATTGTCTGAAAATTTAAAAAATAGTATAAAAAATATAGAAACATGGAATAAGACTGCTAAAGAATTGGAAACTAAGTTTTGCTCCGCAGAGGTAAAGAGTTATGAGAAAAATCTTAACGAAGCAACAAAATTAAAAAAATTGTGTGAAAATGAATTTAGTAAAATCGAATCCTTTGTTGCTAAATATAAGAATAACTTGGAAGCATTGTACAAAGAAATTATCAAATCATTAGAAATAAAATTTAAAAATCTTAAAGAAAGCTACAGCACAAAGTGGATGAATGTGTGCGACGAATGCAGTAGTGTTATTGAAGATTTCGAAAATCGAAAAAGTATATTTGATAAGAAAGCAGTTAATAAACCTAAAGAACAAAGTGAAATAAATAATATCTATAATAAAGCTATTGAAGAAATAAATAAAATATCGAAAGACGTGTCTCTTATATTTGAGAACGCAAATAAATTAGTGAGTGAATGTGAAAATAAATTTAGTGTGGCAGAAAAAAATACAATTTCATCATTCAGCAAAAAATTGCAAATATGCAGGAATAATTTGCAAAAATTAAGTTCTGAAAATGGAGAAAATTTTAAAAAAATAGAATATAGAAAAAATATAATTGTAAAAAAATGCGATGAAGTATCGAAGAAGTTAGAAAGCTCATCCGAAGTATACGCCGAAGTATTAAAGTTATCTAAAGAAGACGTACAGAAAGAAATGGAGAATAAACAAAGTTCATCGCAAAGTTGGGGAGACTGGTTTAAAAGTTGGTTTAAAAAAAATTAAATAATAAAAGCGCCCTTCAGATAAGACGAAGGACGCTTTTTGTATGGAGATTTACTTTTCTCTTCTGGATGATGAAATAAATATAAGCCTTAACAAGAATAAGAGCGAATTAAACATTGCAGCGACGTACGTAAAAGCTGCAGCGGTAAGGACTTCTTTTGCGCCCGAAATTTCTTCTTCTGACAAAGTGTTGGTGCTTTCCAGACTTTTAAGCGCTCGCTTACTGGCGTCAAATTCTACCGGTAAAGTGATTAAGTGGAACAAAACCGAAAATGAAAACAGTATTATTCCTAAATTTAACAAAATATCGTGTTCGGTTGGCCAGAGCATTCCGATTAGTACCAGTGGCATAGATAAATTTGAAGCTAAACTGCAAACAGGAACCATAGCCGAACGTATTTTTAGTGGCCAATAATTTTGGTTGTGCTGTGTTGCGTGGCCGCATTCATGAGCTGCTACGCTGACTGCCGTGATGCTGTTTCTTGAGTACACGGGCTCGGAAAGATGAACTTCTTTGGTGCGAGGGTCAAAATGGTCGCTGTATTCACCTGCTGTTTGATGAATTGTTACGTCGCTTATATCGTTGTATTTTAGCATTTCTTCGGCGCATTCTCGACCGGAAATACCTTTTCTGCAAAATATGTTAGAGTATTTTTTGAAAGCATGGTTAACTTTATACTGAGCATAAAAAGAAATCGCACAGGTTAAAATCATGTAGATCAAATAACTGCTGTCAAAGTAATAAAACATACAATAATCTCCTTTTTTGTTTTTTTCAAATATATAATATCATACGGGAATAATTATATCAAATTTGTCTATAATAATTATTGTAAAATTTAGCACTTGGGGGTTGACAGTGCTAAAACATGGTGCTAAACTTTATGTATAAACATTGAAAAATGTTTATACAATACAATATTTTAGGAGGTCGATTGTTTATGTATATGGTTCCTTATGGTGATGATTTGTTTGATGATTTCAGAAGTCCTTTTGAAAACTTTTTTAAGAGTATCGAAGCTCGCCCGGAAGTAAAAAATTTCATGACTACAGATGTTATTGAAAGTGGCGACGGATTCGAACTTATAATGGATCTTCCCGGAGTGCAAAAAGATAATATTAAAATTGATCTCGAAGACGGTTGTCTCACGATTAGCGCTTCCAATAACGAAAGCAGTGAACAAAAAAACGAAAAAGACGGCTCCACTTATATCCGAAAAGAGCGTCACAGCGGCCAGTATAAGAGAAGATTCTTTGTAGGAAAAAATTTGACTACAGATGATATAAAAGCGAAATTCGAAAATGGTACTCTTAAAATTAATTTCCCGAAAGACGAAACCAAAAAATTGGAAAGTAGTACCACAGTAACTATCGAAGACTAATTTCTGAAGCGCTCTGAAAAGGGCGCTTTTTTTAATTCTCTCCGTTGACAAAGATGTTTTTATAAAATTTAACTAAAAAACACTTGACTTATATATATATATAATGTTTATATATTCAGTTTAGAATATACAAATAATTATAATAAAGGAGAGGATTTATATGCCAAAAGAAAATGAGTCAAAAAATGCGTTGAAGTTGAATCGGTCGCTAAGAGATTTTACAAATCGAATTAATGAAGTAATAAGATCAATAAATGAAACAAAAATTAAAAAAAAAATAGACCCAATACAGTATAATGATGAAAGTATTTATAAACAATTTTCAAATTTGTCTGAAAAAATTGGTGAGATAAATACTTGGTTAAATAGTGATACAATGATTAAAAACAAAGATGGAATAAAGACCAAACTGGAAAATTTGCAGGGTAATTTTAAAAAATTAGTATCTACTCTAAATGATTCTAAGAACGACATCGAAACCCGATATGAAAATGTATTAACGGAATTAAACAAGTGGGATGAAAATAATATAGTGGATAATTTTAACGATTGTATGGGTGATATTGAGAAGTTACTTAGAGATACGTATAGTAATAAAGTTTTAAATGAAAAATGGAAAAAAGCCCAGGAGGAATTGGAAAATAACTTATCCGATAGTTTCAACGAATTTAAAAATCTGGTTGATAATATGATATCTAAAGTAAGCACAATCTTCAAGGATAAAAAAATAGAAGAAATAAAAGGAATAGAAATAGATATTGCAAACGAAGATGTTAGCCAAAAGTTTTTTGATGTATACAATAAATTTGGTAAAATAGTAAAATATTTAGATGGAAAAGAAATAGAATGTGCAACATTGGGTTTATGGGATGAATTTAAAAATGCAATTAATGGAGCGACATGGTTTATAGGTGTTAAACCCGATGATTTTATAGATAAGGAGTATATACAAGACGTAGACAACCAAAAAGACGTAACATTAAAAAAAATAGACGAAATGATTGATTTGTTTTACAAAAGAATTAATATTATTTTGGAAGCAGTTAATAAAAAAGCGGACGAAACAAATAGCGGTGGCTCACATGATGAAAAAAAGGACGATGAAGTTCCAAGTAAAAAAATAGGGAGTTCGGTTGAACCAACGGACGAAACAAATAGCGGTGGCTCACATGATGAAAAAACGGACGATAAACAGAGTAAACGTTCAAAAAATAAGAAAAAAAATATATTCTCTTGGTTAAAGAAAAAAATCAAAGGCCATAAAAATAAAGACATGCACTCAAAATGGAGGCCGATTTTTGAAAAATATTTTGGTAAGGTTTCAAAGTATTTTGAAAAAGGTATTGATGCAAAAAACTGGCAAAATTTTGAAAAAGATATTGGTTCACCACTTAAAAAGGAATGCGAAAGTTGGTTCAAATTTATGAATAAAATGTGTGGGAGTTCTACGGCAATAAAAAACGAGGCTAAAACTCCGAACACGATGTTGGCGATATTGTTGGCAAGCTGTTGTGCTGCAAATGATTTGTCTAAAGCAAAAGCCATCTGCGGAGGACTTAAAAAAATTACTAAAAATCAGGCTCTGTTGAAGAAAGACGATAATTTGCAGTTAGAAAACGCAGAAAAAGTGAGAGAAAACATAAAGAAAGCCTTGAGAAGCGGATCACAGATAGGAAAAAATTTATGGAACGCAATAAAAAATAATGAAAATTTTAAATCTCTAATTTTTAATGATACAAATGTAAGTAGCGTCATAGAAGCTGCCGTACAATAAGCCCTTAAATAATTGGTTAAAAAATAGATCTAATCTTCTCGAAATAAATTAAAAGCTTCTATTAAATCCAAAGTTCCGTATCCCCATTGAGGGTTGGGGTATTCTCTTGTGGTATCTCGATTGCAAGCTCTTATTAAAACGGTTCGCAAACGATTTCCGGTCATAACCGGAGCGTTTCCTTGACCTATAGCCCATTGAAACATTAGAGCTGAGGCTCCTGCAGTTATTGCGGCTGATGCACTGGTGCCTGTCATGGTCCCTTTTCCGTATGAATAGTACCCTTCTATCGATACTCCGGGAGCAGCGAAATCCGGAACGATGAACGAATTGGCTGCCGGCCCCCAAGAGCTATTGATGTACAGGCTGTTGTTAGAGTTGTTATATGCGCCTACACTCACACTACCTTGAGAAGTTGAAGGAATAACCGTTGTATAATTTGGAGTTGGTGAAATAAATTCCACGCTTGGGCTGATGAACCCTGTCATTGGCAGCCATGCGTGGTATTTTCCGCTTATTATAACATCTCCGTGAAGAGTTATTTCCCAGGTGCCCGGCACGACGTCCAGTATTTGAATTAAAGCAAATCTGCTTTCGTTTTGATGATACAAAATTCTGACGGTTGAACTTTCTATTATTAATTTTTTTTCATACGAAGTCCCCGCAAAAAAAGGAATTCTATTGATGATTTCGCCTGTGGGAGATTTGAGTGAGAATGAAATTTTATCCCACCCTTCATACCAGATATACACACTGAGTGAGTCGGCATCATCACCGACTCTTATGGATATATTTTTTTCGTCGCCGTTTTTGGCCAGAAGACCCTCGGTATGGTGCCTGGCATTGCTTTCATTGCCTACTCCGGTGCAAACAGCAACTCCCGGAATATTCGATATAAATGAAATATACTGTTCTAAACGATTTTTTCCGTTGTGCCCTCCAAAATTTGTTCCAAGCCCCAGACAAGCCACCGCAGGTAATTTCAGTATAGAGCTTTGTTGGAAAATAAATGCCAATCCTAACATTATATCAGTAGATTCGAATGCATTTTCCTGGTTTTTTGGGACCAAAAATTTTTCTCTGTAAAAATTTCCTGCTTTTTTTAGTTTTACAACAATAAGTTCGGCGTCCGGAGCCGCTCCTATAAAATCGTCTTCTTTGTTTTCTTTTCCTGCCGCTACCGAAGCTAAAAATGTTCCGTGCCCGACTTCGTCTTTGTGTGGGACAATATCAAAAGGATTTTCGCTGCGTAGAGCCTCGTTGATTTGATCCTGCGTATATACTGTTCCAAAATTCACCTCGTGCGACGGATAAGTTTCAATGGTTTGATCCCAAATATATTTTATTTTTGTTGTGCCGTCTTCGTATCTGAAAACAGGTAAGGTGTAATCGATGCCGGTATCTACAATTCCTATAATTGTTCCCTGACCGGTTAATTTAAGGTATGGCTGATTTTGAACGCTTGTAATGCCGGCAGCATCCAGAGCTTCTTTTCCGGTCAGACCATAAATTTCCGGGTAAAGATTTAAAAAATCTGATCCTAAATCTTTGAATATTTCGGGCATATAATTTTCCGGAGCATAAAGAATAGCAATTTCATTCATAAGTATTTTTGAAAGTCTTATATATGGTCGCTGATTTAAAAAATCTTGAAAAGTAGGAGTATACCATGCATAAAACGGAACGGTAGTAGGTAGTTTTATAAATTCATTGAGCGGCATTTGATTTTCTGAAAATGAATTATCTATTTTTATTCCTCCTTACAAATTTTAAATATTGGTTCTTTTTAGTAGTGAAAATGTATTGTTAAGGCAAAGAGATCCATATCCCCATGAATTATTTGGATATGAAATTTCAGGATTTCTTTTTGCGCCTTTTTTAAGGTAAGCCTTGAGCCTTTCCCCGTACAGAAACAGGTCGTTTTTCTCAACGATTCCCCACTGCATTAAGAGCGACGCCGAACCTGTTACAAACGGAGCCGCAAAACTTGTTCCCGTGAAATTAGAGTATCCTCCGCCGGTTCGTGTGCTTATAACGTTCACAGAGGGTGCTACCAAATCGGGTTTTACATATATGACATTAAGGGTATATCCTTTCCCTGAAAATGAGGTCAATATGTTTCGAGTTGCTTCATATCCTCCGACCGTTATAACGTTTTGAGACGTGGAAGGGATCGTCAAAGTGGTGTTTTCTTCAGGAAAGCTAAACGAAGTTTCTTTTCCGACCTCTTCGGTTGTGGGAAGATACATATCGTAGTTTCCGTCAACGATGTTGTCGGTTCGTAACCTTATAGTAAAAATTCCCGTTTGAGGATTTTTATCGGGAAAGTTGACCTGAAAAAATATTTCTTGAAATGAATTGTAGAATCGAGGTTGACCGTAGTTGATTAATATATCAGCGTTTCCGAATTTGTAAGTTCGGGTGGTTTCATATGCTGATATTTCCCCCGTTGATTGACCGTTTGGCATTATAAATTCAACTGTTATTGTATCTGAGAAATTTTTCCACATAGAGAGATAAAATGAGTTGTTTTTCCCGGAATAAAAGAATGTTACGTCTTGAGTTTCGTTAGCGGAAATTTTACCATGGTAATGGTGCCCGGCATCAGCTTCGTTTCCTGATGCGACAATTATTGATGTTTTCCACCTTTCCGCCATAGAATCCATAAATGTTTCAAATAATGATTGACCATTGTGAGGGCCGTCGTTTGTGCCGTAACTTATGTTTATAGCTACCGGCATTTCCAAATTTTCCGCTTTATCGGTTATATATTTCAAAGCTCTCATAAGTTCGGTTGTTCTGGCAAAAGAAGGGTATCCTTTTTCTCCCAATTTTACAATTATCAACGAAGCTTCAGGTGCCACCCCGGCATTTAATCCCGCCGACGATCTTCCGTTTCCTGCAGCTATTCCTGCCACTGCCGTTCCGTGACCGACAATATCTTCTTCCGGAACGACAGAAAGGGGATTCTCGTTGTTGAGAGCTTCATTTATTTTTGCGTTGTCATATTCGGCTCCGCCCGTGAACCCATACGGAGGATTTCCGGAAGCGGTTTGGTCCCACAAATATAAAATTCTGCTGGTTCCGTTATCATTTATAAAATCTTCGTTGGTGTAATCTATTCCGGAGTCTATTATCCCGATTATAGTTCCCTTTCCTGTTAAATTCGAATCTGAGCGAGATTTAGCGGAGGTTATGCACGAGTAACCGAGTTCATCTTTTACGTTTAGAGATAAAATTTTTGGAGTTTCTATGTGCTCAATTTGGGTATATTTAAAAAGTTGTGGTATTTTTCTTGTTGGAAGTGTCAAAATGGCATAGTTTTGGCTTAATATTTCAAGCTCTATTTCCAGCTCGTCTGCAATCTGTTGGATGTTCCCGTGATATTTTATAATTACTTCCCAAGCTCGTGAATTTTCGATATACCCTGCTTCAAATTCAGTATTTCTAAATTCCGTCAAAGTAGACCTGCTGAGTAAATCGTTTGTAAATGGCATAAAATCACCTCCATATTTAAAAAGTATTTAATTTTTTAGGCTAATATTCAAAAATTTGCAAAAAAATAATTGCTCAAAATTTTGAGCAATTATGGTTTCGTACATTTACATTTTAATCCAATCTACACTATAGGAGTTCAATACGATGGTGCATGTCAGAAATCCTAAATCATCGATTTCCGGATCTAATATGATATCCTTAAGTAGTTCATCCCTTACTAAATATCTAGTATTTGGGCAAAATAAATCTATAAACACCCTTTTGAATTTAGTTGAATGTCTATGGTTATTTATAAATTTCAACATATTTTCGGATATAGCTCTGCGTTTCGTTGGACAGGGTTGACCAGATTTGGATAATTTTTTTTTTTCTGTTTTATAAATTTTATAAACATGTTCTAATTTTCCCTTGATTTGTTCATTTGTGAGCTTAATATGGTGTGTGATTTTCGGTTTTTCGCCTTCGATTTCCAAATAGAATATACCTTTAAGCTCAGTGTCTTCTGATTCAGAATAGTAATCGCTTTCCGACGTGCTGTCGTCAGTTTCGGAAAAGTGCTCACTTTCGAGCCATGTGGTTTCACTTGTGTAGAGATGCCCGCTTTCGAGCCAAGGCTTTTCGACAGCAAAAGATAATGAGCTTTCCGAATCGAAATTTTGGATTTTAATAGGGTGTGCACTTTTAGACTTAATATTTTCTATTTCAATAGGGAATGTACTTTCAGACTTAATATTTTCTATTTCAATAGGGAATGTACTTTCAGATTTAATATTTTTTGTTCCAAATGGGAACGTATTTTCGGACTCAATATTTTCTGTTCCAAATGGGAATATACTTTCAGACTTAATATTTTCTGTCCCAAAAGGGAATATACTTTCAGACTTAATATTTTTTGTTCCAAATGGGAATATACTTTCAGATTTAATATTTTTTGTTCCAAATGGGAACGTATTTTCGGACTCAATATTTTCTGTTCCAAATGGGAATATACTTTCAGACTTAATATTTTCTGTCCCAAAAGGGAATATACTTTCAGATTTAATATTTTTTGTTCCAAATGGGAATATACTTTCAGACTTAATATTTTTTGTTCCAAATGGGAATATACTTTCAGACTTAATATTTTCTATTTCGAGAGGGGATACACTTTCAGACTTAATATTTTTTGTTCCAAATGGGAACGTATTTTCGGATTTAATATTTTCTATTTCGAGAGGGGATACACTTTCAGACTTAATATTTTCTGTCCCAAATGGGAATATACTTTCGGACTTAATACTCTCTATTTCAATAGGGGATACACTTTCAGACTTAATGGTCTCGGTCCCAAAGGGCAATGTATCTTCGGTTCCAATGTTCTCCATAAAAAGGTGTGATTTTTCGGCAAAAGGATTGTTGGCACAAGATGGTATTTCTTCGAGCCTAGCAGTTTGAATTTCAATAGGGCTTGTACTGTTGGTTTCTGTGATTTCGGTTTCAGAACATGGTATATCTTCAAGTTCGATGCCTTCGATAGCGGCAAGATTTGTGTTCTGTATCCCTATAAATACCGGCAACAGCATTCCAAAAAAACTTATAAAAATTTTTTTCATTTGTTATCTCCTTACGATAATTTTTTAGCTATCTATATTAATTATAACATGAATTTTGTAATTTTTAAATTATTTAAAAAATTTAAGTTATAATTTAATTAATTTATACGAAAATTTTTTTAAACATTTATATTTCTTAAGCATAGTAGTATAAATTTGATTTTTTGAATTTTTTTGTGTCAAAATTGAAATATATTTTAAATATAATTTTAAAAAGATATTGAAATAATTGTTGATTTAATTTATAATTAAGATATATTTAAAAATAATTTAGGAGAGTGTATCTATGATTTCTTCGTTATATAGCATGGGAATTAATGGTCTGGAAGCTTTTACAGTGGCAATAGAGTCCGATATTTCTGCCGGGATGCCGTCTTTTGAAATAGTTGGATTGCCTGATGCATCTGTAAAAGAATCCCGGAACAGAGTTCGAGCTGCGATTAAAAATTCCGGATTTAAGTTTCCTGTTGCGCGTATAACTGTAAATCTTGCTCCTGCAGATGTGAAAAAAATGGGCTCTTTATACGATCTCCCTATATTTTTGTCGATTCTTATATCCAGTGGTCAAATTGTTTCGCTTCCTGAAAAATCCGTATTTATAGGGGAACTTTCTTTGAGTGGAGATGTTTGCCCAGTGGCAGGCGTACTTCCGATGGTTATTCACGCCAAGCAAAATGGATTTGAAAATGTTTTTGTACCGGAAAAAAATTCAGTGGAAGCCGCTTCAATTGCCGGAATAAATATATATCCTCTTAAAAATATAAAGGATATAACAAATCATATACAATTAGGTGAAAAATTATCGGTTCAGCCAACCACTACCTTTGTAAAAAAATCAAATGATTACGAACTCGATTTTTCTCAAGTTAAAGGCCAGTATTCGGTGAAAAGGGCGTTAGAAATCGCTGCCGCCGGAAACCATAATGTAATTCTTATCGGTCCTCCGGGCTCAGGAAAAAGTATGCTCGCAAAAAGAATTCCGAGTATTTTACCTGAAATGACATTTGAAGAAGTTATAGAAACAACGAAAATTCATTCTATAGCAGGAGTTTTACAAAAAGATTCTCCTTTGGTAACCGAAAGGCCTTTCAGATCTCCGCATCATACCATTTCGGCGGCAGGGCTTTCAGGCGGAGGGAGTGTTCCACGACCCGGAGAAATTTCGCTTGCCCATAACGGAGTTTTGTTTTTGGACGAGCTTACTGAATTTTCAAGATCAACTATGGAAACTCTCAGGCAGCCGCTCGAAGAGGGAATTATTACTATATCCCGTGTTCGAGGGACTTTGACGTATCCTTGCCACATAATGCTAATTGCTGCGATGAATCCCTGTCCATGCGGATATTATGGTCATCCGTCTAAACCATGTACATGTTCGCCAAGCGCTATACGAAGGTATCTTTCTAAAGTTTCAGGGCCACTTTTGGATAGAATGGATATACATATAGAAGTTTCGCCTGTGTCGTTTGACAATCTTTCTTCCAAAACGAAGCTTGAGCCTTCGTGCAAAATACGAGAACGGGTTAATAAAGCAAGAGAAATACAAAAGAACCGACTTAAAAACTCAGGGCTTGTATCCAACTCGCAAATCCCATCTCATATGTTGAGCTTGGTATGTGAGTTGACGGAAGATGCAAAAAATATTCTTCAGGTGGCTTTTGATAAAATGGGAATTTCTGCACGTGGATACGACAAAATACTCAAAATTTCAAGAACAATTGCTGATCTTGCAGGGGACGAAAAAATAGATAAAAGTCATGTATGCGAAGCAATTCAATACAGAAGTCTGGATCGAAAATATTGGGGATATTAAGATATTAAATTTAAAATAAATATACTTTGTCGAAGTATATTTATTTTTGTATTTTTAAGATGATTAATTTAAGATGTGGGTTTGCAAGAAGGCTAATTAGATACAGAGTCAAAAAATTTTCTTTTATTTTATAGTGTTATATGATAAAATTTAAGCAGCCATATCGAATAATAACGAATACTTAGAGGGGGTAAAAAAATGTTTGATATAAATTTAGTACTTGAAGAAATAAATAACTTCATCTATATTTATATACTTGTGGCTTTGCTTGTAGTGTGCGGAGTTTATTTTACTTGCAAATCAAAATTTGCTCAAATTAGATTTTTTCCGGATTCCATCAAATTTCTTTTGGATAAATCTTCCGGTAAAAAAGTTTCCTCATTTCAAGCGCTTATGGTATCTACCGCTACAAAAGTAGGTACAGCAAATATAGCCGGTGTGGCGACTGCGATTGCTATCGGAGGGGCAGGAACTATATTTTGGATGTGGGTTATGGCTATAGTTAATTCTGCATCTTCCATGGCAGAAGCTACTCTTGCACAGATTTACAAAAGAAAAGATGAATCCAGCGATTCTTTTGTAGGCGGCCCGGCTTATTATATAGAAAGAGCTCTTGGAAAAAGAAAGCTCGGAGTACTTTTTTCGTGTTTGTTTTTGGTTTGTTTTTTAGTAGGCTTCAATTCTTTTCAGGCAAGCAATATGTCGACGGCTTTAACTTATTATATACCGGGATATTTCCATACTGTTTGGCCGTACGTAGTTGCAGTGATATTTTCGTTCTTGACTGCTTGCGTGGTTTTCGGAGGAATACATAGAATAAGCTTTGTATCATCTTACTTAGTTCCGATTATGGCCGTAGGGTATATTTTAATGGGAATTTACATAATAATTACAAATATAACTCAAGTTCCTGCGGCGCTACGCCTTATAATTTCCAGTGCATTTAATTTGAAATCGATTTTCGGTGGAGTAACCGGAAGTGTACTGATTATCGGAATAAAACGTGGTCTTCTTTCTAATGAAGCGGGAATGGGGAGTTCGCCGAATGCCGCAGCAACAGCAGATGTTTCTCACCCGGTAAAACAGGGTATAGCACAAATATTGGCTGTTTGTATTGATACAATCCTAATTTGTTCCATCTCAGCTTTTATACTTTTGCTTTCCAGAGCGGATTTACACTCGGGAGAAATCGGTATGCCTTTAATGCAAGAAGCTATAAGTTTGCAGCTTGGAGATTGGGGAGTCCACTTCATAACGATATCAATAGCTACGTTCGCATTTTCGGCTGTAGTGGGAAATTTTGGGATTTGCGAATCTAATATGTGTTTTATAACTAAAAATACTAAAATAATAAAATTTATCCGTGTGATTTCAATTTTGCCGGTTGCGCTGGGATGCTTGGCAGGAATTCTAAATCCTATGATAGCTTGGAATATTGCGGAGATAACAATGGCATTTATTGCTTGTTTAAATATAATAGCTATACTTCTTTTGTCTAAGCGGTATTTTGTTTGTTTGAAAGACTATATCAATCAAAGAAAACTGGGGAAAGACCCCGTTTTCAATGCCCCTGCATGTGGAATCGGCGATACTGATTTTTGGAAGTAATTTATAAAAAATTAAAGCTCCGACTATTTTGAGATAGTCGGAACTTTTTTATGAGTTATCAAAAAATCGTAATAAAATCCCGGGAGCATTGAGTGCATCTGAGGTGTAATCAGTACAAACAGTTGTAAGGCTGTGCAAAGAATTACAATACGTTTCTATTTTAATTAGTAGAACAAAGGGCTTTTCCGGGAATTTATAATTCTTTGAAAAGCCCTTGTTTATTGTGTTTTTAATTGCTTTTGAATATATATCCACAAACTACACAGCATTCGTCTTTACACACCGGAAGACCGCCGACATATCCGACAAACGAGAAAATATACGTTTCACCCGGTATGGCAGTAAATTCGTTTCCGATTCCGACGCTAAAACTATTGTCATCCGGTGGCAGATCTACAATTATATCGGTGAGTAAATCGTCATATGTTCCATCACTGTTCTTTTTGCTTATTGTAAGCTTAGCTTCATCAATACCGCTGTTTTTTAACTTAACATTTATCTGTGAAACATTGCTCGGATTTAGTACTTTATCGGTAACATTGGCATCAATAGCAACTTCAACGCAGTTAAACTCTATCGGTGATGCAATTTTTTCAACCGGAATTGATGCAGATGTTGAAATCGCCGACAACAGAGTAGCCTGAAATGTAACCTTGTTATCAACAAGTTCAAGTGGGACAGGGGAGTAAACGCTCATATTAAAGGAGGTTGCATCAAATGGCGAAATTGTAATGTATCCATTGTTGCTGTAATACTTGTTTTCGCCGACCATAGCATACGAGCCGTCTGGGAGAGTGCTGCCTTCCGGCGATAGTTGCATTGCATATTTGCTGTCTTGATTTCCTTCGTAGGTTGTGTTTACGGCAGGATAACTCTCATTGACGATAACACCAATTGTAAATGGTCCGTCGTTCGAAGCATTACCGTTACCGAGTGCGGTAGCAGTCAGTTGAGTAGTGTCCTCGCCTATTGTGACCAATTTTTTGATAGGCGGTATTGTACCGGCCAGTTCGCTATTGTCATCTCTATATACAAGAGATATTTTTCCGCTGTCTGTATTTTGTGTACCGACATAATCGATAATAAAAACCAATTTTTCGGTGTACATTTCGTCTGTCGACAGCGTGAAATTATTTGTCGAACCAAGTTCAGTAAAGTCCGTGAGAGGAATTTCCGATATCGGATCGTTAACGGTATAACTGTAAAAATTTGGGTATTGGTCGTCCGACATATCAATCATTAATATTCTCGTGCCTGTGAAGAACTCTTTTTCAGTTTCGTCGGAACCGCAAAAACAAAGAGAAATATTAAGTCCGGTATATATTGATGGACTATACCTGGTTTCAACGTCTAATGTATAACTGCTTTTTTCGGTAATGGTAATTTCTTCCGGGGCTTCGTCTAAAACAATGCCCTCATAGTGCTTTCCGGTTTCTATCGATACATATTGAGTTGCCTTATAAAAAATCAATTCTACCAATGATGTTTCCAACAGAGTTTGGGATTCAACTTCACCACGAACACTGTACCCGCTCCTACTGTAATCAGCGGCCTGTATGGAATAAACACAATTTTCAGGCAGATATACAAATCTTGCAGTGTCGTCGTGTTTCATATATATAGTAATCGTTGCATTCCCGAATTCATCGCTTTTTAGTGTAATTGGGTTGGACACTTTTTCGCCGTCTATAGTTATATTTTCTGAAGATAGACCGGCTATTACGTATAAGCTGTTTTCACGCAAATTAGAAAAAGTACATTTTATTTCGAAATATTTTGATAAATCTTCGGAATCGCCAACCGTGCTACTGTTTATAATAACATCATATCCGTTAGGTTCAAAGTAAGCATATAATTCTTCAACTTTTCCGGATTCTACTTTATATACATAGCTTGCGTTTCTTGAAACCAAATTACCCTCTTTATCATACCAACCATTAAAAGTATAACCGATTTTACGATGTGCGGTTATGTTAATATACGCATTATTATCAGAAGAATACACTTCTTCGCCGACTTCCTCATCATAATAAACATACTTCGTTTTTTCTTCTGCATCTCCTACCAACACACTTAGTTCAACAGTTCCGCCCTCGGTACTTATATCAAATTTTGATGTATCTTTGTTAAAAGTTTTAGCTATAACTCTTTGTCTGTATTTCCATTCTGCAAAGAAAGTAACGCCATAATTATACGATATACCTTCAACAATCGGCTCTGTATCGCCGTTTTCCGGTATACGATGTATGCTGAATGAAGCGGACGAAGAGTCGCCATCACATTTAACTTTATGAACTGCATCGCAGAGATAAGTTTTGCTGTCAATAGGACTAAAGTACTTCCAAGCGACAAATTTCCAACCATCCTCTGCGGTAGGTTTATGGGAAATATATTCTTCGGAGGGCGCTATCTCAAACTCGTATCCGCTATCAGGATCATCCGGGTCATAGTGATAGGGATATTTACTGCAAGAATCATAAACAATGGTGCTAGCCACATATATTATGTTTACCTTAAGTGGAGAATTTACATTTTCCAATACATAAGTATATTCGCCGAGTTCTTCATTATAAGTCCACTCGGATTTTGGGATAAATTTATCATTTATATATGCCCCGATAAGTTCTCTGTAGCTTTCTTGTATATGAATAATAACATTACTGCCGGCCAGAGCCCATCCTGAACTTTTACTTTCGTCGTCAAATATAAAGGTGTTTCCTTCATCAGTAACCCATAATTTTCCTTCGCCGTTATTTGCGGCATTTTCGACATTTACATAATAATATTCTTTAAAAGCAATATTATCCAGTAAGTTACCATAGGTCATATCTTTTGAGCCGTCAGCTTTTGTAGAATTGTGAGAAACAAATCCGAAGATGGTTTCATTTTGCCCTTCAGGAATAATACAGTCATAATTATAAGTAGCTTCTGCGTCTATTTCTCCATAATCGTGCCACATATCGTTCATCGAAGAAATTATCCATACAGACCATTCTTCCGTATGCGTATCGTCTTTACGAAAACTAAATATATTGTCGCTTAACTCATATCCGCCGTTGGAATTAAATTTAGGAGAATAAAGTTGTATCTTTTCACTACATCCTAGCTGCGGAATATCCAGAGCCATATCTGTTTGCGAATAAAGCCAATCGATTATTTGCATAAGCTGGTCCCTGTTGGTTTTGTTGTTGTTTGCTTTTTTGGGAGCATAGTCCTGGTTTGGCCCAATGATTAAAGCCATTGTGTCCAACCCTTCACGACCTCTGTGAGATAGACTCCATCTGTACATTTTCCCGGGAACTGTGTCTACTACTTGATATAAAGAGCTTTCTTGTTGGGCATTTAACTCTACAAATTGTGAACCTTCTCTTATGTAAGGTGCATTCAATACTGTTTCTTTATAGCTTGTGCCCAAATTATACGCATCGCCTTTTTCGAAATTTCCTATTTCAACACAATAGTCAGTGGCAGTTGTGCACCAGCCTATCCCTTCCCGTGGATTACTCGGAGAATTGGCTGCCGTTAAATTACTGTATGGATTGGATATTACAACATCGTCAAAGCTTGCATTTACAAGCAGGTTATTGCCATTGCTGTCGGTAAAGCTCATATTATCCAATAAATTTCCTCCACTTATTTTGTCATAGGAAGTTTGAAAAGGGCTTAATACAAACAAAATATTTTTGTCCGTATCCGATAAGTAATTACCTGTATACTCGCTCCAATCTGTTTTTCCCGAACTCATCAAATATATTTTAAATTCCACATTGTGTTCACTATCTTTATTAAATGAAAAACAACCATCAGAAGACTCTTCAAATGATGCAGATTCTTGTAATGCTGTGGTATAAACCGTATACTCGGTCATTACACCCGATTCCGGAGCAGTTATTCCATTGTCTTTCATCCAATTTATTATTTGCTGAAAGTGGTCTTGGCTTGTGCTGCTTGATTTTACATAGTTTTCCAAATTGGCATCGTCTGTAATGATAAATGCCAATGTATCAACATTGCCTCTTCCACGATGATGTACAGTCCAATTGTAATTTTCGCCTGCGGTCAAAGATAAACTTTGATATAAACTGCTCACTTCGTTTGCGACTACTTCTGCAAATTGCACACCATCAGAGGCCCCGGTTCCGGTTATTTCTTTTATAATGGTCGGTTTCATATGAGCCGAAGCATTGCTAATCGTAGCGCCATCCTTCATCCAACCAAATTCTATTTGATTATCGGTAGATGTAGTTTCCCATCCGGGGACAGTATCCGTAGTTGTATACTTCCAATTCAAACTTGGATTTGCGCTCTTTAAATCAGGCTCTTCAAACCCTCCGTTTACAATATTTGATTGCCCGATAATAGCGCCCCTGGATTGGCCGGCCTCAACCATAATAAAGAGGGTAGGGTTAATATTGAGTGAAAAAATCAATAATATAGAAATAAAGTATTTTATAAATTTATTGTTTTTCATTTTATAGGGAAAATCCATAGCCAAAACTACGGAGATAACCCAAACCCTCCTTTCTGTTTTGTTCTATTTCTTAAAGTTATTGTTATGAAGAGATATCTATTGTACCGCTAGATTCTGTTACACCACAAGTATAGTCCGCATTTATGTTTTTCTTAAAAAATACTATTTTGGCTGTTGTATCGGCGGAGATATTATTGATTTCCACATAGTTTTTGTCACTGTTAAGTTTATCGAAGATATAATCGTTGGTTTCGTCAATCAAAATCTTTGTGTTATCCCACGAAATATTTATGGTTGGCACTTGTGTACTACCCATATAGATATAAAGCTCCGCATAATTTCTTCCTTCAATGTCTTTTATTTCATATTTAAGATTATAAGGCTTTATAAGTATAAATTTTGCCATTAGTTCTTTTTCATATATATCGGAGCTTGTTACTGTAACCATGATTTCTTTTTGAACTTCGTTATCGGCAAACGTAGATGTTAGCGTAACTTCTTGTGAAGAGGAAATATTTTTTTCTAATGTTCCGGCAGTACGGCTGACGACACCTCCGTCTGTTGAAACTGTATAGTTTATATCCGATTGATTTATTCTTAAACTGTCAATATAATTACGCACCTTAAAGGTTACGCTGTTACCGAAAATTTCATATACCGGAGTTTCGTTTTCCTTTAGGTAATCACTTGTAAAATAAAAGTTTTCGGAATATATTTCGTTTTGTTGCCCTTTACTTTTTATATATTTGGCAATCAAGGGTAGTATACAAAGCAAAAGTATAATAACAAGTAAGGTGGAGATAATTGCAATAGCTGTTCTTTTTCTCATAAAAAAGAAATCTCCTTTCCTTTAAGTTATTAAACATTAATCAATCTGTTCAAATTCTACCTCTAAATAAACGGCGTCGGTCATTCCCGCAAATCGTGCATTCTTTTTATCGCTTTGCCATTTTGCTTTCATTTTATATTCATGGCTTTTTCTGACATCGGCGTCAAAAACAAGAGAATTGTCCGTGTATTCGTAAATTTGTTCTCCGCTTGTTCCGTCGCAGTCCCATCTTTGCAGCTCGGTTTCATTGTCAATCAGGGTAAAGGTTAGCGGTATGTTGCCTGTTGTTTTTAAAATAATTTTATATTTTACGGCAGTTTCGGTAACTTTTTCATCTGAATAGTTTTGCACATTAAACTCTATTTGGTTGCTGTATCCGGGTGTTGCATTTGAAACGTCAATGCCGCCTACCGAATTAAAATAGGGTGTAAATATGGAAACTCCTGCTTGGTCACCACTTGAAACAGCTGAATAAAACTTTGAATAAACACCCGAAAGCATGTATAGGGAAATCAGCATCAAGCAACCGAGCAGAGAGGCAATACGTATAATTAAAACGGAATAATGGCCGTGTTTTTTTGTGCGTTTTGTATTGGTTTGCATTATCTGTTTGCCTCCCTTCAGAGTTTCGTGTACTGCTTCAGACTCTTAATTTCGTATTTTGAATTGGCCTTTTAAACTGTTTCAAAATTTATCTGTTTCCGAGTTATAATGTCGGTTCTCTTTTTTTTGGTAAAACAGAAGGAAGATCATAACTGCAAATGAGATGAGTGCAAGAATGCCCCACAGGATGATGTTTGTATCATCGCCCGTCTGTGGCGACGTGATGCCGCTGCTACTATTTGGCTCGGAGCTTTCTGCGACTGTGATTTTTATTGCAATAGTGAACAACAGATCTTGATCCGGAGCACAATTGCCCAATATCGTGTCTGTTTTGTCGTCTTCGCTTTCAAAAGGCCAAAGCCAACTAAGTGTATAATAGGTGTACTTTCCGGCGCCCAAGGTTGCTTTATCCTCTGCGGAATTCAAAGCTTCAACATTTTCGTATATATTTTCATTTCCCAGAATCCATTCACCGTCATATCGACTTACTTTACCGGTAATGGGAATTTCAATATCATCAGGAGTAAAATAAGCCTCTAATTTAATCGTATAATCCAACGCAACATTTCCCGTATTTTTAAATTTGAAAGTATAGGAGGTTTCTGTACCGGGCGCTATTACTCTTTCTCCATTATCGCTGTTGACAGTAATGGTTTTCTCTCCGTTCATGTAAGAAGTATGAAATATATCAACCTGTGTTTCAGTATTCCACACGGTTTTATCATCACTTACTTCAAATCCGGGATTTGTTGGTGAAGGGTTGGTTTGTGGTATTTCAGAAGATGAATCGTCCGGGATACCTGTTTGATCATCATTGTTTGCAGATTCTTGTCCCGTTGAGGGCTTTTTTGAATTTGTAGTGCCACCGGTAGGTCGATTATTCTTTTTTTCGTTCGAGTCGTTTTCTGTTTGCGGAGTGTTGTCGATACTCAGAGGAATAGCGCCTTTGTCATCTAAAAGGAAGTTGCTGAATCTTTTGAAAAAAGCAATGGCAGTTGCCGCAACGCATATAAAAAGAATGAAAACAGACAACCATAACCATTTAGTTTTACTGTTATTTGTTTTTGACATTGGATGTCTGTGTCCCTCCATTCTATATGCATTTTCTTTTGCAAATTTTTCGAAAAGTTTATAGCCTATTGAAAAATTTACAAGCAAATCGCCCAAGCCCTGCCGCACGAGGCTTGGGCGGATCAGTCATTTAAAATAGGTAAAATTAGTCGATTTGAGTTACAGTAGCAGTAACGTTAAGAGAAATTGTCGCTGCCTTTCCAGTGGCTGCTTGGTCACCAAGATAAGTATCTTTTACATCCTTGTTTACATCATCGTTGTCTTCGAATGCCCATGCCCAAGAAATTGAAAGAGCATTCGCACTTATATCGCTCAAATCTGTATTCGCTGCATAATCCTCGGAGAAAGTTGCAATTTCACCCTCAACTGCATTTTCAAACTTCTCGGCAGAAGCATAGCTATTACCGTTAAAAGTTTCAGTACCAACAGTAATTTCGATGGGGCAGTAGTAGTTGCTGTTTTCGTCTACCCATTTGTCGCCAAGTTCTAATTTACCCTCAAAATTAACTCTTACAGCAACTTCCGGTGTACCTGCAATAGTGAAATTGGTCATTGTGCCTCCGGTACCGGGAGCAACAACATCCGTATTATCATCAGTTGATACTACAGTATTTGTTTCAAGCGTGAAGCTGCTATCGTTTGCTGCATACTCTTTAGCAAACATGTCTGATGTTCCGGTGACAGTTACACCCCATTTAGCAACACGGGCTGAATTTTCGCTGGAACCTGTGGACACATACTTTGCAAAAGTGTTGCTGATTGCACAAGTGGATAGAAGAACTGATACAAACAGCGCAGATGCGACCCTCATCATTATGTTTTTTTCATGGTATTAAAACTCCTTTCAAATTTGACTTTTCAGTCTTTTTTACTTTTTTCCTTACGGAAAGATAGCCTGTTGGGCATTCAATATGAATTACCCATCCGCAGAAAATGCTGCGGCATTATATTACAATCCTCGGACGTGGTTTCCGAGAAAATAATATACTTAATTATTTCATTGTTTCATTATTATATTTGGATTCGAATTTTTCTTTATTTGCTTTTTCCGCTCTCAGTTCTTCAAGTTCGGCAAGCAGAGCGGCTTCGTCCTCTTGGCGCTTTTTGTTGTACATTGAACGCCGAACAGCATCCCAGGCAATGAGTAAAATAATTGGAACAATAACGCAAATAATCAGACCCCAAGGAGTTTGCATAAACATTGCAATGTTACCGGCGCCGGCAATCCTGAAACCGGTGTATGCGCCTACTAAATTTTCGGAAGGCACGAGTAATTTATCTTCCGTATTGTTGTTATCACCTTTTGTTTTAAAAGAGATTTTACCATTCTCATTTATGACCTCAACAACACGGTGAGATGTAATTGTGGTGCCGTTACCGGTAGGATCGAAAAACGAAATAACATCGCCTTTTTTTACTTCCTCGGCTTCTACAGTTTTAATAAAAATCAAGTCGCCGCCGTTAAAACTGTCATTATTGCTGCCCGTCATTGAGTCGGTAAGTACAATCATAGGTGAATAACCAAACACAGAAGGCACCTTATCATTATTTGTCCATCCTTTTATAAGCAGAGTGCAGTTAATAATGAGCATTGGAATTAGGATTACACATAGTGCAATTCCTACCACGGTCAATATTTGTTGCTTAATTTTGTTATCAGTCATAGCTTACTTCCTTTCAGTCTGATTTTTATTCTTGAAATGAAATTCATAATAAATATCGGTAAATAAAATCTTAGAGAAGAATAGTCGTCTACAAGATTATATTTATTATACAATACTTTTTCCGAATTCGCAACATAATTAGACAATTTTTTCAAAAACAATATAGAAAAATTTGAAATTTTACTCCATATTTTAAAATTTATTTTAAATTTTTTTATCTTTAGTCGGAAATATTGTCATTTTTGTAATTTTCAAAAATTGAGAAATTTAGCGGTAACGGTTTTATATTTAATGGTATATGATTATAGTTACAAATTTTAAAAAAAAAATACTGTAAATCTGTGTTTTTGCTAAATTCTGCCATCTGAGTAGAATTGTAAAGTCTAATATTTTGTAATTATTTCGGTTTTGTTTTCACGTATATTTCCAAAAAAATTTCTGCAGAATTTTTTCAATTTGGTTATGAGTATTACAAAATTTTCATAATAATTCTCTTTGTATGGTAATTAAAAATTTATTTACTGTATTAATGGAAATAATAAAAATTGCCCTAAAAAGAGCAATTTTTTAAAAATAAATTATTCTGCAAAACCTGACATTATTTTTAACTGGTACGGGTAGTTATAAGGGGCATGAAGAAACTCAGTAATAATGCGGGTTTAAGCCAACTACAATGTTTACATTTTTTAAATAGATTTATTTGAAAGCATAAAAATATGCGATTTCATTTTAACAACAAATTTATATCGTCCTGCTCCAAACTTTTACTTTAGTAATTATTTCTCTCAGTCTTTGACCATTAATCGTATATTCTAAAGCTTCGTCTGCAGTCTTGTATTTTTTAGCTTCTAAATAATGTCCATCTTCGTTTATATTTATAATACCACCCGGTTGATTTATAAAGTAACTTTTATCATTCCATTCTATTTCTATTTCTGCGCCGTGCTGTATTGCCCATTTGAAATCGCCTATAGTTTTGAATCTCATTTCTTCAAAATATTTTTCATCCGGTACGTTTTCATTCATGTGAATAACTCCTTTATAACTTTTAGACTTCAATATTTCATTTATGGGAGGACCTAATTTTGGGCTACCTGTATCCGGATTCCAAATTATTATATGAGTATGCGGATCCGAATGAGCGTTTGGAGTGTTATGATCAGTAAAATGTATTTCTTTTGTACCTTTACCATCATTACCAATGTATGTAGTTCTTTGATAACCGCCTTTTTTCCCCGGTGACTGCGTTACATTAGTAGTTCTCGGTTCACCAATAAAACGTTTGTCATCTTCTTTTTTAGGTTGCCACTTTCCTCCATAGGCACTGCCCATACCCTTTTCGTTTAATATAAATCCTATTTTTTTTATTATTATACCATAATTTTTTGAATTTTCTTTAGGCAAATCATCTTGATAGTGCCTCCAAGAGCTTAAATTATAATCTACAGATACAATATTTCCCATCATTTCGGGAAATGGTGTGTTATAGCAAATTATATTTTTCGGTTTGATTCTTCTTAACATTTCATTATATCCGGTCATAAATAATTCTTTTTGATCCGAATGATTGTTATGTTCCGAAACCATATACGTTGAAACCGCAACGGTTGAACCTTTTTCTATTCCTTCAAAACAAAAATCAAATGTATCCTCTTTCCCCCAGCAAACCGTCGGGATAACATGTATACCCTTTGAAGCTAAATATGCTCCGCACCAGCGATTTCTGAATGTATTATATATTTTAAGAGGTCCTGCCATTTCGATATACATGCTAAAATCAGGCGTTAAAACAGCTTTATATTTCTTTAAAATATCAATATATTTATCAGTTTTTTCCCAAATACACTCAAATTTATAATCATAAAGGAAGAAGTGCACCATGCGGCCGAAGTGCTCGTCTTTTCCGGATTTGACCACATCAAAACCTATTAATCTAAGATTTTCCAAATCTCCATTTTTAAAATCAAATTTGGGGATTTTAGGTATACCATATTTCACCTCCCCCTCAAATTGATTCCTCAAAAACATTTCATTTGTCCTGTAATTAAAATTCTCTATTGTCAATGTTCTTCCTCCTTATAAATTTGTTCTCCTATATATTGGAAGAAAAACTTAAAAAATTGCCCTAAAAAGAGCAATTTTTTAAAACAAATTATTCTGCAAAACCTGACATTATTTTTAACTGGTACGGGTAGTTATAAGGGGCATGAAGGAACTCAGTAATAATGAGGCTTGAAGCCAATTGCAATGTTTACAACAAAATTTTATAAATGCACAATTGTTACATCATCATAAATTTTTGCGATTTTTTCTGCGAGTAATCTTCGATGACACTGTTCGGGAGTACTTTCCGCACAAAGAATACAAATTCGCTTATTCTTGAAAGCATAGAAAAAATCAAGGTTTGCCTCAGTGTTCAAAAATTTGTTATAAATTTTTTCGTATTCAGCCCAAGAAGTATTGCCGTTTTTGTAATTTTCAAAAAGTGAAGGATTCGGAGCCAACTGCTTTAATGCTATGTAGTTACAATTGCAAATTTTTTTAAGAAAATATTGTAAATCCGCACTTTTACTAAATCCCGCCAGTTGAGTAGAATTATAAAGTCTAACATCTGCAACTATTTCAATTTTATTTTCACTTATAATTCCAAAAAACTTTTCTGCAGATTTTTTTGTATATCCAATTGTAAATAAATTTAGCATTATTCTCTCCTCATTAAACAATTCTTATTAACTATATTATAGCATTATATCTTGTAGCAGTCCACATCATATGATTTTTTAGAATTTTTCAAAGGATAAACCGCACAAACAAATTTATAGTAAAGATCATTACCATATTTCTTATATGGAATTTCAGGTAAGCTTACAGCAATAAAAGATTTAGAAATTTTTCTGTTTCTTAACTTAAACTTTGGGTCGGTTATACTAAAACCTTTGTAACTACTGTTGTTATAAATAAAATCGCATTTGTGTTTTCCTTCCTCGTTTTCATATATGAATAAATCGGTAACCTCAATAAATAAAAAAGAGGTGTTTTGACTATCGATCTCTTCTTCGGTAAGCCAAGGATTAGTGTTTGAAAATACAAATTCAGGATTTTGAATATATTTTTGTAAATCTTCGGTTTGAACATTAGATTTAGTACTATTAATTATTTCACTGAGAATATAATTTTCTTTTTGATGAGTAAGTGGAGCCGGCATAACATCTACGATTAAAAAATTCATTTTATTAAAATTGCACCTTTCTTTAGCAAGTGCATGACCCTCGGAATTTTTAACCAGCCTTATGAATTTTCCAAATCTGTTTACGCCCACCACACAATATCCATTATTTTTATCAGATTTTGCAAGAACTAATAATTTCATTTCCATAGTAATTCTCCTTTGTATAGTAAATAAAAACCTATTCACTATACCGCCGTAAACAACAAAAAATTGCCCTAAAAAGAGCAATTTTTTAAAAATAAATTATTCTGCAAAACCTGACATTATTTTTAACTGGTACGGGTGACAGGACTCGAACCTGCACAGCTCTCACTACCAGGACCTAAACCTGGCGCGTCTACCAATTCCGCCACACCCGCATACAAATTTACTATTTCATTTTACACCATATGAAAAAAAATTACAATATAAATTTTTATAAATCTATGTAAAAATTTTTAAATTTATGGTAGAATATAAATTAGGCCTTGAATTAAAGAAATATAAGGAGATGATATAGTGATTGGATATTATAAAACAGTCGATGGTAAGACCGTACAAATTGAGTCTTTGGAAGAAGGATGCTGGGTAAGCTGTATAAAACCGACAGATTCCGAGATAGGGTACATATTGTCCGAATGCAACATAAATCCTGAATTTATAAGAGCGTCGCTCGACGAAGAAGAATCTTCACGTATCGATAGGGAAGACGACAATTCCTTAATAATAATTGATAATCCTGTGGTTAATAAGTCCGGAAGGAATTTGACTTACTATACCACTCCTTTAAGTATTATAATCACCCCTCATAACATAATAACTATATCGCTTAAAGAAGCTCATGTTTTGGAGGAATTTGAAGAAGGCCTCATAAAAAATACAAATATTAATGACAAAAATCGTTTTGCGCTTCAGATTATGCTTAGAGTAGCAGGAAAATATTTAAAATACTTAAAACAAATTAATAAAATTACAGAGCGTGTTGAAGAAGAATTAAAAAAATCGATGAAAAATAAAGAATTGATTCAATTCTTGGAAATAGAAAAATCACTTGTTTATTTTTCTGCTTCTCTTAAATCCATAGGGGTAATGCTGGGACGAATGGGTCGGGGAAAGTATATTAATTTAAATGAAGAACAGTATGAACTACTGGAAGATGTGATAATTGAAATTAAGCAGGCGACCGAAATGTCAGAGATATATTTGAATATTTTAAACGGTACAATGGATGCTTTTGCTTCTATAATTTCTAACAATTTAAATATTGTTATGAAAATTCTTGCTTCCATTACTCTCATTCTTTCTATTCCTACCATAATTTCGGGGATATACGGCATGAATAATCCGGGAATTCCGATGATAGAGTATTGGTGGTTCCCAATTGGACTTTCTTTTATTTCTATGTTTGTAACTTGGATGATTTTAAAAAGAAAAAATATGATATAAAAAAGCTACCGGTAGAGCCGGTAGTTTTATTTTTTTGTTGTAGATTCGTTTTTTGAGCCAAGAGAAGTGGGCGTACTTGAAGAATTTTTAGTGTTTGACGATTCTGCAGATTTGACCGGTGTACCGGAAGTTTGAGATTTGGTTGATTGATAAGATCTGTTTTTGCTTGAGGACGATTCAGATGATTTTGCTTTTGTATTTTCTGATTTATTTGTGGCGTAGTTCTTAGCTGATTGTTTTGAACTTGCTGATTTTTTGGTATCGGAGGCTCCCTGTACATTTTTTTGAGAATTTGAATTTTTTAGTGCCGAATTCAATGCATTATTTGCTATATCTTCGGATTCATATATGAATTTTAAGAAATCGTACCTTGCTTTTGCAATGTTAGGAATTACCAAAACCATTTTTTGACTTATAGTTTCGTTCTGAACATTGTCGTTTGTAGGAAGTCTGAATTCCTCTAAATCATATTTCAAATATGTCAAAGAATTAGTAGCCAGCCGGCTTATTTCAGAAGTTTTGAAATTTGTGGTAATTAGTGGAGCAATGGTCGGAATAAGTTCAGTTATTTGTTTTAAATTTGCATTTTTGAGTTTATCCACTATAGCTCGGATTACATTTCTCTGCCTGCTCGTACGGTCATAGTCGGACCCTTTGCTGTTTCTGTTTCTGGAATGATGCAAAGCTTGTAACCCTGTCAGATGTTTCAGCCCGTTTCCTTTTAGAGTATTTTTATCTCCGGAATAAGTGTTTATATATATGCATTCATCGGAGGTCAATTCCAAATCAATTCCGCCCAAAGTGTCAATTATATTCGAAAATCCTTCAAAGTCCACAATTGCATATCTGTCTACATGCAATCCGAACGTTTTTTCGATGGTTTCGATGGTTAGTTTGGCACCGCCGAAAGCGTAAGCAGCATTTAATCTATCGTAGCCATGCCCCGGAATATTTATCCAGATATCCCTCATTAATGATGTGATTTTTATTTTATGATTTTTTATATCCAACGAAAGAATCATTAGCGAATCGCTTCTTCCGTGGTCCCCTGTAGACATAGAGTCGCTACCTATGAGCATTATATTTAAAATTTGAGAATCGTTTATTAAACTGTCCCCAAAATCATCGGTCAAAATCTCTGAGGAGTCGTCTTCGAATTCTTGATAGTTGAAAGAATGAAGCATGTTATAAGCATAAATCATAGCTGACCCAATTAGACCAAGAATTACAAAAAAAATAGATAAAACTACTTTTTTAACCGAAACTCCGGGTGTTTTTCTTCTTCCGGAAGAATATATGTCCACATAATTGGATTTATTGCTAAACCCATCATCATAAATATCGTTGCGAGTGCTCCTCCTATATGGATGATTATCTGATGAATATCTGTTTTTTGGTCTTTCGTTTTTTCTTTCCTTATTCATTATACCTCCTGAGTTGATTGGTAAATTAGATTTAATTTTATAAAATTTCTACCCTAAATTATAAAATATAGTTGTCGAAAAATCAACAACTATATTATTATTATGTCTGTTATTCAATCTTTTAGTCGTGTTTCCAAAAGTTTAAGTTCTGTTTTCAGTTCTTCCGGCAAATCTTCACCAAACATATTGTAAAAAGTTTTTATATTTTCAACTTCTTTTTCCCACAAGTTTTTGTCTATAGTCAGCAAATCCTTAAGTGTGTTTTCGGTAATTCCGCTATTTTCCAAATTTATATCCTTTTCGTCAGGGATATAACCCACAGGGGTTTTTTTAGCACCGATTTTCCCTTCGCATCTATTTATAATCCATTCAATTACACGAAGATTATCTCCGTATCCCGGCCATAAAAATTTTCCGTTGTTATCGGTTCTGAACCAGTTAACGTTGAAAATTTTCGGAGCATTTTTTCCCAAGAGTGCCCCCATTTTTATCCAGTGAGCAAAATATTTCCCCATATTGTACCCGCAGAAAGGTATCATTGCCATAGGGTCATGTCGCAGAACGCCGGTCTTTCCGGTGGTTGCGGCGGTAGTTTCGGATGATATTGTTGATCCTGCAAAAACTCCGTGATTCCATCCGAAAGTTTCGTATACGAGAGGGGTTGTGTGAGCTCTTCTTCCTCCAAATATTATTGCCGAGATAGGAACGCCTTCGGGATTGTCAAATTCTTTGCTCAAGCAAGGGCAATTTCTTGCAGGTGAAGTAAATCTGCTGTTTGGCTGTGCACCTTTTTCTTTTGAGGTTTTGCCGTTCCACGGATTACCTTTCCAATCTATTGCATTTTCAGGTGGATTAGAATTAAGCCCTTCCCACCAAACAGTGTTGTCGTCCAGATTTTGAACTACGTTTGTAAAAATTGTGTTCGAAGACATCGTTGCCAATGCGTTGGGGTTTGATTTTTCGCTTGTTCCGGGAGCTACTCCAAAGAAACCATTCTCAGGGTTCATGGCCCAAAGTTTTCCGTCAGAGCCAATTCTAAGCCATGCAATGTCATCTCCCACGCACCATATTTTGTATCCTTTTTTGCGGTATATTTCAGGTGGAATCAGCATGGCCAAATTGGTTTTGCCGCAAGCTGATGGGAATGCCGCACATATATATTTTACTTCTCCGTTTGGTTTTTCTACCCCCAAGATAAGCATGTGTTCTGCCATCCAATTTTCTTTTCTGCCCATGAAAGAAGCAATTCTTAGAGCAAAACATTTTTTCCCCAGCAAAACATTTCCGCCATATCCTGAATTCACCGAAATGATTGCTTTATCTTGTGGAAAATGGCAAACATATCTTTCTTTTTCATCCAGTTCGCACGAAGCGTGAAGCCCTTTAACCCAATCGGTGCTGTCTCCAAGATAATCAAGTACAGCTTTCCCGACTCTTGTCATGATAGCCATGTTGAGTACGGTATAAATTGAGTCTGTGAGTTCGATTCCTATTTTTGAAAACGGAGATTCAAGTATTCCCATGCAATAAGGAATAACGTACATAATCTTTCCTTTATAGCTGTTTTTCGCAATACCAAGTATTTTTTTGTACGCATATTCAGGGCCCCACCAGTTGTTGGTAGGTCCGGCTTCCTCTTTTGTGGGTGTGCAAATAAAAGTTCGGTCTTCTGCTCTGGCGACGTCGTTTAATGCGGTTCTTCTTAGATAGCACCCCGGCAGTTTTTCTTGATTTAATTTTATAATTTCGTTTTTTTCGCACGCTTCTTTTCTCAGATTCTCAAGTTGCTCTTCGCTTCCGTCTATCCATACAATTTTGTCCGGATTTACTATTTTTTCCATGGATTCTATATACTCTAAGATGGATTTGTTTTTTGTCATTGCAGTTGGTCCCCTTTCATTAATTTAATATGCGTAACTGTATAGTGGTTAAGCACCGTAACCGTAAAATTATTTATTACATTATAGCATATAAATAAAAAAATACAACTTCAGCACTTTTGCTATATGCTATTGACATTTTTGCTTCAGAGGGTGATAATAATTGACGTAACCCCAAAAAATAGGTTCAGTATGTAAATATTTTGGGATAAAAATTATGCAAAATGCATATTTTAATTTAAATAAATTATGTTACAATTTAATTTGTAAATTATTTTTTAGCATTCAGAAAGGAAATTAGAGAAATACCGGACATATAATATTATATGAATTTAATTTAATAATTGTCTTATGTGTTTCTTGAAGTTGAGATGAAAGAATTTAGTTGTAAATTTAAAGGCAAAAATGGCATGCACGCACGTCCTGCCGGTGAGTTGGTAAAGATTGCTTCCAAATTTAGTTCGGACATTGAAATTAAATGTGGCTCCAAATTTACGGATGCAAAAAAATTGTTTTCCGTTATGGGGGTAGGAATAAAATACAACGACGATATTGTCGTAAAAGTTAATGGTTCGGATGAGATTCAAGCCGAGAGAAGTCTTAAAGATTTTTTTGATGTAGAAAAATGATATAGACTTAAGAATGAGATTTATTTTTAATTGCTTTTCATTTTGTGGTGCAAAGGAGAATTTTTAATATGGTTATTTTACAGGGAATTGGAGTTGGAGATAATATTTCTTTTGGAACGCTTTGTTTCAATGAAGATGGAATTGAGCAAGTTCCCAAGTATAAGCATGATGATTTATTCGCTGAAAAAAACCGTTTGGAAACCGCAGTAAAAAATGCCATTTCCGAAACTATATTGCTTTACGAAAAAACTTTGAGCGAGGGGAACGAAGCTGAAGCAGGAATATTTGAAGTTCACAAAATGATGCTGGAAGACAGTGATTATTTGAATTCCATTTCTGAGATAATTCAAGAGAGCGGATTCAATAGCGAGTATGCCGTTGCTAAAGCCTCTGAAAAATTTTCTGAAATGTTTCTCAAAATGAGCGACGAGTATATGAGAAATCGTGCTGCAGATGTGAAAGATATAGAAATGCTCATTTTGAAATATTTGGTGAATAAAGATTTGCCCAAATTTTCGTACGATGACGATGCAATAATTTTTAGTAACGATTTGACACCCGGTGAAGTGTCAAGTATGAACAAAGATTTTATCAAAGGATGTATTTTATCTCAAGGATCGGTTAGCTCTCATGCTTCCATTTTGGCAAGGGTAAGAGATATTCCCATGGTAATAGGTCTTAATGATTGTATAAAGCCCGAATATGAGGGAATGGAAGTAGCAATTGACAGCACAGATGGCAAAGTTTATATCAGCCCCGATACTGATACAATAACCAAACTTAAAGAAAAAAGAGAGTTGCTGGGCAAGAAAAAAGAAGCACTTAATAATTTGAAAGGCAAGGAAAATATTACTTTAGATGGCTACAAAATTAATCTTTACGCAAATATAGACAGTGTTAATCAAATTGACGATGTTTTGAAAAGTGATGCGGGGGGAATAGGTTTATTTAGAAGTGAATTTTTGTTTTTAAACCGAGATACGTGTCCTTCTGAAGACGAACAGTTCGAAGCATATAAATATGTAGCGGAAAAAATGAACGGGAACAATGTCATAATCAGGACTTTGGATGTGGGTTCGGACAAAAATGTCGATTACTTTAATTTTGATAAAGAAGAAAATCCTGCAATGGGACATAGAGGTATACGAGTTTGCCTTGATAATCCCGAGATTTTCATAACGCAACTTTGTGCTTTGTATCGGGCTTCGGCATACGGAAAAATTTCTATAATGTTCCCGATGATAACGTCGATAGATGAAGTCAAATCCGCCAAACGCTACGCTGAAATTGCCAGGCAAAGACTGACAGAGAAGAAAATTTCTTTTGATGAAAACGTTAAATTGGGAGTGATGATAGAAACTCCCGCAGCTGTTATGATTAGTGATATTTTGGCAAAAGAAGTTGACTTTTTTAGCATCGGCACAAATGATTTAACTCAGTATACCTTCGCTGTAGATCGCCAGAACAGTAAAGTCAATAAATTATCTGATCCTCATAATTTAGCCATACTCCGAATGATAAAAATTGCTGTAGAGAATGCTCATGCCGGCGGAATTTGGGTGGGGATTTGCGGCGAAATGGCGGCAGATGACTCTTTGACTGAAGTTTTTGTTTCTATGGGCGTAGATGAGCTTTCCATGTCCGCTTCTTCTGTGCTTAAGATTAGAAAAAAAGTCTTGGAAACTAATGTGGAAGAAATTCGAGAAGAAATTTTAAAAAATTTAAATGTACAATAAATTATTTGCAGGGAGAGAATTGTAATTGTTTAATTTAAAAAAAGAAATGAATAACTTTTTTGTTTCACCACAAAGTGGCAGAGCTGTTTCCATTATGGAAATTCCTGATGATGTATTTTCTGAAAAAATTTTGGGGGATGGCGTAGCTATAATTCCCCGAGAAGATGTAGTAGTTTCGCCGGTTGACGGAAAAATAGTTCAAATAGCGGATACGAAACATGCATTTTGCATTACTTCCGATGACGGAATAGATGTTTTGATACACGTCGGAGTGGATACTGTAGGGTTAAAGGGACAGGGATTTGAGTGCAATGTTTCGGTTGGCCAACATGTTAAGGCCGGAGAAAAATTGGGTAGTGCCGATATAGAATTTATAAAAGAAAAAGGGTATCCGCTCCATACGGCGGTATTAATTACAAATATGTCCGATGTAAGTGAGTTTGAACCGATTTATGGAACAGTAAAAGCAGGGGAAACCAAAATTGCAAAATATACGAAAAAATAGTTTACATAAATTAGTAGAAAAGGTAGTGATCAAATGAGCGAAACCACTGGTTTAAGTAGTAAAAAATCTGTTTTTAGTACATTGCAGCGCATAGGGCAGTCATTCATGTTTCCAATAGCATTATTGCCCATAGCCGGACTTTTGCTTGGGATAGGTGCATCATTTTCGAATGAAAAAATGATATCTTCTTATGGCTTGGAATGGTTTTTAGGGTCAGGGACATTTTTAAATTTTGTATTCGTTATAATGAAAAATACAGGAAGCGTTATTTTTGCGAATTTGCCTCTAATATTTGCGATGGGAATCGCTATGGGGATGGCAAACAAAGAAAAGGCCGTAGCCGCTCTTTCGTCAGTTATTGCTTTTTTAACTATGCATGCTTCTATTTATTCACTGCTTAATTTAACCGGAAAACTCAAGCCCGGGGCGCTTTTAAGGGGATCGCTTGCATCTGTGTGCGGAATACAATCATTGGAGATAGGTGTATTTGGCGGAATTATAGTTGGTCTGGGAGTAGCATCTCTTCATAATAAATTTTATAAAATAAAGCTTCCTACAGCTATTTCATTTTTTGGTGGAGTAAGATTTGTTCCCATTATTTCTTCGATTGTATATATTTTAGTGGGGACAGTAATGTTTTTCATTTGGCCATACATTCAGTCAGGAATGTATTCTCTCGGGACATTTGTGTCGGCTTCGAAATATGCAGGTACATTTTTATACGGAGTGATTGAAAGAGCCTTGATTCCGTTTGGGTTGCATCATGTATTCTATATGCCGTTTTGGTATACCGGCCTCGGCGGTACAGCTATCATAGACGGAAATTATATAACCGGAGCACAAAATATATTTTTTGCGGAACTGGCTTCTCCCAATACCACTCATTTCAGTGTAGAAGCTACAAGATTTATGACCGGAAAATTCCCGGTTATGATTTTCGGTTTGGTTGGTGCCTCTTTAGCGATGTATTCCGTTGCGAAGCCCTCAAAGAGAAAATTAGTCGGCGGGTTGTTGCTTTCGGCAGCTTTAACTTCTATGATTACCGGTATAACCGAGCCGATTGAATTTACATTTCTTTTTGTAGCACCTATTTTATATGCTGTGCATTGTATCTTAGCCGGTATTTCTTTCATGCTTATGCACATGCTTAATGTGGCTGTTGGTATGACTTTTTCCGGAGGAATTATAGATTTATTCTTGTTCGGAGTTGTTCCGGGAAATGCAAAAACTAATTGGATGTACATTCTTCCTGTAGGAGTAGTTTATTTTGTAGTATATTATTTCTTGTTCAAGTTTGCGATTTTGAAGTTCAATTTAATCACTCCCGGTCGTGAAGAGGATGAGTTGGAATCAAAATTATATACACGAAAAGATTTTGAGGCAACTAAAAAAGACAATACTTCGGAGCTCATAGTCGAGGGTCTGGGCGGAACGGAAAATATAGAAAGTTTGGATTGCTGCGCAACCAGGCTTCGAGTGAAAGTTCACGATGTCAGCAAGGTTCAAGATGAAATTTTAAAGCAGAGTGGCGCTGCCGGCGTGATAAAAAAGGGCACAGGGGTTCAGGTGATTTATGGCCCGAGAGTAACTGTGATAAAATCCGAACTAGAAGATTTTATTTCGTGTAAAGAATAAAATTAAGTAACCACTGAATCATCAGTGGTTACTTTTTTTTATAAATAACTTGACATATTTTTTAATTTTGTATATAATATGTACACAAATTAAAAAGGAGTTGATAATAATGGCAACAGTTAAGTTAGTATACAACGACAAAGGCAAAAATAAAAAGGGTTTAAAGTCCTATACCAATGTATCAAAAGCTAAAGAATTATTGAAAAAGGTCATAGACGGTAATGGTTTATCTGACATAGAAGAGAATGGTTTTAATTTTTCATACGGAAGTAAATCTTCGAGCAGTAAAGAATTTGTGCCCAATGGATCTTTGCCTGAGAAATTTAAAACTTTATTCGGCAAAGATGGTGTAATGGATCTTTTAGCGGATGCCTGGTTGACTGAGGATTTGATGTCTACAAAGAAGTATAGTTTTGCAGATATGCGTAGGGAATTGAAAGAGCGATATAAATTTCTTAAATTAAGAACTTATGAAGTCGCAATTACAGGTTCAATAACATTAAGCGAAAACGATCAGAAGGAAGTGAATAACCTAAATAAAGACCTAAACAAAATTTTGGAGAAGTACCAGAACGAATTGAAAGAAATTGTCAAAAAAGTTAAAGAGACAAAAGATAAGAGTGAAGCAATGGATGAGGTCGAAAATGTTTTGGCTGGTGTGGTGATTGGAATCCAAGCTTTAGTGATAATGGCAGCAAATCCCGTGGCCTTGGCTCTGGGTGCGGCAATCACGGCTACTGGGAGCATACTGTCGACCACGGATTTATTATGTAAACATGGTAAAATAATTTCAGACAAAAAAGTTATAAAGGGTTACCAGAAAGAAATTAATGAAAAGTATAAAAAATTAAAACAAATATATATGGAATATGCAGATCGCGAAAATGTAAGTGTAGGAAATACAGATTTTAATAAAAATGATTTAGAGAAATTAGAGCAAAAGTTAAAAAATAAAAGTCTGAAAATTGAAGCATATGATGTAAAAAGTTTAAAGAATTTTAGTGAAGCGTGCCAGACGGCTGCGCGAAAATATAAGGTACATGTGAACAAATATAAAATCTGGTCAAAAGATTTGACGAAGCTAAAGGAGATTTTTAAAGGAGGAATAAGTAAATTAATGGATGAGAACACTTATCCAGAAAAACAGATCAGCTAAACGCCGATCTGTTTTTCTTTATAGTTTGATTTTAAATGCTTTACATATTCTACGTATGAAATATCAAATAATGACCTTGAGGTACGATAGATGTGCTCTATAATGTTTTTGAGCATATTTTCCAGTAAATTTGGATTTTTTAAGTCTGTAATATATGCAAATTCTTGTTGCAAATCCTCTAAAGGAATATTTCTGAATTTGTATAACGACAAGCTGAGCAACGCTAAGAAGAAAATTGAACCATCGGAGTCTTTTGGAATGCCATGATTTTTTATTAGTCGTTTTAGATATATTTGAGCACTGTTTATTTCGACAGATTTAAATTTTAAAAAATAATCTAAGACTATAAATTCATTAATAAGTAAAAATTTATAATAATTTTTGTATGAATCCGAGACGCTCGAATATTCCAGAATGTTGTCTATTAATTTTTTTATTTCGGAAAAAGTGCTTTTCTTTTTAAACATTTTAAAAAATGTTTTGTAATTTTTTAAGTATGTCATGTCACAAGTAGCAAAATTTTGAACAAGGTCCACAGGTTCTTCTTCATTTTTTAATTTTTTTTCAATCCGTAGATATTTAAATTTCACAATGTTTTGTGGAGGCTTGCAGTTCAAGAATGCCAAATAATCCAGATAGTCCGAATTATTCATATTCTTGCAATAATTAATAATTAATGTTTCCGGAATAATTTGACTGTATCTTTCGAAATCGTCGTCAGAAGTATTAAAATATTTTTTTATATTTTTACATACAGTATATCTAAATAATTCACCATGATCGCTTGAAGAAGACTTTGAATACATAAGCGTGCATTTAAGAAGATATCCTAAGAAACTTTCCGGAGAAATATTTAATATCGAAGGGTCAACAGTTTCCAATATTGTGGATGCGTTTAGAAGATAACACAAATCTTTGTTTTGTATTTCTACATATTTATTGAAATTAAACAATGAGATTAATAGTTTATCTGTTAAGTACATTTCAGAAATTTTTATATTATCAAAAAAATCAATGTAAATTGATAAGAAATTTTTCCATTGGTTTAAAGATGTTGGCCTGAAATTAGTATTATTTGGAATTTTTTTTAAGTATGAATATTCAGGAGAAGAACATATCGGTGAAATTGTATTATATGTCGGCATATTGGTGTTATTTTGTTGTAAAATCATACAAAACTTCCTTATTGTTTGTTTTTGAATTATAAAATAGAAGCTCGCATCTATGCAAGCTTCATGTATAAAATTATATACAGCACTAGCTGTCTGAATTATTTTACTTCTACTTCGGCACCGAGTTCAACTAATTGTTTTTTGATATCTTCGGCAGCTTCTTTAGAAACTTTTTCTTTAAGAGTTTTAGGAGCTCCGTCTACGATAGCTTTAGCTTCTTTTAATCCGAGGCCGGTAATGTCTTTCACAGCTTTAACAACTTTAATTTTGTTGTCGCCTGCAGATTTTAATACTACGTCAAATTCTGTTTTTTCTGCTTCAGCTGCTGCGCCACCTGCTACGGGAGCTGCTGCAACTGCTACAGGAGCTGCTGCTGATACTCCAAATTCTTCTTCAAGAGCTTTTACTAATTCGCTGAGTTCAAGAACTGTTAAAGATTTTACTTCTTCGATTAATTTTTCTATTTTTTCTGACATTGTTATTTACCTCCAAAAAATTATAAATAATAATTAATTAAATTAAGCATTTTGCTTTTTTTCAGCAATTGCATTTAGTGCTACAACCAAGCCTTTTAAAGTGCCACTGAGTACCGTAGCAAAACCGGTAATCGGGGAATTGAGTCCGCCCAAGACTTGAGCGATAAGAATCTCTCTTGACGGTAATTTGGCTAAATTGTTTACTTCACTCTTATCGATAATTTTTCCGTCAATATACCCGGATTTCACTTGAAAAAATTCGTGATCTTTAGCAAAATCACTAAGTATTTTCGCTGCTGCTACGTAATCTTCCTTACTTATAGCAATTGCGGTTGAACCTTGTAAAAAAGAATCCATTCCATCTATTCCTGCTTCAGAAGCAGCCCTTTTTAGCAAAGTATTCTTGGTTACCATGTATTCAATGCCTGCATCACGAAGGTCTTTTCTCAATTTTGTATCATCTTCTACATTTATTCCTTGATAACTTACCAGAACTCCCGCACAAGATGATTTTAATTTTTCTGAAAGTTCACTTACGATTGCTTTCTTCTGTTCTAAAATTTTAACACTTGGCAATTTTTGTTCACCTCCATATAAAGTATATAATATATTAATGCAGTAATGCAAAAATATCATCAGCTTTCCCAAAAGTTTCATACAAGAAAAGCTGATGATTTTAAATTTATTAAGTCAAAACTTATAATATCTAAATTCGTTGCTTTCCTCGGTAGGCGAATAAAAAATTCATTACAAACCTACTGTCTTGGGAAAATTCTATAAACATTATAACTTAATTATTCTCGAATGTCAACTACATCGATTCTAATTTATTTGCATTCAATTTAATTCCCGGGCCCATTGTGCTGGAAATTACGCAAGACTTTACATATTGGCCTTTACTTGCTTCAGGTTTAGCCTTTATGATAGCGCCCATCAGAGCTTCAAAGTTTTCAAGTAATTTGTCAGCTCCGAAAGAAGCTTTTCCTATTACGCAGTGAATAATGTTTGTTTTGTCTAAACGATATTCGATTTTTCCTGCTTTTGCTTCTTTAATAGCTTTAGAAATATCTGTTGTAACCGTTCCTGCTTTTGGGTTCGGCATTAATCCTCTTGGCCCTAAAATTTTACCCAGTCTACCAACAACTCCCATCATGTCGGGCGTTGTGATTAATACATCGAAATCCATCCAGTTTTCAGTTTGGATTTTTTGAGCCATATCTTCTGCTCCTACAAAGTCTGCTCCTGCTTCTTGAGCCAACTTTTCGTTGTCGCCTTTGCATATAGCTAAAACTCGAACTTTTTTTCCTGTACCGTTTGGAAGAACAATTGCACCGCGAACTTGTTGATCAGCGTGCCTTGAATCTACTCCAAGCCTTACGTGAAGTTCTATTGTTTCATCAAAAGAGGCTCTTGCGTTTTTTGCACAAATTTCAAGAGCTTCTTTTGCATCATAGAAATTTGATTGATTATAAGCTTTTACGCTTTCATTATATTTTTTACCGTGTTTCATAATTTCCTCCTGAATTAGTGGTAAAATCGGATATTTTCCTCCCACCATGGGAACTTCAAGCAGACAGTTAGTCTACTACTTCAATTCCCATACTCCTGGCGGTGCCTGATACCATTTTCATGGCAGATTCAACGTTTGCAGCGTTTAAATCAGGCATTTTCAAGCTGGCAATTTCTTCCACTTGTTTTTTTGTTATTTTTCCAACTTTTGTTTTGTTGGGGACTCCGGATCCTGACTCCAATCCGCAAGCCTTTTTAATAAGAACAGCTGCTGGGGGAGTTTTTGTTATAAAAGTGAATGAACGATCATTGAATACTGTGATTACAACAGGGATAATTAAACCTTCTTTGTCTTTTGTACGTTCATTAAACTCTTTAGCAAACCCCATGATGTTTATTCCGTGAGGCCCTAGCGAAGAACCCAAGGATGCCGGAGCTGCTTTACCGGCAGGAACTTGTAATTTTACGATTGATTTGACTTTCTTTTCAGCCAATTTTCGCACCTCCAAATTATGTGGTGAACTTCGGAATAATAAATATTTTATTCCTCCCACTGAACGATCTTTGCTGATTGATTTTAAAATTTTGTTTCGTTTTCAGGCTAATTTACATAACAGGTTCGATTTGATCCAAATTAGCTTCCGCCGGTGTTTCACGTCCAAACATTGAAACTACTAGTTTTACTACCTTATTATCGATATCAATATTTTCAACTTTTCCCGTTAAATTCGCCAGCGGGCCGTCAATAATTTTGACAGTTTCCCCGATATCGTACGAAAGTTTAACCGATTTTACCTCTACACCGAGTTTTTTAACTTCTTCAGCTGTTAAAGGAATCGGCTTCGTGGATGACCCGACAAATCCCGTACAGCCACGTATATTTCTTACAATATACCATGATTCGTCACTTAAAATCATCTTTACAAGAACATATCCCGGAAAAACTTTTCTTTCCAAAATGCGTTCTTTTCCATCTTTTATTTCAGTGACCTTCTCAGTAGGAACTTTAACTTCTTGAATCATATCTCGGATATTTCTGTTTTCGATAGTTTTTTCAAGATTAGAAGCTACTTTGTTTTCATAACCTGAATAGGTATGTACAACATACCATTTGGCTTCTTCAGACATAGTTTACCTTCCTTCCGGACTTACATATTGCTTGAAACAGACATTACAAGACTTAAAAGCTGCATAAGCCCTGCGTCAAGAAGCGCAACAAAAACACCCATGATAAAAATCGTCATCAAAACGGTACCGGTGTTTTTCCAGACTGTTTTTTGACTTGGCCAAACAATTTTTTTCAATTCGACTTTACAGTCTATAAAAAAGCTTTTGATTTTAGAAAATACATTTAATTTCTTTTTTTTCATTGTTTTGCCTCCCATCAAACTACTTCGTTTCTCTGTGCAGAGCATGTTTTCTGCAAAAACGACAGTACTTGTTCATTTCCATCCTGTCCGGATTGTGTTTTTTGTTTTTTGTAGTATCGTAGTTGCGTTGTTTACACTGTGTGCAGGCTAGTGTTATTTTTACTCTCATTACGGCACCTCCCGGTATTTCGGAATATTTTAGCCTCCCTCCGAAGGGTACAAAAATAAACCCCTTGTACGAGGTAATAAAATTTTATCATATTTTAGTTTTACAGTCAAGAAAAATATTTTTAATGTTAAACTATCAAGGGTGTGGTGCTTGCGTATTCTCAGATACATATTTGTGAGGATAGAGTCATATAAATTATCCATAGAGAAATCAAAAGGGGTAATTTATGTGAAAAAAACGCTTGAAAATCGTGTTATAGGGTTAGCTGAATATATTGTAGCCAGTAAAACGACCGTGAGAGGTGCAGCAAAAAAGTTTGGAGTTTCAAAATCCACAGTACATAAAGATGTAAGCGAGCGACTGAAATATATAAACAAACCACTGTATGCCGAAGTTAAAAAAATTCTGGAAATAAATAAATCTGAGCGGCATATACGAGGAGGAGTCGCCACAAAAAGGAAGTACGCTGCCGCTAAAATATTCAGATAGTACTGAGGGGATTATGTGATATAATTATTATATGGAATTTAGAAATTAAGGAATGATAAAATTGAAATTTAAATATTTTAAGATAATTTTGAGTTATTTGAATCCCTACAAGTTTTTAATAATACTTTCTCTTTTAATTATAGGTTTGTGCCAGGGTTTATGTTTGATTATACCAAATATAATGTCGAAAATAGTGGATATAGGTATCGGTCAAAAGGGTTATATCGATATAAATTTATTGAATTCGGCAATTTCTTCGGAAGAAATTTTAAAAAACCAGACCTCGTATATTTTTCGACAAGGAGCTTTGATGCTCGGAGTGTCGCTTTTGAGTGTGATTTTAACAATTTGGTCAAGTTATTTAATATCAAAAATTTCTGCAAAAATAGCATCTGATTTACGTCAAAGTATATATAAAAAAGTTATGAATTTGTCTCCTGTTCAAATGACAGAGCTTCCTACTGCCACTTTGGTCACTCGACTGATAAATGATAGCGAAAATGTTCGAAGCTTTTTGCTGTCGTTTAATAATTTTATTACGCCTTGCATTCTTATCATAGGGGGGACAATTGCAGCCATTCAAAAAAGTATTTCAATGAGTTTTGTATTGGTTGTGGTAGCGTCGGTTGCCTTCGGGGTAATATATTTTACTTTCAAGACGGCTTTTCCGTGGATTAAAAATTCAAAAGTCCTCGGTGACAGATTTAATATGATAATAAAAGAAAGGTTATCGGGATTTATAGTTTCAAAAATTTTTAATAACGAAAAATTTGAACATGATAAGTTCAAAAAATGTAATTTCGAATTTCTAAATACATCTCTGTACATAAACAAGGTGATGAGCTGCACAATACCGATTCTAACTTTGATGCTTAATACAGTAAACGTTTATATAATGTGGAAAGGTGCAAATGAAATTTTCAAATCATATTCTCAAGTCGGCGATATAATGGCGTATATACAATACATAATGATGATAATTGCGTCATTTATAATTATGGCAGTAAATTTTACCACCATACCCGAATCTTGGATATCCGTAGAGAGGGTTTGTGAAATTTTGGACAAGCCCATAGAAAACCAAAGCGAAAAATTTTTAGAAAAATCTTTTGATACTAAAGGCAAAATAGAATTTAAAAATATTAACTTTAAATATCCCGATTCAGAAGAAAACGTTTTAAAAAATGTAAGTTTTGTAATAAATCCCGGGGAAAAAATCGGAGTGGTAGGTACAATCGGTTCAGGGAAATCCACTTTGGGTAAATTGATATCCGGGCTTTATTCGCCGTCCGATGGTAAAGTATTGTATGACGGCAATTTAATCCCGGAATCAGAAGTTTTAAAATTTGTGTCCTATATGCCCCAAAATGCTCCTCTTTTTATCGGAAGTATAGAATCCAACATGAGAATAGCCAAGTCTGATGCAACAGAAGAAGAAATAATTTGTGCGCTGGAAGATGCTCAAATTGGGGATTTTGTAAAAAAATATGGGCTTAGCAAAAATATATACGGTTCCAGTTTGAGTGTTTCGGGAGGGGAAAGACAAAGAATATCTATTGCAAGAAATTTATTAAAAAAAGCAGCAATTTATATTTTTGACGATAGTTTTGCAAATCTAGATTTTAAAACTGACCTTAGTTTACGAAAATCTATTTTGAGCAGGCTAAAAAATAACACGGTAATACTAATCTCTCAAAGGATTAGCACGATAAAAAATTTAGATAAGATAATTGTCTTGGAAAGCGGAAATTTAATAGGGTTTGATTCTCATAAAAATCTGATGCGGAATTGTCCGACTTACAAAAAAATGGTAAATTTACAGTTGGGAGGAGGGGAGTAAAATTATGAACGAAAAAGCTAAAATTCCCAAAGGATTTATAAAATATTTTTATAGGTATGCCTATGATTACAGGTTTTACATAGTGATGATTACAGTTTTTTCGATTATAGAGTCGTTCGTAACCATTGTCTCCCCTTGGCTTATGGGCAAAGCTGTTAATATTTTGCAAAGTTTGGGAACTTCTCACGAAGCAGAGTTAAAGTTTAGAAATTTAGCGGTTATCCTGACAGCGCTTACTGTTTCGTATTTTTTATATTCTTTTTCAAGAACTTTAAAAAGATATTTTTCTACAGTTATCACCGAAAAAATTTCCTATGCCATAAGAAATGATGTATCGGAAAAAATAAACAGACTGTGTTTAAACTACATTGAAACAACAAGTTACGGTGAAATTTTATCCAGAAGTTTAAATGATGTCGGAGCGATAAGCTCCGCACTTACGGAGTATCTGGGAAATTCCATTTCTTCGGTCATTCTCAGTGTGGGAATAATTTCCATGATGTTTTTTGTAAGTTCGGAAATGAGCTGGATTTATTTTGGTTTTTTGCCGATTATTGCGGTTTTGATTTTTATTCCGATAAAAAAATCAAGAAAATATATAGAATCTTTTAGAGAAATCATTGGACAAATCACAACGTGTGCCGAAGAGTCATTTTCGGGGTTTGAAACTTTGAAAAATTTTGGTATGGAAAATAATTACCAAAAGAAATTTGAAAATATAAGTAATAGTATGTTTGAAAGTGACTGGAAATCTAATTTCTTGCATTCTCTTATTTCTCCCCTTATAGGAATTATTCGAAATATCAGTATTGTTATTTCGTGCGCATTGGGAGGATACCTTGTAGTTATAAGAGGCATGCCGCTTGGGAATATTATGTCATTTTTGTCTTATACAGGTCAGCTTATTGACCCTATTATGAACATGGCCGGTATTTATACTACTTGGCAAAATATTTGCATTTCCGCTTCGAGAGTTTATGAAATTTTACACGCTCCGGAAGAAGTTTCGGGATTTGATAAAGTAGAAGAAAGTACATACTCTGAAAAAGTATTGGAATTTTCTAATGTTTCATTTGAATATGAAAAAGATAATTTAATTATAGACGATATTTCTTTTTCTGTTTCAAAAGGGCAAACAGTTGCGCTGGTGGGTGAAACCGGAGCCGGAAAAAGTACTGTTTTAAAGCTACTTACTAATTTTTATAAACCTAAATTCGGAAAAATATTGTTATACGGAAAAGATATTAACTTAATTTCGATTGAAAATTATAGAAAAAATTTTGGAATAGTAACCCAAGATTCCTGGCTCTATGAGGATACTATTATGAATAACATAAGGTACGGAAATTTAAAAGCTTCGGACAAAAAAGTTATTGAAGTTTCGAAGCAATTGGGAATTCATCATTTTATAGAAGCTCTTCCAAAAGGCTATGAAACAATTATTGATGAAAGTAAAATAAATTTATCCGAAGGCCAGAAGCAACTTATTTGTATAGCTCGCTTGGTTATATCGGACGCTCCAATTTTTGTTCTTGACGAAGCAACTTCTTTTATTGACGTTTGTACCGAAAGCCATATTCAAGAGATTTTAAAATCGATATTTAAGCAAAAAACTTCTGTAATAGTGGCGCATCGGCTCAGCACCGTAAAAAATGCAGATATGATACTTGTTATGAAAAACGGCAGAATTATAGAGGCCGGAGGCCATGAAACTTTAATGGCCAAAAAGCAGTATTATGCCGATTTTTACCAAAGTCAACATAACTGAATAATATGAAAAACATCCCTCTGTAGTAGAGGGATATTTTAATTTTTTAAGGGTTATTTTTTTAAAAACAACGGAAAGACAGATGTCGGCGGTTTTTTAAAATCGAGTTCTTTTAATTGTTCTAAGGTGTTGTAGATTCGAGGATTGTTTTTTGCGTAAAATCCTAAAAAAGGATTTATTCCGGGATAATTAAATAAGTATGTATCAAGTTCTGATTCTGTAATAATTGATTGCGGAAAGATTTTATTGGAAAGGTAATTAATCGGTTTAAAAGCGTAATCGATAAATTCCTGTGAAGTGAACAGAGGCTCACATTTTTCCAGAAATTCATGCATTATTCTGGGAATTAAATAGATAAATTCTTTATCTAATTTATTTTTTAGTAGAATATCGACATTTTTTTCAGTATCTGAATTTTCCGAGTCAATTTCCTCGATTTTAAGTGGAATTGTGCCGTTTTTTAAGCTTTGAGCATAAAGTTGGGCGTTATTTTTTATTATCATTTTCATATAGTCTGAGATATTTTTAAACGATTGTAGAGCGTCGTCTGAAATATCATACCGATGGCGCTTGAGAAATTTATCCTCAATCTCTGAGATTTTACTTCCTAAGACAGGCAAATCTTTTGTTTCGGCAGAAGTAATTACAGCGTTATAATATAGTAACAATAAAGATATTTTATCAAGAGAATTTTTGCGCTTAGAACTCGTTTCTTCTTCCTCATATATTGGATTTTCAAGGTAATCATGGTAAAGTATACTTATCAAAAGTATGTTTATATAATCATCTGTCGATATATTGGTTAAATCGTTGCCGATTCGGTCATATTTGGATTTAAGTTCAGTAGGAGATGACGTGCTTTCCGACTCATAAATATTCCTTTTGGTCCAATAGATAAAGTCTTTAAGTTTTGGACCTTCTAATATATCTTCTAAAACAAAAGGAGCAAATTTTTTTTCAAACGGTGTAGAAAATTTTCTTTCGCTGCAGTTTTTTAGTGCTATAGAAGTGGAATTTATTTTTTTTATTATTTCACAAAGATCATGAAATAATTCTGCATCATCCGGATTTTCCGTCAAAAAGGTCATGAAAATTTTAGATTTTAAATCTCTGTGCCACGTAAAGTGCAGAAATTCATGTTTTGAAGTAAGATTGTTAGGGTCGTTCCATTCTTTTTCGCCGACTCCTATGGAACCAAGAAATTGTTTCATTTCATTTATTTGTTCAAAATATTCCTCGTTTTGGTTTGATTCATAAGGACAATCTTGAGTAAGAATGTCAAATATTTTTATTAAATCTATAGTATCTCTTAAAATTTTTTCTTTGATAATTGTAAACATCCGTTTGTCTATTTTATTGTATATTTTTAAACATTTAATGGCTTGATATGAAGCGGTATAGATATCGATCAGATACAACGAATTATTTAGTTTAAAATTTATTTTTTTCCCCAGATATGAAGAATGTTTGCAAAAATTTTCTATATGAGACATTGGATAGCGATCAGGGTATAAATTTTTAGCAAAAAATTTTTCATAAGGTTCCAATGCATTGGTTGAAACCGCAAAGGTTCCCGAAAATATCAAGGCAGAGGATAATGCTAAAGATACTGCACGTTTTTGTAGCTGAGAAATGACAGACATTTTAAATTTCCTTTCTTTTTATAATAATTAAAATTATTTTATTATAAATTGAAAATAAATTCAAATTTTATTTAAAATATAAAGTGCTTATCAATATGATAAGCACCCAATATTTTGTTTTATGAGCATGGACATTGAGATTGGGAAAAAGGTGTGAATCTACAATTTTTAATTCGTCCGACAGCCTGGTTTCTGCAGTATACCGTAGTGGGAATACATGCCAGTTTACATCTTAGCTTTTTTAATATGCAATTTGTCCTCATTTTTTATCCTCCTTTTGGAAAGCCGGTTGCTTTCCGCATTAGTATATTATGTTTATTTGCACGGGTATGTGATTAGTATAATTTTAACGTAATTTATTTTTTGAAATTGTTTAAAAAATTTTATCTCAATAACCAGTCATCGTAAGCACTTTTTGAATATCCTAAAAATAAAGAGTGATTTTATATAAATTTATGAACACTTGCAAGATTTTTGTATTCTCGATATAATATTCTGAGTACTATTTTTATAGTAAAAAATTCATCAGAAAGGATATGCATATGAAATATTTAAATAAGAAAAATGTTAGAAATATGGATATTCGTGAAAAGACTATATTATTACGGTGCGATTTGAATGTCCCTCTTAACTCTAGATTTGAAATTATGGATACCAAAAGAATAGATGAATCGTTAAATACGTTAAAATACTTGATGAATGGCGGAGCAAAAGTAATAATCTGTTCTCACTTGGGTAGACCGAAAGGGACTTTTGACAAAAAATATTCCTTAAAACCTGTTGCAAAATACTTGACCGAAGTTTTAGAAAAAGAAATTCCGCTGACCAGCGATATTGCAGGAGAAAACACGAAAGAAATTTTGAAGAGCCTGGATTTTGGAGAAGCGTGCCTTATGGAAAATTTAAGATTTGAACCGGGCGAAGAAAAAAATGATCCTGAATTTTCTAAAAACTTAGCGTCACTTGCCGATATTTATATAAACGATGCGTTTGGAGTATGTCATCGTGCGCATGCTTCAACTGTCGGAGTAACTGAGTATCTCCCTTCGGGCTATGGCTTTTTGATAGAAAAAGAGATTAAAATATTAAGTGAAATTCTTGAAAATCCCAAACGACCGTTTATTTCTATTCTGGGAGGAGCAAAAATCTCTGATAAAATAGGAGTTATTAATAATTTGCTTGAAAAAATTGATGTTCTTATAGTTGGTGGGGGAATGTCATATACATTCACAAATGCTTTGGGATACTCCGTCGGAAAATCAATTTGCGAAGGTGATAAAATAGGGCTTACAAGGGACATTATGGCCAAAGCGAAAGATAAAGACGTAAAAATTTTGCTTCCTACAGATAATAAAGTTGGTAGGGATTTTTCGAAAAATACCGAAACCAAGATAGTTGATGCGGATAAAATTCCTGATGGTTGGATGGGATTGGATATAGGACCCAAAACCATGCAAAATTTTTCTGAAGCAATTAAGAATGCAAGCACAATTTTTTGGAATGGCACGATGGGTGTGTCTGAGTGGGAAAATTTTGAGGAAGGAACACGAAAAATCGCTGAGGCAATTGCTAACAGCGATGCGATTTCGGTAGTTGGTGGCGGAGATACGGCTGCCGCAGTAGATAAATTTAATTTTTCAGAAAATATAACTCACGTTTCAACCGGAGGAGGAGCTTCACTTCAACTTTTGGAAGGGAAGAATTTACCCGGTTTGGAAGCGCTTGATGATAAATAATTACTTTACCGATTCCCCTTTTAACTTAGGGGAATTTTGATATTTTTGGATAATGGAGCTGAATTTACATGAAGAAAATCATAGCGGCTAACTGGAAAATGAACAAAAAAATTGAGGATTCTAAAATTTTTTTAAAAAAATTTCTTTCTCTAAAAACCGATTTTTCGGATGAAATTATTATTTTTCCGTCCTTTGTCGATTTAAATTATTTCTGTGATAATCTTAAAAATTATAATATTAAAGTTGGAGCGCAGAATTGCTATTACGAAGATTTTGGCGCTTTTACGGGGGAAATATCGGCGCCAATGATTAAAAATATTGGAGCAGAATACGTGATTATAGGACATAGTGAAAGAAGAATGTACTTTGGAGAAACCGATTCCATAGTAAATAAAAAAATTGCAGCTGCTCTGAAAAATGATTTAAAAGTGATTTTATGCGTTGGAGAAAATTTATCTCAAAGAGAACAAAAAAAAGAATTTGAAGTGGTTTTATCTCAGTTAAAAGAAGCTCTTTCGGGATTTAAAAAAGAAAATTTAAAAAATATAACAATTGCCTATGAACCCGTTTGGGCTATAGGGACGGGCAAAACTGTGCTTCCGCAGCAAGCGGATTTGATGTGCAAAAATATAAAAAATTTTATAAAAGAAACTTTCGAAACTCATTTTGATATTAATGTTTTGTACGGCGGTTCGCTTAAGAGCAGCAATGCTGTTGAATTTTTCCGTATGAAAAATATTAACGGTGGGCTTATCGGGGGTGCAGCGCTTGACGCAGAAGAATTTGTAAAAATTATAATGGAGTCCGAAAAGATAAATGAGGGTGATTTTAATGAATAAAAAACCGGTTTTACTGGCCATTCTGGATGGATTCGGAAAAGGGAACAAAGATGATTCCGATGCAATTTATCACGCAAATACTCCTAATTTGGATTATGTTTTTAAAAATTGCCCTTCCACATACCTTGAAGCATCCGGCGTAGCTGTGGGCCTACCGGAAAATCAGATGGGGAATTCTGAAGTTGGGCACATGAATATTGGCGCAGGGAGAGTTGTTTACCAAGATTTTACATATATTAATAAATGTATATCTGATGGTTCTTTTTTTGATAATCCCGAGCTTTCAAGTATTTTAAAATATGTCGAATCAAAAGGCTCAAGTCTACATCTGATGGGGCTTCTGTCCGATGGTGGTGTTCATAGCCATATCAATCACCTTTTTGAAATTTTAAAATTATCTAAACAATATAAAATAAAAAGAATATACATTCACGCATGGCTTGACGGCAGAGATACTCCTCCAAAATCTTCAATAAAATATATTAGACTTCTTAAAAATCATATAAATAATTTAAATAATGCCGAATTAGCTACTGTTTCGGGCAGATATTACGCTATGGACAGGGACAAAAATTTTAATCGAACGCAGTTAGCTTACGACGCAATAGTGAATTCTATCGGGCAAAAAATCGGCGAAAATTTTGAAACTATTATAAATCAAAACTATGAAAACAACATAACAGATGAATTTATTAAGCCGGTTATATCTTTGAATTACTCCGGAATTAAGAATATCGATGCAGTAATATGTTTTAACTATCGTCCCGACAGAGCCAGGCAAATAACAAGGATGATTGCAGATAAAAATTTATGCAAGTACGCTTGTTTTACTTTATATGACAGTTCAATTAAGAATGTTTCTGTTATATTTAAACCTCGAAAAATAATAAATACTCTGAGTGAATATTTGTCTGAAAATAAGTTTAAGCAGTTGAAAATTGCCGAAACCGAAAAATACGCTCACGTGACATTCTTTTTTAACGGTGGAATAGAACCCGCTTATGATGGCGAAGATAGAATTATTATTGATTCTCCAAAAGTTGCAACTTACGATTTGCAACCCGAAATGAGTGCAAAAAAAATAACCGAGAAAGTAATTGAAAAAATAAGGTCAAAAAATTATGATCTTATAGTTCTCAATTATGCAAATCCTGATATGGTAGGGCATACAGGGAATTTTGCAGCTACGGTAAAAGCAGTAGAAACAGTAGACGAATGTATCGGAAAATTGCTTTTTGAAATGGAAAAAATTCAAGGAGTTACAATTATAACTGCTGACCATGGTAATGCCGAAAAAATGTTTGACGAATCAGGAAATCCTTGCACTTCTCATACAACAAATTTGGTTCCGTTTGCTGTGGTAGGGTACGCAGGTACTTTGAAAAATAAAGGCGCGCTTTGTGATATAGCACCTACTGTTTTGGAAATTTTAAACGCAAAAAAGCCCCGTGAAATGACGGGGCAGAGCCTATTAAAAAATTAGTCTGCAATTTCTTCGGCAGTTTCTTTTACTTCTTCCGTTGTTTCGGCGTCATGAAATTTTTTAGAAGCCTTTTCTAGGAATGTCATGGAGTTTCCGTATTTTTCGTGAAGGGATTTTATAGTATTTCCTTCCAGACATTCCTTAATATTTTCCAATTCCACATTTTTAAGGTCCGGGTTGCTGTTTTTTATTATTCCGGCAGCTCTTTCCAAAAATTCATTTTCGTTTTCTTTTTTGCAAATCATTCCCATACACAAATCATCCCTTTTTCAATATGTTGTTTTGGTGTATAATAATTATACAATATTTCTGTGAAATGTCAATTATATTTTGTTAAAGTTTTGGATTTTATCAATTTTCGAACGATTTACCTAAGAGTTCACTGCCGGTTTTAATTGTATTTTCTGCCTCTTTTATAGTATTTTGATTTGCTGAATTTTTTAATGCAATTAAGCTTCCCAGCGCATCTCCTTGAGAATTTATAACAAAAATAAATGCAGCTTCATAGTCCATACCTTCGATAGGCAACTTTTTGGAGTTAGGATTTTTGCATATGGAAAATTTTTTTCTTTCCTGTATTAAATTTTCGGTATATGTCGAAATTCTTCTTCCCAAAAATTCTTTTTTAGATGCTCCGGCTACGGCTACAATCTGTTCTTTGTCTGAAATCAGGATTGGTAATCCTGAATTTTTAGAGATGATGGAAGCGTACTCTTCAGCTATCGAAGAAAGTTCTGCCATGGCAGAATATTTTTTGAAAACTATTTTTCCCGCATTGTCCGTGTATATTTCCAAAGGGTCGCTTTCTCGGATTCTTAGGTTTCTTCTGATTTCTTTTGGGATCACAATTCTTCCCAGTTCATCAATTCTTCTTACGATGCCTGTTGCTTTCATTTTATATTCCTCCTTTGAATTCACCATTTATTGGATAAGAGATGACCTTGTTATTGTGTGACAAAATTTACAAAATATGCATTCGAGTTCTTAAAAAACTGTATATTTTTTAATATAATTTTATAAATTATTTTCCTGGAGTATTATTTATTGATATAAAGTAAAAATTTATATATAATGTAATTATAGTTTAGTGTTGAAAGGAATGAGATAATGATAGCTAAAGTCGACAAAGACTCTTGTATCGGATGTGGAATGTGCATCGATATTTGTCCTGAAGCATTTCAGTATGATGACGAATATAAATCGGAATGCATTATGGAAAAAATTCCGGAAGAATTAAATGAAAAAGTTGCAGAAGCAATAGATGTTTGCCCTGTAGAAGCTATTTCTGAAGATAATTCTTTATAACTCATAAGTTTTTAAGTGGTACTCGTAGGATTTGCGAGTACCTGTTTTTTATGAATTTATAAGAAATAAATATTTAATTTTAATCATATAATTATACAGCATAAAAAACGGAGGAGTCACGCTGTGTTTATTATAAGAATTAAAAAACAAGCATTTTTGATTTTAGGAATTTTTTTAGTTGTGGGATTTTCAGCAATTTTATTTTTGTCCAAAGAAAGATGTAATGCACAGGAAAACAAAAATTTTATAAAATATGCTGAATTTAATCCTACTTATGAAGCTTTGAATAAAGCCATGAAAGAGGATATAAAATCTCATGACAAAGATATAAAAATAAATTGGATAGAAGTTTTGGCTTGTCTAGGGTCAAAATATGGGGGAGATTTCAAGCGATATAAAGAATCGGATATGGATGAAATATTTAAAAAATTAAAAGCCGGCAAAACTATGTCCGAAATAACTTCCGGTATGAAAACTTATAATTATTATCATGAGGTTTATGAAGCTGTTTTGAAAGAATTTTTAGGGACTTATAAAGTTAAAAAAAATTCATCCACCGATGATAGCGAATGGCAAGAAATTTACGGGTTGAAAGCTTTTTCCCCCATTGCGAACACATTTCCTTTTTCTCATTTTGATGATTTCGGAGCCTCTAGATCGTATGGTTTTTCTAGGCCACATTTGGGACACGACATGATGGCAGCCACAGGTACACCGGTGGTGGCTGTTGAATCAGGAACAGTAGAAATTATGGGCTGGAACCGATATGGAGGTTGGAGGATAGGAATTAGGAGTTTTGACAAAAAAAGATATTACTATTACGCTCATCTTCGCCAAAATAAACCCTATAGCTCAAATTTAAAAGAAGGCGATATAGTAAAAGCCGGCGATGTTATCGGATATGTAGGACGGACAGGGTACAGCACGAAAGAAAACACCAATAACATAAGTGAAAGTCATCTTCACTGGGGTATGGAGCTTATTTTCGATGAGTCTCAAAAAGAATGTGATAACGAAATTTGGATTAATTTATATGCTATTACTAAATTATTGGAACAAAATAAGTGTAGTGTAGTAAGAAACTCTGAAACACGAGAATTTTCTCGAGAATTTGATTTTTGGGAAAATAATTTAGAAAATAAATAAAAAAACCTCTTCTGTATATATTTTGCAGAAGAGATTTTACGAGTTTTTTATTCCGAAATAATGGTATTAATTACCCCTGAACTTATTTTTTCCGATATCTTCGAAATTAGGGCGACAGCGACAGCAATTCCGGCGTGTTTTAAAGCTTGGGTAGGGGTTAAATTTTCTTTTGTATTGAATAGTACGATAGATAAATAAAGTAGTGAAGACAAAGTCGGTAATATAAATTCTTTAGCTTGGTTTAATTTTGATGTTAAATTTTTGCTATGTATTTTTTTGTTTAATTTTTTAAATTCATCTAAATTTTCTTGATATGTTGCAAGGTGTTCCGAATATTCTTTTTTGCTAATACCTCTATTGTATTCTGCGTATATATTGGAAATAGGGGCAACCATCGTGAAAACGAAAACAAAAATCGAAAAGCATGAAAAAAATTTTTGTATCCACTTATTTTTCATAAACGTTTACACTCCTTAGAAACATTTAAAATTATTTTTAACTCAATTATAACATTTTAAGTTTAAAAAGTCAATTATAAATTGGTTTTTGATTGGAGTGTAAAATTACAATTTTTCTAATATTTTAAAAAAATGACATCTGATTGCTTTTTGGAAGAGAACTTAAAACTCCGGCATTTTCAAGAGTTTCTATTACAGCTTTAGTCACTCGAGATCTTATTTGAACATCATCAATAGAGAGATATTCGCCGTCTTTTCGGGATTCTTGCAAATTTTGAGCCGCTGATTCACCGACACCCGCCAAAGAACAGAAAGGTAGCCTTATTTTTCCGTCCTCCACTATATATTTATAAGCGTCAGATTTATATAAATCTACCGGCAAAACTTCAATTCCTCTAGCCAGCATTTCGTTTATTATCTGAAAGGTTGCATAAGCCGCATTTTCTTTGGCGCTTGCTTCTTTGCCTTTAGCTAAAATTTCCGCCATTTTTCTTTTTACCGCTTCGTGACCTTTCATTACGGTCAAGCCGTCGAAATCTTCTCCACGTACCGTAAAGTATGCCGCATAATATTCCTTAGGGTAGTAAACCTTATACCATCCTAATCTCAAAGTGGAAATCATGTATGCCGCAGCATGCGCTTTAGGGAACATATACTTAATTTTCATGCAGGAATCTATATACCACTGCGGAACATTGTGTTGTTTCAAAGTTTCAAGATGTTCCGGAGTCAAAAGCTTGGTAGCTTTTCCTTTTCGGACAATTTCCATTATTTTAAATGCGGTTTTAGGTTCGACTCCTTTATGCATCAAATATACCATTATGTCATCACGAGTTCCGATAACTTCTGATATCGTACAAATACCTTTCTGAATTAAATCATGTGCATTTCCGTGCCAAACATCGGTTCCGTGAGATAATCCCGATATCTGTAGTAAATCCGAAAATGTTTTTGGCTTGCATTCTATTAGCATTTGTCTTACAAAACCGGTGCCTACTTCCGGAAGTGAAAATGTCCCTGTTTCAGAGTCAATATCTTTTGGAGTTATTCCAAGTTCCTTTGTGGAAGTAAATAAAGACATAACTTTCGCATCGCTCATGGACACATCTGTTACTTTTACGCCGGTGTAATCTTCCAGATATTTGTAAATTGACGGAACATCGTGTCCGAGCTCATCCAATTTGCAAATGGTGTCGTGGATGGCGTGGAAGTCAAAATGAGTTGTAATATTGTCGGAATTTTGGTCATTAGCAGGACGTTGAACAGGACAAAAGTCGTATATTTCTTTTCCTTGCGGCACGACTACCATTCCGCCCGGATGTTGACCGGTTGTACGTTTAACTCCCGTGCATCCTTCCGCAAGACGAATTGTTTCGGCTTTATTTAATTTTATTCCGCGTTCTTCGGCATACTTTTTTGTGAATCCAATTCCGGTTTTAGTTGCGATTGTACCGATTGTTCCGGCTTTGAATACGTTGTCTTTTCCAAACAAAGTTTCTGTGTATCTATGGGCGTCGTTTTGATATTCCCCCGAAAAATTTAGGTCTATATCGGGCGTTTTGTCTCCATCAAATCCCAAAAATGTTTCAAAAGGTATGTCGTGTCCATCCTGCTTTAATGTTTCACCGCAGTTTGGGCACTTTTTTTGAGGAAGGTCAAATCCGGAGCCGTAGCTTCCGTCGGTTATAAATTCACTGTACTGACATTTATGGCATAAGTAGTGGGGTACCAGAGGGTTAACCTCAGAAATTCCTGACATTGTCGCAACAAACGATGAGCCTACAGACCCTCTGGAACCTACAAGATATCCATGTTTTTCGGAGTCAGCAACAAGTTTTTGAGCTATCATATACAAAACGGAGAACCCGTGCTTGGTTATGGAATGCAGCTCTTTATCCAACCTTTTTTTTACAATTTCAGGAAGAGGATTGCCATATATTTTTTTGGCTCTTCTCCATGTTATATCAACCAGTTCTTGTTCTGCTCCCGGGATAAAAGGTGGAAATACTCCCGGTGGAATGGGGAGGATGTTGTCGATGCTGTCAGCGATTTTATTTGTATTTTCCACAACGACTTCAAATGCTTTTTCTTTTCCCAAATAGGAGAATTCATCAAGCATTTCCGCTGTGGTTTTTAAATAGAGAGGGGCTTGATTGTCAGCGTCTGCGTAGCCTTGCCCAGCCATTAAAATTTTTCTGTATTCAGAATCTTCGGGATTTAAAAAATGCACGTCCCCTGTCGCTACCACAGGTATGTTAAGTGTTTCTCCGAGCTTTATTACCGTTTTGTTGAATTCTTGAAGCTGTTTTTCAGAACTTGCTATTCCTTCTCTAATCATAAATTCGTTATTTCCCAGAGGTTGAATTTCCAGATAATCATAAAATTTTGCTATTTCGAGCAAATCTTCCCAAGGCCGACCTCCCGTTATCGCTCGGAACAATTCTCCTGCTTCGCACGCACTGCCGATTAACAGTCCTTCACGATATTTTATTAATTGGCTTTTTGGAATTCTGGGCTTTTTATAAAAATAATTAAGATGTGCCATCGAAATTAATCTATAGAGATTTTTTAATCCCGTTTGGTTTTTAACCAGAATGGTCATATGGTGAGAAATAGTCTTTTTGGCATCATTTCCCGCCAGAGAAGTGTTTATTTCTTGAAGTGAGGATATATTTTTATTTTTTGAAGCTATTTTTAAAAGCTCTATAAAAATATATGCTAAGGCTCGAGCGTCGTCCGAAGCTCTGTGGTGATTGAATTCCGGAATTTTTAAAAATTTTGCAACGGTATCCAGTTTATGGTTTTTTATACTCATAATAAGTGCCCTGCTCATAGGGACGGTATCTATATAGGTAAAAGAAAAATTTATTCTTAGTCGTTTTACAGCAGCTTTTATAAAGGAAACGTCGAAGTTAGCGTTGTGAGCAACAAGCACGGGAGAATCTTTACAAAATTCTATAAATTTTTTAATGGCAATATCTTCCTTCGGGGCATCCTTAACCATTTCGGATGTAATTCCGGTTATTTCGGTTATTCTTTCGGGAATTGCAATTTCCGGGTCTACAAATGTACAAAATTCGTCTTGTATCACATTATTTTTTACTCTTACTGCGCCTATTTCTATTATTTTATCGTTTTTAGCGTTAAATCCGGTAGTTTCCAGGTCAAAGCATATATATTCGTCATTAAAATTTTTGTTACTATCTCCTGTAACAATCGGGAGCATGTCATTAACAAAATATGCTTCCACACCATAAATCATTTTAAAGTTTCCTCCGTTTTTATTTATGGCATTTACCGTATTCATTGCTTCGGGGTAAGCTTGAGCGACACCGTGATCAGTTATGGCTATGGCAGAATGCCCCCAGCTGTTTGCTCTTTCGATCAATTTGGACGCAGGACTTATTCCGTCCATTGCGGACATATTTGTATGAAGGTGAAGTTCAACTCTTTTTTGGGGTGCATTATCCACTATTTTGTATTTAGAAACCGTATTTATATTTTTGGGTCGCATGACGATATCTCTTTCGTATTTATCGTCGCATATTTCTCCGTATACTAAAATCGTTTCGCCTTTTTTTAATTTTTCCAGATATGCCGATTTGTTTTTATTTTCTATAATTTTTAAAATCAGAGAGCCGGTGTAATCGGTTATGTATACAGTATAAATTATTTTGCTGCCATCTCTTGTTTCATGAGAATCAACTGAAAAAATATCTCCCCATACACAGACATTTCCTGCATCAATGTTTATTTCACGGATGGATATAGGCTCTTTATTTATTATATTTCCGTACAGAAGTTTCGCAGAGTTTGGAACTATTTTTGGTAAAAGATTTTCGGCAGTTCTTGATTCTATAAATAAATTATTGTTTTTTTCAGGTTTTTTTAGTTTAACATTCGAATCTTCGATATGCTTATTTGTTTGAACAGACACCATCGGGGGGGTATCTTGAACCTTATTTTTATTTTTAATTTCTTTTTCGATAAAAATTATGCTTACCGAACGACCCAAATGTTGTGAAATTAAAATTCCCAGTTCCCGATTAATTCCCTTTTGCATCAAAAAATCTTTTCCGCCGTGATGAAGATATATTTTTATGCTGTCGTTTTCTTGAGAAGCCTCAAAATCTTTAAACACTCTTTTTAAAGTTGGCGTGGAAAGCGAAAAATCTTGAATTATATTTTTAAAATTTTTTTTGTTTTCAAATTTAGAATTAATTTGATTTATTATTACTTCTTTTAAGTTTAATTCAGATTCAATCAATAATTTTTTTGCAATAGAGATTTCGTTTTCAGGAATATTATCCGAAAAACCCAAATTTATTTTAAGAATGCGATTTTTTTTATCGATATTCAAAGACTCTATGTCTGCGTTAGCCATAGAGCCTCCTAAAGATGAAATATCGATGTAATCTTTAAAAAAATTTACAAATTTTTTCAATTTATTTCTTCCTTATTAAATTTATTTATTTTCTAAGTCCATAGAATTTATTTCTTTTATGAGTTCATCCACTAATTGGTTTTCAGGAACTTTTTTAATTATTTTGCCTTTTTTAAATATTATTCCCATGCCATCTGCACCGGTTATTCCTATGTCGGCATCTTTAGCTTCTCCGGGTCCGTTAACGACGCATCCCATGATTGCCACTTTAAGATTTGAAGGGTAATTTTTTAGTTTGTTTTCAACTTCGTCGGCAATTTTTATAAGATTTATCCTTGTTCTCCCACAAGTGGGGCAAGAAGTGAATCTAATTCCGGAATTCCGCAGTTCTAAGGATTTCAATATTTCAAATCCAACTGCAATTTCTTTGATGGGAGATGCTGTCAAAGATACTCTTATTGTATCTCCTATTCCGTTCAAAAGTAGGGAACCTATCCCGATAGAAGATTTTATTATTCCGGATTTTTCAGTTCCTGATTCGGTTATGCCTAGATGCAACGGATAATTGCACTTGGAAGCCACTATTTTATTTGCTTTAATAGTTCTGGATATGTCCGAAGCTTTTAACGAAATAACAATGTCGTCAAAATCATATTTTTCAAGCAACGAAGCATTATATAAAGCGCTTTCTGCCATTGCTTCCGCACAGGGGGAATTATACTTTCTCAAGATATGCTTTTCGATAGATCCGGAATTTACGCCTATTCGTATAGGAATTTTATTTAAGCGACAAGCTTCCGCAACGCTTTTTATATTATTTTCGCTTCCTATATTCCCGGGATTAATTCTTATTTTATCAATCCCGGCAGCTATCGCTTCAAGAGCAAGCTTGTAGTCAAAATGAATATCTGCTACAAGCGGAATATCCACTTTATTTTTAATTTTATCAATAAGACTGATAGCTTCAATATCAGGAATCGCTATTCTTAATATTTCACATCCTGCATTTTTTAGCTCAGAAGCTTGTAATACGCTTTTTTCAGTGTCATAAGACGGAACATTAAGCATAGATTGCACTGCGATAGGATTACTTCCTCCTATTTTAATTTTTCCTATGCTTATAATTTTAGACGAACGTCTCATTTTAACTCCTTCTTTTACTAAATCATGATTTTCCGATTAATTTTAATATATCTGAGTAGGACATCCAAATCATAAATAGAATGAACAGTACAAATCCAATTGTATGGATGATTCCTTCGTATTTAGGATTAACTTTTTTTCCGGTTATAAGTTCAACAAACAGGAATACGAGCCGTCCGCCGTCAAGAGCAGGTAACGGAAGTAAATTAAAAATTCCCAAATTTATGGTTATTATTGCCATTATGTTTATAATATTTATTACTGCAATGAATGCGCCGGATTTTAAACCTTCGTTGGTTATCTTACCGATTTCAGAAGCGATTCCGATAGGCCCTGAAGTTTTTTTGAACGATATTTTTCCTGTCACCAATCCTCCCAGACTTCTCCAAACTATTTTTATTGTGGAAGCGGTCTCTGAAAAGGTACATTTTATAAGATTTATGAAATTTTTTTCTATAGGTTCAACCAAAAAATCGATTCCCGGAGAGAAACTGCCATCAGTATTTTCAACGGTTTTAAAATTTACATTTTTAAGGTTTACAATTTGATTATCTCTGCGAACCTCTACATCAAAGTCGGAGGTTTCAAAGGCCGAAATATTAAATGCTATGTCTTTGAATGCGTATATTTTTGAATTGTTAATTTTTAAGATTTCATCTCCGGTCATAAGACCCGTGGACGAAGAAACGGCGTCATTTTCAAATGATCTTATGGTAGTCGAAGCGATGGCGGGGGACTGAGCCAATAAAATAAATGTAAGCGCAAATCCAAGTATTAAATTCATGATTCCGCCCGACGCAATAATGATTATTTTTTGCCATGCTTTTTTATTCTCAAAAGATTTTGGATTATCGCTGCGCTCATCTTCGCCTTCCATTTCGCAGAATCCGCCTATGGGTAAAGCTCTTAAAGAAAACAAAGTTTCTCCTTTTTTAAATTTAAATACTCGAGGACCCATTCCCAAGGCAAATTCATTAACTTGAACGCCGAATTTTTTTGCCCAAAAAAAATGTCCCAATTCATGCAAAAAAATAATTAAATTAAAAAGTAAAACAGCAAATATTATTAAAAGTACTATCAAAATTAAACACTCCTTATTGTTTTTTAAACAATGGATTTTATAAATTCTCTTGTGATTTTATCAGCAAGAAGGACATCGTTTATAGATTTTATTTGTGAGCTTTGAATATTTTCTCTTGCTTTTTTTATTAAATTAATTATATCCGTGAATTTTATTTTATTCTCTAAAAACATTTTTACGGCTTCTTCGTTTGCCGCATTTATGATTGCAGGGGAAGTTCCTCCGTCTTTCGCAGCTTTTTTGCATATTTTTATTGCTTCAAAAGTTTTGTGGTCCGGCTCAAAAAAAGACATATTTTTAATTTGAGATAAGCTAAGTTCCGGAACGTTTATATCTTTTCGCTCGGGATATGTTATGGCATATGCTATGGGCGTTTTCATGCTTGGAACGCCCATTTGAGCTATGATTGAATTGTCGACATATTCTATCATGGAATGCACTACGCTTTGAGGATGTATTATAACATCAATTTTATTTTCCGGCATGTCAAAAAGATGTATGGCTTCTATTATTTCAAATCCTTTGTTCATCATAGTGGCAGAATCTATTGTTATTTTCGATCCCATTTTCCAGCTGGGGTGGTTCAGAGCTTGATTTACCGTTACATTTTCCAGGTCTTTTTTTGATTTACCGAAAAACGGTCCTCCCGATGCTGTTAAAATTAATTTTTTGAGTAAATTTTTGTCTTTACAAGACTCCAGGCATTGAAATATGGCACTGTGTTCACTGTCAACCGGCAAAATTTTTACATTTTTTTCTTTTGCGGCATTTATAACATATTCTCCGGCTACGACCAGTGTTTCTTTGTTCGCAAGAGCGATATCTTTTTTTGCTTTGATGGCGCTCAATGTAGGCAATAACCCTATCATCCCCGATACTGCCGTGACCACTAAATCCGATTCAAAATATGATGCCACTTCGCAAAGTCCGTCAATTTTGCTTAAAATCTTAGTGTTGGTATCTTTGACGGATTCTTTAAGAATTTTTGCGTTTTCCTCGTCGTAAACAGCGGCAATTTTTGGTTTAAATTCTCGAATTTGTTTTTCTAACAGATCAATATTGGTGTTTGCCGAGATAGCGTTGACAGTAATTCCGAGCGTTCGGGCTACTTCTAAAGTTTGAGTTCCTATGGAGCCGGTGGAACCCAGTACAGACAAATTTTTTTTCATAAATTTCAACTCTTTTAATGTATTATGTTTATAAATTTTAAAAATATCAGTACATAAGGTGCAACAAAAATTACGCTGTCGAATCGGTCTAAAATTCCTCCGTGCCCCGGCATTAAATTTCCAAAATCTTTAACTCTGTATTTTCTTTTCACAACTGAGAAACACAAATCTCCAAGTGTTGATATTGTCGAGCCGAATAACGCCAGAACCACAATCAAAAAGTAATTTATTGTGTGCCTTTGGGAAAATATCCCATTGTTGAAAATATACGCTACAGCTATTAAACATAAGACGCAAGTGATAATTCCGCCGATGAACCCTTCTATGGTTTTTTTAGGGCTTATGGTTGGACAAAGCTTGTTTTTGCCTAAAAATTTCCCGAAAAAATACGCACCGGTATCAGATGTCCACGCAATTGCCAATGCCAAAAAGACATAAAAGCTTCCATAATTTATCCCAAGTATTCTAAGTTCAGTAAGACTTCCAAATCCAAAGGTTATTATAACTGCCATTGTATATGTTACCGCAGCGTCTTGCAAGCTTAAATCGGGCGTCGTTATAAGCAAACAAAAAATAAGAACAGTATATATGTACAAGGCGATTTGCCATGCAAGATAATTCCCCATTAAAGGTAGAATAGATATGAATATCAATGTGAAAAAAACTAACGGGTAATTTTTGGACAAGTTCATTACCGAAAAAATTTCATTCATTGCTATAATCGAAATTACGGCTGTGGTTATGCTTATAATAAATGGGTAATTATGAGAAAAAAGCAAGACCACAAATGCGAAAATTGCTCCTGTAATTCCCGAAATTATTCTTTTTGACATTTTCAAGCACCTCCAAAGCGTCTAGTTCTTAAAAAATATTCCTCTATCGCTTTGTCAAATTCATCCGAAGAAAAATCGGGCCACAATACTTCCGTGCTGTAAAATTCCGCATACGCAGATTGCCAAAGCATGAAATTGGAAAGCCTCTTTTCTCCGGCGGTTCGGATCACCAAGTCTACATCAGGCTGATTGTATGTATAAAGATTTTTTTGTATTGCACTTTCATCAATATTATCCACTGAGATTTCATTTTTTAAAATTTTTTCAGCGATATTTTTAACGGCATTCATAATTTCATTTCTTCCGCCGTAATTCATTGCGATATTCAGATGTAAACCCGTGCGGTCTTTTGTTTCAAATTCGATTGTTTTTATTAAATCTTGAATATCTTGAGAAAACGAAGATGTGTTTCCAAGAAAATTCACTTTCATATTTTCGTTTGAAAATTCTTTTACGGATTTTTTCAGATATTTTTTAAAAAGAAACATAAGGGCAGAGATTTCCGTCTTAGAACGTTTCCAATTTTCGGTTGAAAAAGCATATACGGTAAGATATTTGAGCCCAAGATTATTTGCGTATTTTGCTATGTTTTCAAAAGTTTTTGCTCCGTAAGAATGTCCTGCGGAGACAGGTAGGCCGTGATTTTTAGCCCACCTGCGGTTTCCGTCCATTATTATTCCTACGTGCATCGGCAATTTAACTCTTGAACTTTCGTTTTCCATAAATATAACTCCGAAAATTTTTACTTTATAAAGACAAAATTTGCTTGCTTTTCGTAGCAGACAAAGAATCAATCTCTTTGCAATATTTATCAGTTAATTCTTGAATTTTTTTCTCGCCCCGATTCATGTCATCCTCGGTTATTTGAGAGCTTTTTTTCATATTTTTTATTTTATCTAGGGCATCTCTCCTGATATTTCTTATTGAAATTTTTGAGTCTTCCGCAATTGCCGAAACTTCTTTAGAAATTTCTTTTCTTCTTTCCTCGGTTAATTGAGGGAAAATGAGTCGGATTATTTTTCCGTCGTTTTGAGGATTAATGCCTAAATCCGATTTTTGAATTGCTTTTTCAATCCCCGGTAAAACGGATATGTCCCAAGGTTGAATCACAAGAATCCTTGCTTCGGATACAGAAACGGCAGCGACCTGATTTATTGGGGTTGGAGAGCCGTAGTAATCGACCGTTATTTTATCGAGTACGGCCGGATTTGCTCTTCCCGCTTGGATAGAAGCGTATTCCGAAGTTAATCTGTCACAGGTGTTTTTCATGCGGTTTTGTGCGTCTGATATAAGGTTGTTCATAAATTTTTCCTCCAAATTATAATTTTTTATTTTGCCAGAGTTCCTACATTTTCTCCGTTTATTGCTCGGATTATGTTTTCGGGATCTTTTAAGCTGAAAACCATCACGGGAATATTGTTATCTCTGCACATAGATGCGGCGGAACTATCCATAACTTTTAAATCTTTGGCTAAAATTTCTTCAAAAGATACCTCGATATATTTTTTTGCGTCAGGGTTTACTTTTGGGTCAGAATCATAAACTCCGTCTGTGTTTGTAGCTTTAAATATTATTTCTGCTTCGATTTCGGCGGCTCTCAGAGAAGCAGCGGTGTCCGTTGAAAAAAATGCGTTTCCCGTGCCGTATCCAAAAATCACTACTTTTTTGTTTTTTAGATGATTAATTGCCTTTTCCGGCGAGTAATATTCTCCTATTTGCGGAAAAGGAATGGCGGTCATCACTACTGAGTCTACTCCGATTTGCTCCAAGGTATCCTGAAGAGCCACGGCATTCATAACCGTTGCAAGCATTCCGATGTTGTCTGCTTTTACTCGGTTCATATCTCCGCTGCTTCTGCCTCTCCAAAAATTCCCCCCACCTACTACTATAGCTATTTCGGAGCCGGTGTTTACGCATTTTTTAATCATTTCGCAAGTTTCTCTTACTACCTCAAAATTTATGCCGCTTTTCTGCTCACCTGCCAAGGCTTCGCCGCTTATTTTTAACAAGAATCGTTTATGTTTTGTTTCCAATATTATCCACTCTCCAATGAATACAAATTGTTTTATCACTAATATTTTACATGAACAAAAATGCTATGTAAATACCTTTAAGCAATATGTTAGGAAATTAATTCTTAAAAACTATTGACTTTTTTAATATTTGTATCATAATTCTATATTGGAACCTGATATAAAATAATATAAGTAAAGTGGGGGTGCTGAGTAAGTATGGAAGATATGATAAAACGAATAATAGAACTTGATAAAATGGCAAAAGAAAACCTCACGCGTGCTAATCAGCTCAAAGTAGACTCCGAACAAAAAATAAGCGATATAAAAGAGCAAAAAAGAGCTGAATATTTAGAACGTGCACGAGCAAATATCAAATCGCTTGAAAAAGAAGAAAAAGTAAATGCATGTCTCAGGCTTAAAGTAATCGAGAACTCCTATAGGCAAAAATATGATCGCATAGAAGAAATTTATGCGAAAAACAAAAACAATTGGGTTGAAACAATAGTTAATAGAGTCATCGAAGATTGAAACCGGTATTTATTTTTATAATTTTCAGTAAATGGTGGTGAAACAGAGCGAGATGGGGTGCCAAAAAATTCTTGCTTGAAAAATTATGATTTCATACGCTTCAAACGCAGTCCTTTCCAAAGCTCGTGCGATGTACGGAAAAGGCATCAAAGAAAAAAATTATTCGGAGCTGTTGTCTTGTAGAAGTATACCTGATATAGTTTCATATTTAAAAAGAAAGACAAGCTATTCGGATGTATTGAGCGGAATAAACGAAAATAATTTGCATAGAGCAGAACTTGAAAGTCAACTTAAACTTAAATTGTTTTTGGATTTTGAGGCTTTGGGTCGCTATGATATTTCGGTCGGGGAACATTTTTCGGAATATATAATCGCCAGAGCGGAGATAGAGCAAATCATGCATAGTTTAATGTTGCTGACTGCAGGAAAATCGGGGGAATATATCCACAGTATACCGGCATTTTTTTACAGTCATGCTAAGTTTGATTTGAAAAAGTTGGAAAATATAAAAAATTATGATGATTTTTTAAAGGTTGTCAAACGGTCCGATTATTATAAAATTCTTGAGCCGTTTAAGCCCAAAAAAGGCGAATTAATAAATTTAACGTTTATAGAAACGGCCCTTTATAATTATCTTTACAAAGTTGTTTTTGATGTCATAAACAAATATGTTAAAGGAAGTGCAAAGAAAGAGCTCACGGATTTTTTTGAATTGTATATAGACCTCAGTAATCTTGTCAGAATAGTGAGAATGAGAAAATTTTACGACTTAGACCCTGAATATATGGTTTCTGCGTTGATAAGCCACGGGAGTTTAAAAGAAGAACAACTAAAAAAGTTTATATTCTCTCCCGGAAATAAGCAGATGATGGCAGATATGAAGAATACCAGAATGGGCAAAAAGTGGTTTTCAAGAGGTCTGGATGTAATAGATAAGGTACCTATGAACATGAGGTTTGACAAGTGCCGTCATAACATAAGGTTTTCTATGTCTCCGCCCATTGTACTTATGTCGTATATATTTTTAAAGGAAATAGAAATCATAAACATTACAAATATCATCGAAGGAATAAAGTACAGACTCCCTTCCGAAGAAATCAAAAAAATGTTGATTATATAATCTAAATGAAAAGTGAGGTATAGAAGATGTCAGTATCTAAGATGAGTTTTATCAGTATGATAGGCCCCTTACAGCAACTCGATGAGCTTATCAATGTTTGCGGAGAATCAGGAGTGTTTGAGCCGGACAATGTTTTTTCTTTTTATTCCGATACGGAGAAATTTTCAGCAATTTCGGAAGAAAATCCCTACTCCGAACCGCTGAAAAGGTTAAAGAGCAGTGTAGACGCATGTGGCGGAAATCTTGAAGATGTGGATATAACAGGTTTTTATATTAGTAAGAGCAAAATTGACAGATACACAAATTATATCTTGGAGAATGTAGAAAATTTAATAGACCAAAAAAGAAAACTTTATGCCGAATTTTCTAAAAATAAAGAGGAAATAGAAAAGTTAAAGCATTTTTGTGGGCTTAATACGAATATCAGTGAAATATTGTCGTGCGAGTGCACGAAAGCCCATTTCGGAAAAATGCCTCGAAGTAGCTATATGAAATTTGCGGAAGTATCGAATCATTATGCAGAAAATGGTATAGATTTAATGTTTTTCCCGTTTGGAGCGGACGAAAATTATCAGTGGGGTATTTATTTTTCTTCCGTTGACAACCCGGGAGAAACCGACAGGATTTTTTCATCTCTTTATTTCGAGCCTATTGAAATTGAATCTTGTGAGCAATCTCCATATGAAAAAATTTCGTATCTTCAAAATTTAAATATGGAAATTTATAAAAAAATGGATGAAATTGAAAAGAAAATTAGCACATTTTGGAATTCGCAGAAGAACCAATGCATGAAATTTTATACCAAGCTCAAGCAACTCAGTACTTATTTTGAAATAAAATCTTATGCTGCTCAATACAACAATACATTTATTTTGGTTGGGTGGGTTCCTCAAGAAAATTTAAAAGAATTCAAAGAAAAAATAGATAAAATCAAATCTGTTGAATACTCCACCGAAAAAGGTGAGAACATTTTGGAACATCAGCCACCTGTTAAGTTAAAGAATAGGAAGATATTCAGACCATTTGAATTTTTAGTTGATACCTATGGTACCCCTTCTTATAATGAGATGGATCCGACGGCATTTGTTGCGATAACATATACGCTTTTATTTGGAATTATGTTTGCCGATTTGGGTCAGGGAATTTTAGTTTCGATAGTTGGATATTTGATGTGGAAAATTAAGCATATGGCTCTTGGAAAAATGCTTATTCCTTGCGGAATATCTTCGGCGATATTTGGAACATTTTTCGGTTCTGTTTTTGGTTTTGAACATGCACTGGATCCTTTTTATAAAAATGTTCTTGGAATGAAAGGCAAGCCGATTGAAGTTATGGATGCTTCCAGCACAGACAAAATTATTTATTCCGCTGTTGCAATTGGAATAGTTCTTTTGGTAACTTCGATGATTCTTGGAGTATATTCGCTTCTAAAAAGAAAAAATTATGGCGAAGCTATTTTCGGTTCAAAAGGTTTATGCGGAATAATTTTTTATATTTCTCTTATATTTATGGTTGTCGATATGGCGGCACTTCATACAGGAATTGTAAGCATGGCGTATGTACTTTTACTTTTGATTTTGCCACTTGTGATTTTAATGTTCAGCGAAATACTTATAAAAATTGTAAATAAAGAAAAAAATTGGAAGCCTGAAAGCTGGGCGGATTATTTACCTCAAAGCTTTTTTGAACTATTTGAAGTGGTTCTCAGCTATGTCACGAACACCATGTCGTTTTTAAGAGTCGGCGCATTTGTTTTGGTTCATGCGGGAATGATGATGGTGGTGTTTACAATAGCGGATATGTTTTCCGGCGGAGGATACATAATTGCTGTTGTGGTCGGAAATATAGTTGTTACGGCTTTGGAAGCACTCGTTGCGGGAATACAGGTAGTAAGGCTGGAATTTTATGAAATGTTCAGCAAATTTTTTGAAGGCCAAGGACGTCCTTTTACCCCTGTAACATTAGAAGAAATTTCAAATTAAAAATATTATAAAATTATTTTGGAGGTTTTATTATGTCAACTTTATTATTTATTATTCCAACACTTTTTATCGTATTAGGAGCTCTTATCGCTATAAAACTTGTTAAACATGGTGTAAGCAGAAAGAAAGCCGTAATGTTTCAAATCGGCACTGCAGTACTTGTTATGGGAATTTGTTTGATATCTTCAGTGAAATCGGCTTATGCATCTGAAGCAAAAAACTCTGAAACCACAACTGCTTCTTCTCAGTCATCTGATTCCGGCTCAAAGGCTATGGCTTTCGGAATCGGTCTGGCAGCGGCAGCATTGGTTACGGGATTATCCGGCATCGGTGGAGGCATTGCGGTTGCATCTTCAGCTCCTGCGGCAATTGCAGCAACATCAGAAAATCCGAAAGCATTCGGTAAATCTCTTATAATGGTTGTTCTGGGCGAAGGTATTGCACTTTACGGACTTTTGATTTCCATAATGATATTCAGCAAACTCGATCAGCTGGGATTGGGAGCGTAGCGATATGCGTTTTGAACTTATAAGCGACAATACCGATACATTAGTGGGAATGCGTTTGGCAGGGATAAAAGGCGTTATGGCGAAAAATATTGATGAAGCCGAAAAAGCGCTTAAAAATGCCGTAGAAAAACAAGATGTAGCCGTAGTTTTAATCACGGAACCTCTTGCAAAGCTTTGCGCAGAGCTTATACACAGTTTAAAAAGCACGCATAAAACTCCTTTGATAATAGAAATCCCTGACGGAAGGTCACAGGGGAGCAAAAAAGATTCAATAACTCGCTATATACGTGAGGCTATCGGACTTAAAATTTAAGCTTAAGGGGGCGAAACAATGCATAAGAGTTTTAAATCAAGCAATTTCTTAAACGCAATTGATAAATATGCGAAAAGGCGAAGAAATAAAATAACAGACGAAATAAAAGAAATTGAAGAGCGAGAATTAAAAAAAGCCGAAGCAGAAATAGTTGAAGATATAAACAGCATGATTCAAAAAGAACTTGTGAGTATGAAAAATAAGATCGTAATAGAGGTTTCTCATAAAGAACTTGAAGAAAGAAAAAGAGTTTCTCAAAGACGCCGTCAGATGATTAAAGATATGTTTCGGGAGTGCCGAGAAAAGCTTGTAGAGTATTCTAAATCTGAAAAATATTTGGAATCTCTAAAGCGTTATGCTTATAAGATTTCTAAAGTACTCACCGAGAAAAATACGAAATTAATTGTTAAAAGCGATGATTTAAAATATGCAGACGAAATAAAAAAAGCATTCGGCAGAGATTGTGAAGTTTTTGCCGACAAAGATATTTTAATTGGCGGAATAAGGGGGTATAGCGAAAGCATAGGTCTTATAGCTGATGAAACTCTTGACGCTAAATTAAAAGAACAAGAAGACTGGGCTGCCGAAAATTTTGGCGTGTTGCTTGTTTAAAATAACTAAATTATACAAATAGGAGGGATAAGCGCCGGCGGTTTTAAGCTATTGAAGCGCTTCTGTGACTAATATGAATAAAAATAATGTTATATATGGAATAAACGGCCCTGTCGTAACCGTAAAAGGCACAAAATCATTTTCTATGATGGAAATGGTCTATGTAGGCAATGAAAAACTTATTGGCGAAGTAATAGGAGTTGCAGACGATTTTACAACTATACAAGTCTACGAAGAAACTACCGGGTTACGTCCGGGTGAGCCGGTCGAAGGTACCAAAGGTCCGATGAAAGCGTGCCTTGGCCCCGGTATACTTGATAATATTTTCGACGGAATAGAACGTCCTCTTAAAGCTATTGAAGAAAAGAGCGGTTCTTTTATATCAAGAGGATGCAGTGTGCCGTCGCTTAATCAGGATAAACTTTGGGATACGGAAATATTCGTAAAAAAAGGCGACTACTTAGAGCCAGGGACAATTTATGCTTCTTGCCCTGAAACTTCGATAATTGTTCATAAATGTATGGTTCCACCCGATGTCAGCGGAGAGGTTATCGAAGTAGCCGCAAACGGTCCCCACAAAGTATCAGATATAATCGTTAAAGTTAAGGATGAAAAAGGCGATATTAAGTGCTTAACGCTTTGCCAATACTGGCCGATAAGGTTTTCAAGACCTATAAAAGAGAGGCTTGCGTCAAATATCCCTCTTATAACCGGGCAGAGAATTATAGATACTTTGTTCCCCGTGGCTAAAGGGGGTGCCGCAGCAGTTCCGGGAGGATTCGGTACAGGCAAGACTATGACGCAACATCAGCTTGCTAAATGGTGTGATGCAGATATCATAGTTTACGTTGGGTGCGGAGAACGTGGTAACGAGATGAGCCAGGTAGTTGATGAGTTTTCAAAGCTTATTGACCCGAAATCCGGCAAGCCGATGACGGAAAGAACAGTTCTTATTGCAAATACATCCAATATGCCTGTTGCGGCAAGAGAAGCCTCTATTTACACCGGAATTACTCTTGCTGAATATTATCGAGATATGGGATACGATGTTGCCATAATGGCTGATTCCACATCCAGATGGGCGGAAGCTCTCAGAGAAATTTCGGGTCGCCTTGAAGAAATGCCGGCCGAAGAAGGTTTTCCGCCGTATTTACCTTCCAGGCTTTCGGAATTTTATGAAAGAGCCGGAAGAGTCAAAACTTTGGGTGAAAACGAAGGCTCCGTAACAATAATAGGCGCTGTTTCTCCGCAAGGTTCTGATTTTTCAGAACCTGTAACGCAAAACACTAAGAGATTTGTAAGATGTTTTTGGGCTCTTGATAAAGCTCTTGCATACGCCAGGCATTATCCTGCGATAAACTGGATTAACAGTTACAGTGAATATTTTGTGGATTTGGATCCGTGGTATGTAAAAAATTACGGTGAATCTTTTGTAAAATACAGAAAAAAGATTGCTTCGATTTTAAGCGAAGAAGACAAATTAATGGAAATCGTGAAATTGGTTGGTGCGGATGTTCTCCCTGATGACCAAAAATTAATAATAGAAATTGCAAAAGTTATTCGTGTAGGATTTTTACAACAAAATGCTTTTCATAAAGATGATACGTTTGTTCCTTTGAAGAAGCAGAAAAAGATGATGAAAGCGATTTTATATCTGCACAAACGTGTCCGCCAGCTAATTTCGGCGTCTATACCTATTTCAAAGGTTTTGGAAACGGGTATTTTCGATAAACTTACTCGCATAAAATATGATGTTCCAAATGACCAAATAGAAAAATTTAATGATTACAAAAAAGAAATTGACGATGTCATGGATAAAATCATAAATAATAAAATTTGATAAGTCGGAGGTGAAACAATAATGGTACTTAATTATGTTGGACTTAAAGAAATAAGTGGTTCTCTGATAGTTTTGGAGGGCGTTGAAGGAGCATCCTACGAAGAAGTTGTTGACATTAAATTGGAAGACGGCTCTTATAGAAAAGGCAGAATCGTGCAAATTGAAGGAGATAAAGTAGTTGTCCAAGTTTTTGAGGGCACTCATGGAATATCTCTTTCAAACACCAAGGTTAAACTTAAAGGAAAACCTATGGAAATTTCTCTTTCTCCTGAGATTTTAGGGCGTGTATTTAATGGGTCAGGCGAACCGATTGATAATTTGGGAAAAGTTTTTCCGCATAAAAAAATGAATATAAATGGTACACCTATTAACCCAATAGCTCGTGTTTACCCTCGAAATTATATAAATACGGGAATTTCTGCGATTGATACTTTGTCTACTCTTATAAGGGGGCAAAAACTTCCTATATTTTCAAGTTCCGGTATGAAACATAATGAACTGGCGGTACAAATTGCTCGTCAAGCTGAGCTTTCAGGGGACGATAATAGCAATTTGGCAATTGTTTTTGCTGCTATGGGTGTTAAAAACGACGTTGCTGAGTATTTCAGAAGAAAATTTGATGAATCCGGTGTTATAGAGAGAGTTGTAATGTATTTAAATCTTTCAAATGACCCTGTAATCGAAAGGATTTTAACCCCCCGATGTGCGCTTACAACAGCAGAATATCTTGCTTTTGAGCTTAATATGCATGTTTTGGTAATAATGACAGATATGACTTCATATGCCGAGGCTCTTCGAGAATTCAGCTCTTCAAAAGGAGAAATTCCCGGCCGAAAGGGATATCCGGGGTATCTTTATTCCGATTTAGCTTCGCTTTATGAGCGTGCAGGAATGGTAAAAGGGAAAACCGGTTCGGTTACTCAAATTCCAATTCTTACAATGCCTAACGACGATATTACGCATCCTCTTCCGGACCTCACAGGTTATATCACCGAAGGACAAATTGTTTTGGATCGTTCTATAGACCGAAAGGGATACTATCCGCCGATTTCTGTTCTTCCATCTTTGTCAAGACTTATGAAAGACGGTATAGGCGAGGGGTATACCCGTGCTGATCACCCCGAACTTGCAAATCAGCTTTTCGCTTCGTATGCAAAAGTTCAAGATGCCAGAGCTTTGGCGTCGGTTATTGGTGAAGAAGATCTTTCTCCGATAGATAAACTTTATATTAATTTCGGAAAAGCATTTGAGAAACAATTTATAAATCAGGGATTTAACGAAAACAGGTCTATAGAGCGCAGCTTAGAGCTTGGGTGGAGACTTATTTCCACTCTTCCTCGCCAAGAACTTGACAGAATAAGTAGCGAAACTTTAGACAAGTATTATATCGAGGACAAAGATTTATTGGAAAGAAAAAATAAAATAGATTTCTTAGACGATGTTGAATCAGATGACAATGACGATGATATTGACGACAATGATGATAATTAATCTAAAGGGAGGTACACCGAGATGTCTTTACAATTGGCTCCCACAAAAGGAAATTTAATTGCAACGAAGAAATCCTATGCTTTGGCCAAGTTGGGATTCGATCTTCTGGATCGAAAAAGAAATATTTTGGTTCGAGAAATGATGGCCCTGATTGACAGAGCTGAAGAAATTCAAAATAAAATAGATTTTACCTACGAAAAAGCATTTTCTACTTTGAAAAAAGCTAACATAGCTTTGGGAGTTTGTGAAGAACTTTCTCAGGCTGTACCTGAAGAACAAGGACTCAGCATTTCGTTTAAAAGCGTGATGGGAGTTGAAATTCCTATAATAAATTTTAAAGAGCAAAAAATAGACGGAATTCCGTTTGGCTTGTATTCTTCAAATTCTGACCTTGATAAGGCTTATTCGTGCTTTAGAGAAGTTCGTCAACTTACTGCCAGTTTGGCCGAAGTAGAAACAAGCGCTTACTTACTGGCTCGTGATATCAAAAAAACACAAAAAAGAGCGAACGCTTTAAAAAATATTATGATTCCTAGGTTTGAATCTCTTATAAAATCTATTACCGATGCTCTGGAGGAAAAAGAGCGTGAGGAATTTTCAAGGCTTAAAGTTATAAAAAAGAAAAAATAATTTTATTGCATTAAAGAAATCTCCACCTATGTAGGATGGAGATTTTTACGTGTGTATTAAAATATATATAAAAATTATTTATATCGTTGAATTTTTATTAACATATGATATAATTATAGCATGGGGTGTTAATTATTTTAGAGAAGGGTGATAAAAATGTCAGAGAGTGAAAAAAATTTATTTCGAAAAAGTAGTTTGGAAAAAGTTTCTTCCCCGGAGCAACTTAACGAATACATCAAGGTTACAAATCCAAGTTTGATAGTTATTTTAGTAACAGTTTTTGCAATGATTCTGTCTGCAATGGTGTGGATATTTGCCGGCGGGCTTCCAAAAACAGTTTCGCTCCAAGGAGTAGTTATCGGTGACTCTAAAGGAGCTCAAAAAGTGTATAGTTATGTTTCCATCGGAGACAGTAAGCGTTTGAGCGAAGGCATGACAGTACAAATTTGTCCCGAATACGCTCCCAGAGAAGAGTACGGATATATTAATGGGAAAATAACTTCTATAGGTAGCGAGATTGTTACCAGCCAATATTTGAATTATAAATTTGAAAATCCTCAAATTATTTTGCCGTTGATTTCTGCAGCTTCCAAAGAATCCAACTTAATAGAAATAGAAATGGAAATGGGGAATTGGTCGAACGAAAATGGTCATAGCGTAGAAATAGTTGAAGGCACTCTTTGTGATATTTCTGCTATAATTGGCCAGACAAAGCCTTATGAGCTAATTTTTAAATAGGATAGAAAAGGAGGAATAAATGGTGGCAAAAAAGAAAAAAGTGCCCGTTATTATGCAAATGGAAGCGTTGGAATGCGGTGCGGCATGCGTTTGCATGATAGCGGCTTATTACAAAAAATGGATTCCGCTTACTCAAGTTCGGTCGGATTGCGGTGTATCTCGTGACGGAAGTGTTGCAAAGAATATGCTTGCGGCGGCAAAATCTTACGGATTTAAAACCGCAGGTTACAAATTGGAGCCTTCAGCTCTCGGTTCAATCCCTCTTCCGGCAATAATTCATTGGAACTTTAATCATTTTGTTGTTCTTTGTGGTATTGATTATAAGAAAAATAAAGCATATATAAATGACCCTGCAAGAGGACGTGTAGTGGTAGACATGGAGGAGTTTGACAACGCTTTTACCGGAATAGCACTTACGATGGTTCCTACAGAGGAATTTAAGCCCGAAGGTAAACAAAAAAGTGTTCTTTCTTTTGCAAAAAGATGTTTAAAAGGTGCATCTTTTCCGTTTGTTTTGGCTATGCTTTTGAGTATTGCTGTACTGGTTATTGATATGGCTACTCCTATTTTCCAAAAAGTATTCATTGATAATTTACTAAACGGTAAGAATCCGGAATGGACGTATCCTTTCCTGGGAATAATGTTTGTGCTTTTGATTTTCCAAGTATTGGTAGCAAGCGTTCGTTCTTTTTACTGGCTGAAAATACAGGGTAAATTTGCAGTTACCGCAAGTGCTAATTTTATGTGGCATGTTTTAAGGTTACCAATGGATTTCTTTTCTCAGAGATATGTGGGAGATGTGGTTTCGAGGCAAGAATCTACGGCAAATATAGCACTTACTCTTATTGAGCAGATAGCGCCCTTGGTGCCCAGCGTTGTGTCGATGTTTTTTTATCTTTTTATTATGATTAATTGGAGCTTGCCACTTACCATAATCGGTCTGAGTGCAACGATTATAAATATGTTTATAGTAAGATATACTTCCAAAAAAATATTAAATTTTCAAAGAGTTTTGGTGCCCAGTCAAGGAAAACTCGCAAGTGTTACTTATTCAGGATTCGAGATGATAGAAACCATAAAATCAACCGGAGCCGAGAGCGGATATTTTGAAAGATGGGCAGGATATTATTCGAAGCAAAATAATGCTAATATAGCACTTGCAAAATTTACACAATATTTTGGACAAATTCCAAATATTGTACAGAGTTGTGCAAGTTGTTTACTGTTGTTTTCCGGTATTTATTTAATTATGAAAGGTCAGTTTACAATAGGTATGCTTACCGCATTCCAAAGTTATCTTTCCAGACTTTTGAGTCCTCTGAATGACATGATGGATTTGTACAAAGATATTATCGAAATGAGATGCGAAATGGAGCGTGTAGAGGATGTTTTGGATTATAAAACAGATGTCAATAATGAAAAAGTAAAAATTTCTCAAGATGAAAGGAAATTAAAAGGAGAATTAGAACTCAAAGACATAACTTTCGGATACGGAAAACTCAGCAAGCCATTGCTTGAGCATTTTAATCTGTCGGTTAAGCCGGGAGGCTGGGTAGCTATTGTCGGTGGAAGCGGAAGCGGTAAATCGACTGTAGCGAAGCTTATTACCGGTCTTTACAAGCCCTGGAGCGGAGAAATAAGATTCGATGGTCTAAAGCAAGAAGACATTGATTCTTACAGATTTCACAGCTCGGTTTCTATGGTCGACCAGGATAAGGTTATGTTCCACGATACGATAAAAAATAATATAAGAATGTGGGATGAATCTATAGAAGATTTTGCCGTAACGCTTGCCGCTAAAGATTCAGATATACATGAAGCCATAATCACTCGTCCCGACGGATATAATCATGTTCTTAGCGAAGGCGGAAAAGATTTTTCGGGAGGTCAATGCCAAAGAATCGAGATTGCTCGTGCTTTAGCGCAAGAGCCGACTATAATGATTCTTGACGAAGCAACTTCGGCATTGGACGCCAAAACTGAGAAAAAAGTTATGGAAAATATACGTAAAATCGGTTGCACGTGCATAGTAGTTGCTCACAGACTTTCAACAATAAGAGATTGTGATGAAATTATAGTTCTGGACAAGGGCGAAGTTGTAGAACGAGGAACGCACGATGAGCTTATGGCTAGGAATGGAAAATACAAAGAATTGGTCATTACAGAGTAAAAGGAGGGAAGGCAATGGATTTTTTTGAAAATCAGATTAATCGCAGAAAAATGAGTGATTCCGAAATATTTGAAGATGCATTTTCGGATTTGCTTTCCATAATTGGCATAGAAGCTCCGAAATCAAATAAAAAAGCTCGAGGAGCTATAGGAGAAATATTAAAATATTTTGGAAAAGATATCCCTGAAGTCCCGGAAAATATTACAAATCTTGATTCGCAGCTGGAGTATATGCTTAGACCCTCGGGAGTAATGAGAAGACGAGTGGAACTTAGAGGCAAGTGGTGGAAAGATGCCACCGGTTGTTTTTTAGCCGGTACAAAAGACAACAATGTTGTTGCTATTTTGCCCGGAAAATGGGGTGGATATTATTACAAAGATTCTCATGGTCAGCGTGTAAAAATAAACGAAGAAACTGCAAAAAATATTAATATAGACGCTTTTTGTTTTTACAAACCATTCCCTTTAAAATCACTAAAAATTCGAGATTTAATAATGTTTATGTTTAGTGTTCTTTCTCGTGCGGATTTAATGCTGATAGTAGGTGCATTGATTGTTACCAGTTTGCTCGGACTTATTTTTCCGAAATTAACCAATATTATCTACAATGACCTTGTACCCTCAGGTTTAATTTCGTTTTTGCTCCCGTTTATTTCGTTTTATGTGGGGCTGACTTTCGGACAATTATTTTTGGGAATTACCGACAATATTGTAAAGTACAGATTCCAAACCAGACTGTCTTTAAATTTAAACAGTGCCATTATGATGAGAATGTTCAGTTTACCTACTTCGTTTTTTAAAAATTATACCGCAGGTGAGCTGGCAAGCCGTATGGGATATATTGCATCGCTTTGCAATATGATAGTAGACGCATTTTTAAATACCACTCTTAAAGCTTGTTTTTCTCTGGTATTTATTGTTCCGATGTTTCAATATGCGCCGGCATTGGTTGCTCCCGGGTTACTTATTATATTAATTATGATTGCATACTCAATATTTATAACTATTTACAGGCAAAAAATCTACAGAAAGAAACTAGAATTATCCCCGAAACTTCAATCGCTTACGTATGCTCTTTTTGGAGGAATGCAAAAAATAAAAGTTACAGGTTCCGAAAAACGAGCTTTTGCCAAATGGGCGGAATCATATGCCGATGTTTCTAAATTGGATTATTCTCCTCCTATTTTTATCAGAATAGATTCTATTATCAGTTTAGTCATATCCTCTCTCGGAACGATAGTTTTGTATTATTTTGCAATACAAAGTTCTGTTTCATCGGCAAATTATCTTTCTTTTAACCAAGCGTATGGTGCGGTCAGCGGAGCAATAATGGCTCTTAGCGGAATGGCTCTTAAGTTTGCAAATTTGGGCCCTATCTTAAAAATGGTAAAACCTGTTTTGGAACAAGAGCCTGAGTCTTGTAACGGAAGAAAAATTCCGACATCACTTTCAGGTGATATAGATGTTAACCATATCACTTTCAGGTATAGCGAAGGTGGCCCTATAATTTTAAATGATATAAATTTTAAAGTAAAAAAGGGTGAGTATGTAGCTATTGTAGGTTCAACCGGATGCGGTAAATCTACGCTAATGAGAATTTTATTAGGATTTGAAAATCCTGAAAAAGGTGCAATATATTACGGTGGACGAGATCTTAAATCTTTGGATTTACGAAGTGTTCGTCAAAAAATAGGAGTTGTAATGCAAAACGGATCGCTTTTCCCCGGAGATATTTTCTCGAATATAATCGTAACTTCTCCTTGGAAAAATATGGATGATGCATGGGAGGCCGCTCGCATGGCGGGCATAGAAGAAGATATAAAAGGAATGCCTATGGGTATGCATACGTTGATTTCTGAAGGAGCCGGCGGGATTTCCGGAGGACAAAAACAAAGACTTATGATAGCCAGAGCTATCATCGGAAAACCTTCAATTCTTTATTTTGATGAAGCTACCTCGGCCCTTGATAATATTACTCAGAGCCATGTTGCTAACAGTATTTCTAAGTTAAAAAGTACAAGAATTGTGATTGCTCACAGGCTTTCCACCATAAAAAATTGCGATAGAATTTTAGTTATGGACAAAGGTAAAATTGTTGAAGAAGGGAATTACGATTCTTTGATGGAGAAAAAAGGTCTTTTCTATGAATTGGCGATTCGCCAAGTGGTAGGTTAAAATATAAAAAGTGCCTCGGTATAAACCGAGGCTTTTATGTGAAAAATTTATATAAATTCATAAAATAATGGAGGATATTATTTTTTATAATTGGGATGAACTTATATTATACAAATCAACAGAAGTAATTAAAGCTAAATATTTTACCTAAGTTTTGGAATATAAAAATAAAATAATTAAAAAATTTGTTGGTATGCGGTTTCTTTTTAGTTTCCGCAATGCCAACATTTTTAGTTAATATACAAATATAATAGAAATGCACCGTATAAACATACAGTGCATATCTGGTGAGCCATCGGGGACTCGAACCCCGGACAACCGGATTAAAAGTCAGGTGCTCTACCAACTGAGCTAATGGCTCGTATTAAATTGAAATGGCTGGGATGGCTGGATTCGAACCAGCGAATGATGGAGTCAAAGTCCACTGCCTTACCGCTTGGCTACACCCCAACAAAAATTGGTTTATATTAATGGGGTGGATAATCGGAGTTGAACCGATGGCCTCCAGAGCCACAATCTGGCGCTCTAGCCAACTGAGCTATATCCACCATAATTGCAATGGTGCGCCAGAAGGGATTCGAACCCCTGACCTACTGCTTAGAAGGCAGTTGCTCTATCCTGCTGAGCTACTAGCGCAGATGTCAGCACCACATTGCTGAAATAATTAGAATGGAGCGGGTGATGGGAATCGAACCCACGCTATCAGCTTGGAAGGCTGAAGTTCTACCATTGAACTACACCCGCACCCCTTAGTGACAGAATTTATTCTATCATATCTGTGGGAGTCTGTCAACACTTTTTTAAAATTATTTTCTAAAAATATTTTTTGTTATAATTATATATTTTTTGCGAGATTATGAAACTTTTTCAATGTCTTTTTTAAGCTTTTCAATAATTCTTTTTTCTAATCGGGATATGTAAGACTGTGAAATGCCCAGGGAATCTGCTACCTCTTTTTGAGTATGCTCTTTTACACCACAAAGTCCGAATCTCATTTCCATTATCATTTTATCTCTTTCGTTTAAGTTTTTCACAGCTTCATTTACCAAAGTGCATTCCGCTTCCTGCTCTAATTTGCTCATAACCATATCATGGTCGCTTCCGAGTATGTCGGAAAGTAACAATTCGTTTCCATCCCAATCCACATTCAAAGGTTCATCGATAGAAGTTTCGTTTTTTAATTGAGTATTTTTCCTAAGAAACATTAAAATTTCATTTTCGATGCATCGGGAGGCATAAGTTGCGAGCTTGATATTTTTAGTTGGCGAAAAAGTATTTACTGCTTTTATTAATCCGATTGTTCCGATTGAAATAAGGTCTTCCATGCAGATCCCGGAAGAATCAAATTTTTTTGCGATGTATACTACCAGTCTTAAATTATGCGTAATCAATGGCTCACGGATATTTCCCGGCGCACCTGAAATTATTTTTTCAATTATTTTGGTTTCCTCTTCTTTTGATAGTGGAGGTGGTAGAACTTCAGGGCCGTTTATGTAGTGTACATCCTTGTCTGAAACGAAAAAATTGTAAATAAGATTTTTTATTTTCAGAGTAATTTTTTTCCATATCAGTATAATTTTATTCATATTGTTTCTCTCCTTAATTGATTAAATCCGGATTTATTAGTGCTCCGATTTCTTCCGACAGAGTGCTGTCAGGGCAAATTGCTATGTATGCTTCTTTTGAGGTTCCTTCGGGGTTTATTATGTTTTTTGGTTTGAAAGCTGCCAAAATTCCGTTTCCTGCCACAGTTTTGAACGGAACCATTCTTATTTTGTATTTGATATTTCCGTTCGGAAAAATTTCCATATTGCTTTGTCGATAAATTTCCAACAAGTTTAGCAGGTTTTCGGGGAATATTTTTTTTGCCAAGCTATTTCTAACAATTATTACCGGAAGATTTGAAAACGGCTCTCTCAAAATATTTCCGGTGTCTACTTTGGCTTTTAGTTTTGCGGGTGGACCTTCGGTATTTATTTTTATTTCGTAGAATGAATTTTTTGTATCATTTTTTCCTATTATTCTGTAGAATATTTCTATTACGAAATAGGAAACAATTGTAGAAACTACAAGCACCGTGGGCGAAATGTTAAAATAAACCACGCCGTTATTCATTTCCATAGAGGTCGGACGAAATAAAAGCCATAATCCGAGCATTATTCCGGAAAACAGAAAATTTACGGCATAAAAACATAAAGTGGTTTTTGCAAATGATTTCATACTTTTGAAGCCAAATACGCACCATACGATGGTTAAAGCCATTATTAGTTTTATTATGATACTAAAAAATAAATTGATTTCCGGAAAAAGTATGTACAACGAATAAATTCCGCTTAAAATTTCCCCTAAAACAAGCCTGAAAGTTTTCCATTTTAAAGACAAAAATTTAGCGGTTAAAAGTAACAAGATATAGTTTATAAAAAGGTTCACAGCAATAAGAATATCTAGGTAGATAGTCTGTTTCATGCATTTCACCCACACTGAAAATGATATATACTATAATTATGAACGTTTTTGTTTGATTATTATGTCAAATTTAGGCGTATAAATATTTTTGATGATTTGCTTGACACGAATTTAAAATATTACTAAAATATATACTATGGAGCGGTATCGAAGTGGTCATAACGGGGCTGACTCGAAATCAGTTTGCGGGCAACCGCACGTGGGTTCGAATCCCACCCGCTCCGCCA
>JBJEZK010000022.1:0-8719 GCA_051887355.1 Acutalibacteraceae bacterium
TATCGTTATCCTACCGCATTTAGTCGCACCTCGCAAGAGGTGTGTGAGTTGAAATTTCTATAGATTTATTCATAAATCCCCAGAAATCCAGTCGCACCTCGCAAGAGGTGTGTGAGTTGAAATTATATTCTTGCGGTATCGTTATCCTACCGCATTTAGTCGCACCTCGCAAGAGGTGTGTGAGTTGAAATGTCCCATTGTCTAGTCTTTTGTCTTCGTGTTTATCATGTCGCACCTCGCAAGAGGTGTGTGAGTTGAAATGCACATTACAAGCCAGTTTGTTTTCCAATAAATCAGTCGCACCTCGCAAGAGGTGTGTGAGTTGAAATTTTTAGTATTCTTGCAAGCTCGGTACAAGCTTCGGTCGCACCTCGCAAGAGGTGTGTGAGTTGAAATTATTGATTTTTCCTCCAAGATACGAAATTATCATGTCGCACCTCGCAAGAGGTGTGTGAGTTGAAATAGTATTTAATTTATATCGGTTTTATTTTCTTTATGTCGCACCTCGCAAGAGGTGTGTGAGTTGAAATGCAAGCAAAATATAAAACTTGCAGTTTCGTTAATGTCGCACCTCGCAAGAGGTGTGTGAGTTGAAATGTCAATATTGCGGTAAAATGGCACCTGATGTTGTAGTCGCACCTCGCAAGAGGTGTGTGAGTTGAAATTAATTGCATTAAATATATTTTTCCAGCTTGTCACAGTCGCACCTCGCAAGAGGTGTGTGAGTTGAAATGCGGTTAAAGGTATAGTAACGTGGACTAAAAAAGGTCGCACCTCGCAAGAGGTGTGTGAGTTGAAATAAATTTTGGGCATTGTAGGTTAAAAGAAAGCTATTGTCGCACCTCGCAAGAGGTGTGTGAGTTGAAATTATCCAGTTTGTTTTATCCCTGCCATTGACCGCTGTCGCACCTCGCAAGAGGTGTGTGAGTTGAAATAATCTTGGCCAACAAGACAAAGACGACCTTATTCGTCGCACCTCGCAAGAGGTGTGTGAGTTGAAATTAGCGTTAGCGCCCATTGACATCATTAGCCCGCAGTCGCACCTCGCAAGAGGTGTGTGAGTTGAAATAATCATTTCCGATATGTCTTGCGATAAAATTTTTCGTCGCACCTCGCAAGAGGTGTGTGAGTTGAAATCTAGTTTAGCGCCACGCAGGTCAGCACCACGCGTCGCACCTCGCATGGGGTGCGTGGATTGAAATTTTGCCTTGAATTAAAATCGTGTATTTATCGAGCAGTCGCACCTCGCATGGGGTGCGTGGATTGAAATAAACCGCCTTGCAAAAACGGAGACCCTTGCCATGAGTCGCACCTCGCAAGAGGTGTGCTAGATAAGGAACTAACTCAAGATCAGTTAAAAGGATGTATAAAAGAATCATTTCGTAGATATCCTGCGCAGGGTGCACAATCATTTGGTGTAATAAAAGAAGTATTAAATTATATTGAAAGAAAGTATAAAAACATTTCATGGGACGTAGGAACAACGAATAACCAACAGAATAATCAACAGAATAATCGATAAAATTCGTAGAGGAAGAAAAATACACCTCGAAAGTAGAGGTGTATTTTTTTGAAATTATTTATCTGTTACATAACTTCTCAAATTCTTTGTAATAATTGTTTGAGTGGCTTCCTGTACATTTGGGAGCATATTTTAAATTTTTATTATAAATATCGAGTATAACTTCAGGTTTTACCCACGGCCTATCTTGGATTTTACTGGTTTCTTCGTGCGTGAGGTATCCATTATACGAAACCAGTCCCCGCCTTAAATATTCGTCGTTCTCGCAAGCTTTTATTACTCCGTTTTTCAAAATATTTTTAAAATGATTGACTAAACAGGCGGAATTTGCTACAGATGTGGAACCTGCTATAAGAGAAGGAATATTAGGTACACAGTAATGCACGACACCTTCTTCTATATACATAGGGTCATTGTGATTTGTTTCATGAAAAGTTTCTATAACTCCGTAATCATTACTTATATCCACGATAACAGAGCCTTTGCGCATAGATTTGACCATTTTTCGGTCTATTAAAAATTCTTTATTATCTTTTGGCCAACGAACACAATTAACAACCAAATCAATGTCTGGCAATATTTTTTTGATAGTCTGCTTATTTGAAAAAAACGTGTTGACATTTCCGTGGTATTTATTTTCTATATTTAAAAGCTGGTTGTAATTAACATCTCCGATTGTAACCCAGGCCCCCAGCCGGTGTAAAAAGTCGGCTGCGGCAGAACCTACAAGACCATGCCCAAGGACCATAGCTTTTATGTTTGGAGCACCCGCCAATCCTGATACAAATTTTCCGCAACCCCCATTGAGACTCATCATAGCGTAAAGACCCATGAAAGCACCTGCTTTTCCGGCCGCTTCGCAATTTGGAGAGCCATATCTGTATGTATCTTCGGCAGTAAATGAGGTAACTTTTTTGTCAAGAAGAGCTTGTACTTCTTCGGGATGAGCTGCCGGGTGAATGCAAGAAAAGACAATTTGATTTTCCCTTAGTAAATTATATTCGCTTGGTTCAATTTCTTTTATTTTTGCCACCATATCACAAGTGGAATAAATTTCTTCTCTTGTAGCTAATATTTTTCCTCCGGCGTTGATATATTCTTCGTCGCCAAACCCTGCGAGCTTTCCTGCGTTGTGTTCCACATATACTTCTGCACCTTCGTCCACTAATATTTTCACTTCGCACGGAGTAGAAACCACTCTGCATTCGCCTATTTTTATGTCTTTTAATACACCGAATTTCATGCTTACACATCTCCATTTTCAAGATATTTTATTTTTCACGTATCACGTTAAATTCAACACTTACAGTATAGCATAGAAACAAAAATATGAAAATACAATTATATTTAAAAAAATTACTATATTTTTTGTTGAAATATGTACAAAAATTTAAAATGCACAGGAGGTTGAATGCTAAATTTTTAAAGATGTCGAAGCTTTATTACGTTTATTTATGAGGAATTGACTAATTCAAAATAATTAGTATGTCAAAGGGCGAAAAAACATATATTCTCACCCCGCAATTTCTGACTATAACCGAACCACCGACAGTGCCAACAAAACGGTTGTAACTTTAATGAAAATAATCACAACATTAAGAGACCGCCAAGACGATGACGAACCCGACCCACTACTCGAAATACTAAGTGGGCACAGAACCTGCGCCGGTGATTTGCGTACAAAGATTAGTGAGGATATTTAGAATACTACTTGCGGTAGAAATAAGGCAACACATGACGAATTTGAGTATGAGAAAAACACCTTGCTTGAAATAAATTTCGAAAATGCAAGGTGCACTTATGACACGAATATGAACCGCTGTGTTACCAAGAAAAAATCAAGCGGAAAAGTAGATATGGTTGTCGCTCTTATTAATGCGGTTTATCTACTCCAGCAAGATATAATTTTCGACGATAGCGGTTGGGCGGTACAATATTGAATGTATAAATAGTGTGATTTAATATATTGTATTTGTGTGCCTAATGTGATACAATGTGAATATAATATTACAGAGGAAGGATAAAATGTCTAAAACAGAAACTATTCATATTAGAATTGATTCAGATTTAAAGGAAAACGCAAGTTATTTATTGGGGCAACTTGGTATTTCAACTTCAGAAGCGATTAAAATATTTTTGAATCAAGTTGTATTAAGCAGAGGACTTCCGTTTGAAGTTAAACTTCCAAAATATAATGAAGAAACTGAACTCGCAATGAAGGAGGCAAGAGAGGTTAGCAAAAGTGGAAAAGGTTTTAAGGATATTGATCTTCTTTTCAAGGAGCTTGATGATTAGTGCTGGAAGTTAAAATAACATCTAAATTTAAGAAAGCTAATAAAAAAACGAAAATTAGATGTGAATCTCCTGAAGCAAATTGTATTTAAACTCGCAAACGAAGTGACCCTTGATGAAAAGCATAGAGACCATGAATTAACGGGTAAATATAAGGGATTCAGAGAATGTCATATTCAGCCCGATTGGTTGCTCATATACTTAATTGAAAATCAAACTTTAACTTTAACACTTACCAGAGCAGGCTCACATTCCGATTTATTTTAAAATATTTAATTTAGCCAGGTGCATGATTTTATGTATTTGGCTATTTTTATGCTTAATTTTAAGGAGGCACAAGTTGAGATTTTTTAATTTTAGAAACAAAAACCGAGAGCAAGAAAATGAAATAAGACAAAGCGATGATTTTTTGCTTAAAAGCGTTTTTAAAGATAGATATATCGGAGAACGCGAAGCAATGAACATCCCTGCGGTTTCAAAATGTGTAAGCTTAATAGCTGATACAGTTTCAATGATTCCGATAAAACTATATAAAGAAGAATTTTTAAATGGGAAAAGAAAAACAGTTGACGAAGAAACAGGCGTTATAACATCAAATGTCAATGATTTGTCGATTTACGTTGGTTTTGGGCACGTTGTTCCAAAATTGGTCGGAGGAGTAAAAAATACAAAGTAGAATTTTTTCCTAAAATTAAATTCAAACCATTTATAGCAGATTCCAAAACTAAAGGAGATAACTTGGAATTTACTACTCCGTCAGTCGAAGCGACAATTTTTGAGAATGATAATGGAGATTGGGAAAAACATGGTGTTTGTGATACAGAAACAGAGGCCAATACTGCACTTACTGGATTTTTTATACAAAAAGAAGGTGAATAAATTTGATAGATGAAATCACTTATCTTGAAACCGATTCGGAAAAATTTCCGCAAGACAAAAGAAAATTCAAAAAACGTAAAAGCCACGAAGAATCCGGCAGTATAATTGATTTTTCGTGGATATTATTTGTCGGAACAAAAATACTCGGCTTCACAGAAAAAGAAGTCGGGCATTTTACTTTTAAAAAGTGGGATTTATTATACACACACTTTAAAACTTACCATAATTTCTGCATATCTAAGCAATTGTTTGCAGAAAAAGGAAACGCCACTCACCAAACTTCTGATGAATGTATTCCTTAAAAAATATAAGCTTTTATTAAATTACTTTTTCGAAAATGTTTTGCTACATTCAAGTAAGGATTTTTAAACTTAGAAAAATATTGAAATATCGAGTATAATAGACATTGCTCATTTTGCATTTTTTTATTTGCATAAATAGTCTTAAAGGGTAGGTGATAATTTTGAAAAATGTATTAATTCTTACCGGAAGTGCTCACAAACAAGGTACATCGCTTTTATTGGCAGACAAATTTGAAAAAGGAGCCTTAGAATCAGGGAACGAAGTCAAGCGTTATGATATTGCTTTTTTAAATGTCGGTGCTTGTAAAGGCTGCAATTATTGTAGAAAAAACAATGGTAATTGCATTCAAAAAGATGATTTTAATTTGGTAAAAGATGATTTAATACAATCGGACATAGTGGTATTTATTACTCCAATTTATTATTTTGGAATATCAGCTCAATTAAAAACAGTTATTGATAGGTTTCACTCTATGAGTAGCGAATTGGGGGAGAAACAGCGAGGGGCAATACTGATTACAACACAAGCAAGTCCTTTGGATAGTACAGCTGAGACATTAATATCTCACTATAAAAATATAATTGACTATTTAAAATGGGAAAATAGAGGAATACTTATATCCAAAGGTGTTCCAACACGGGAAGTGCTTGAAACTACAAATTATCCTCAATTCGCTTTAGAAATGGGTAAAAATATAAAATAGGATGTGCAAATTTAAAGTGAATTTTAAAAAGTTTTTTGTAGCTCTATTATCATTAGGGCTGGTTTTTAACAATTTTTCTTATGTAATGGGTTGTCCTCCAACGGAAACCTCAGAAACTCAGTATATTGTCCCTCAGGGTCCTTCTGTCTGCCGGCGCTTTTTACAACTGTTTCAATCTTAAATCTGTAATTTTTGAAGAAGGTTCAAATTTAAAATATGTTGATGATTCTGTGTTTCAAAATTGCCGAAACTTAGAAACAATAAATTTGCCGGATAGTGTAGTTTATATAAACTCGCACTGTTTTTGGGATTGTGGCAAATTACCTTCAACATTGGTTTTACCTAAATCGTTAGAAAAAGTAGAGCCTACCGCATTTTACAATACTAAACTCAAAACAGTTGCTTTACCTGAACAATGTAAATATCAAAAGCAAGATTATGGTTTCCCCTATGCTCCGTCATTTTCTGATGCTTGTACCATAGAGGGAGGCACCGAATTTAATTTTTATAGTCATCTTTCTGTGCCGCTTCCACCGATTGATTATACTAAGGGAGCGATTGAAGAAGATGAATCCGAACCGCTTCCTGCTGAAAAATTTATTGTCCCCGAAGGTACAACTAAAATTGAAAGTACTCAATTTATTGGAAGAAAAGATTTAGTAGATATTGTAATTCCTAAATCTGTCAAAGTTATTTGTCCAGGTGCATTTTATATGTGTTGTAATTTGAAATCTGTACGATTTGAAGAAGGTTCTAAATTAAAAGCAATAGAAGGCTACGCATTCCAAAAATTGTCATAATTTACAACATATAGATATACCAGAAGGTGTTATGCACATAAGGGCTCATGCTTTTTGGTGTTGTGCGCAATTAAAAGATATTTCCATTCCGGCGAGTATGAAAATTATTGATGCAAGCACTTTTTATACGTCAGGTTTAACATCTGTTTCATTACCCGCAACGTGTAAATATCAAGGTGTCCGACATGGATTCCTGCATGAATTATCATTCCCTAAAAATTGTGCAGTTGTTGGTGGTATACCTTATGATTTATACTATGGTGTATAAGCAAATTTGTTTTATAAATATTTAATTAAAAAAAGTCCAGAATTTTTTCTGGGCTTTTGCTTTTTAAAATTGGAGGTGGTAAAAATGTCAGGTTCAAATACATTTGGCGGAACAATAAAGCTCGATGATAAAGGAGAAAAGCCACCCACCAAACTTCGGATGAGTAGCTACTTTAAAATTATTTGAAAAGGTCGCTGTGAGTGCCTGTACGGGTTAAGTATAGATAAATTGAATTTCGAGATATTTTATAAATTAAAAGCCAATCAGGCGTAATATGGCATTCACGGCATCCTTCAAAGTTGCCACTTAAAGAATGATCTTTATTTTTTTCCGGCAACGGTTTTCCCGCAGACAATTTCTTCAATATGTCAGTTAAAAGCGATATATCATATCCTCGTTTTTTAATACGTTTAATATCTTTTTGAAATTTTGCGGTTGGTCTAACAATATACATTACGCCAATAACTCCTTCATCATTTCATCTACATCAGTATATGATTTGCCTATAGAAGGATCTTTCTCCATTTTTTTAACTTCGTTTATAGCTTTGATAGTTTCATCATTCGGAACACGCAATTTAAGTTCAAATGGTATGCCGTGCTCTCTAATAGATTGCCTTAAAAAAATGTTTATTGCTGTAGTTAAATCCATACCAAGCTCAGAAAAAATTTTTTTAGCGCTATTTTTAACATCGCTGTCTACTCGAATGTTTATTGTTGTAGCACTCATTATAATTCCCCCTTAGTTTATTATATGCTTATTATATCACAATGTGTTTACGTTGTAAATACTTAACATGATTTTTTAAAAAAGGTGAAAACGTGTCAGGTTCAAACACATTTGGAGGAACTATAAAGCTTGAGGGCGAAAAGGAATATAGACAAGCAATCTCGCAAATAAATTCAGATTTAAAAGTGTTAGCTTCGGAAATGGGCAAAGTAACGGCGGAATTCGGAAACGAAATGGACGATACCGCAAAACAAACAAGTACTTTCGGAGAAGCTTTAAAAGCGAATTTAGCTGCGGATTTCATAAAAGTGGGCATAAAAAAATCATTGACGGCTTTAGAAAAATAAAAGAAGCCGTCATTTTTTAACTACTTTTAATTTAACCGAAGGAACAAACACGGTAAACAATTCAAGAATGACGGTATATGCAGATTTAATAAATGAAACGGAAATCACAATAAATTCAAAGGTTTATAGCGCAGGAACACACATAAGAGCGATAAAGCTTATATGTGGGGCGAACATCTTAAATTCAAGCGGTAGTGCTACCCTTAATTTTCAAGAGGGGGAAATATAAAATATTTTATACATAATAGCATTGACGTACGTAAATGCGTATGATATAATGTGAGGGAGGTGAGTTATTATGTATAACACAAATATAACTAACGCAAGAGCAAACTTATATAACTTAGTAAATATGGCGATTGATGATAGTGAAGTTATAAATATAAACACAAAAAACGGAAACGCTTTACTAATTAGCGAAGATGACTACAATTCTTTGCTTGAAACTATTTATATCACGCAAGACAAAAAAACTATGAATGCCATTAAAGAATCAAAAGAGAATATTAATAATGATGATTATTGGGTAGATGAGTCTGAGGTAAATTGGGATGTATAAAATAAAGTATTCAAGATGTGCAGTAAATCAAATACCAAATCTGAAAGCTTGTAGTCTTGATAAAAAAGTTTTACGTTTAGTATCTATAATAAAAAAGAATCCATATCAGATACCTCCCCCATATGAGAAATTACAAGGAAGTTTAGAGGGATTGTATTCTAGGAGGATAAATATAAAGCACAGATTGATATATGATGTAGATGAAAATGCTCAAACTGTTTATATTATAAGTATGTGGACGCATTATGAACAATAATATTTAGCACCTTCGGGTGCATTTTTTATGCAAAAATTAGGAGGTGAGATTTCATAATGCA
>JBJEZK010000023.1:0-36914 GCA_051887355.1 Acutalibacteraceae bacterium
GCTCTCTCTTTTCTTCTCTCTCGAGCGCTTTTTTATAATACCATATCCTTTTTATTATTGTCAAGACTTTTTTTCAAATTTTTTTAGCTTCGATTTTTTGCATAATTTATCATTTTTTTTTATAAAAAAATATTCATTACTACCTAAAATTAATCTCTAATTCAATAGAAGGAGCTGTGATAGATTGAATTTTACCTTCAGAATCTGTATAAACTTCATATTCCATTCCTTCACAAATAATTTTTAGATGATTTTTTTCAAGTTTTTTTATATTCTGAGAATCTTTCAAAGAATTCAACAGCTTATCTATACAGAAAACCGGTGAATTTTTTGTAAAAGGGCTGGCTGTAAATTCTCCCGAAAGTCCCTGCATTGAGACCTCGTATTTACCACCGCTAAAGGAATATGTCATGCCTTTCAAATTTTTAGGTTCTTCAAGGACAATCGTGGTTAATCCTTCCGGCTTATGAATTATCTTACCTTTATATTTATCGTTTTTATAGCAAATACTCACCGGACCATCTAATTCAGTCCGGATATCGGGCTCATAGTTCAAAACATTCTTTTTGCAGCCATTTAAAGAAAAAATCAACGCACCGCACATCATTATACAAATAAAATTTTTCACTAAATCACCTTTCCGTCAAGCTCTAGAAAAACTTCCGACAAGTTGTTTATTATATCTGTCGGAGTAACCGAAAAAGAAGAAAATTTTTCTTTACATATATCCCCGCTTTTTCCGTGAATAAATACAGAAATCAATGCTGAATTCAGGCAAGAAACTCCTTGCGCGGCAAAACTTCCCACAATTCCTGCAAGAACATCTCCGCTTCCTCCTTTGGCCATAGATTCATTTCCTGTAGAATTTAAATACAAGTATCCCGAAGTATCCGAAATTACTGTTTGACTGTCTTTTAAAATAAGAGTTAAATGATATTTTTTTGAAAATTTTTTTGCAATCTCGAATTTATTTTTTAAAACGTAATCCGTATTTTTTCCTAATAAACGTGACATTTCTTTTATATGCGGGGTTAAAATAATATCAGATTTTGCTTCTCTTAATATATCTATGTTTTCGGATACGACGTTTATTCCATCGGCATCTATAATCAAAGGGATTCGGCATTCTTTTATAAGCTTATAAACTATTTTTTTAGTGAATTCATTCCATCCCATCCCGCACCCTACAAGCACTGCGGTGGCACGAGGAAGCAACGAATCAATTTCATTCCATGCTCTTTCGAAATCGTTACATATAGGATAAAAAAGTGAATCCAACGTTTTGGAAGCAACAATATTATAAATTTCATCGGGTATAACAGACTCCACCAGGCCAACACCTGTCCGAGAAGCAGCAGACACGGAATAATAAGCAGCTCCGGGCATATTTTTACTTCCACAAATACAAAGGAGCCTTCCGAATGTCCCTTTGTGAGAATTCGAAAGACGTTTAGGTAAAACAGATTTTATCATATCAAAATTTATTATCTTCAAATAATCATATTCTTGCATATTATATCTCTCCTTGATTTTTTTTAAAACATATTACCGTCGCACCGGCAAGATTTAATGTATGCGTTAGGCTTAAAGAAAAATCATAATTATTTTTATCGACTATTTTTTTTGCTCTTCCGGTAAAATAAAAAATCGGTCTTCCGGAACTTTCTCTAAGAACCTCAACTTCATTAATTTTAAATCCTGTAAATCCCGAACCTATCGATTTGGCAAAAGCTTCTTTAGCAGCAAAATTGGCCGCTACGCTTTGAGGAGGAAACTTTCTTGATTTTAACTCTTCAAATTCTTTGTCGCCTAATATAAAATTTAAAAAATTTGCTCTTTGCATAGACTTTTTTATTCTGGATATTTCTACCATGTCCATTCCTACCGAATACATAAACTACCTCATTTTAAAAAATTATTCCTGTATTATCTTCGCTTCCGAATTTTTGAAATGTTTTGGAAATTCTGTAATTTAAAAATTTATAATTTGAAATTTCGTCGCAAGAAATGAATTTTAAAGCTGCATCCTGAGCATTTTTCACTGTTGGAAGATCGTTATAATTAGTCGAAATTCTTATATTCGGAACTCCATGCTGATTAACTCCGAAGAAATCTCCGGGGCCACGCAATTTTAAATCTTCTTCCGACAAATCGAAACCACTGTTCGACTCTGTCATTGCAGAAAATCTTCGGATAGAGTCCTTACTTTTCGAATCAGATATCAACACGCAATAGGACTTCAAAGCGCTTCTTCCGACTCTCCCCCTTAACTGATGAAGCTGGGACAAACCAAATCTTTCTGCATTTTCTATTATCATGATCTGAGCGTTGGGGACATCTATTCCTACTTCAATTACAGTTGTAGACACTAAAATTTTAATTTTTCCTTCTATAAATTTTTTCATTATCTCGTCTTTTTCGGACGATTTCATTTTACCATGCAACACACCCACACATGATTTTTCGAATCCGTTGTCTACCATATTTTCATAGTAAGTATAGACATCCATAATATCTTCTTGTGTATCTTCAATACTTGCGCAAACTACATAACCTTGTCCGCCCTGATCTATTATTTTTTTTAAAAAGTTCCACACCCTATGACGCTTAGTACTGTCCACAAAAAAAGTATCGATTTTTTGTCTTCCCGGCAAGGTTTCATTTAAAACGGAAATATCGAGATCTCCGTATAAAATCAATGCTAAACTCCGTGGAATCGGAGTAGCAGACATAACAAGCACATGTGGTGCTGCTCCCTTATTAATCAAAGCAGCTCGTTGGTTTACACCGAAACGATGCTGTTCATCGGTTACTATCAAGCCCAAATTTTTAAATAATATATTTTCTGATATTAAACTGTGAGTTCCGATTACTATATCAACTTCTCCGGATAAAATTTCATTGCACACCCGCATTTTTTCTTTATTTTTCATAGATCCATACAACGCTGCTATTTTCAAATCCGTATTTTCAAAAAATTTTTTAAAAGTACTAAAATGCTGAATTGCCAAAATTTCTGTGGGAGCCATAAGAGCGACCTGAAAACCATTTTTTGCAACCGTATATGCAAGGGAAGCGGCAACTGCGGTCTTCCCCGAGCCCACATCTCCCTGAAGCAATCTATTCATGGAAAACTTATTTTCCGACATATCCCCTATGCATTCTTCAACTGCTGATTTTTGAGAATCAGTCATCTTAAACGGCAAAAAAGATGAAAATTCTTTGCTATAATCATTTTTTATATTTATATCAGTTTTTACCTTGGACTGTTTTTTTAATAATTTTATTCCCAATTGATATACAAAAAATTCTTCGAAAATTATTCGCTTTCTTGCTTCATATAGCTCATCTTTATCTTTCGGAAAGTGAATTTTTCTCAAAACAAAGTCAAGCGGATAAAGGTAATTTTCGTCAAGAATCCAATTTGGCAACGTTTCGTTTATATTTTTTGGTAGCATTTCAAAAGCGTTCTTAACGCAAGAATAAATTTTAGAAGAAGTAAGCCCTGTTGTTTGGTGATAAATAGGAAAAATATTTTCGGAACTATTTATTTCTTTAAATTTTGGCGAAATTATTTCGTATTTTCCATAATTTAATTCAACATTTCCTCTAAAAATATATTCACAATTTACTTTAAAATTTTTTGCAACATATCTATTATTAAAAAATATCACTTCGATATTATTAAATCCATCAGTAGCAATAAATTTAAAAATACTCTTTTTACTTCTCGTAAAAAATTCTTTCGCCGGGGTTAAAACTTTAAGTTTCAAACATTTATCTTTTTGACCCTTGGCAGTTAGAATGCCGGATATCGTTGTCCAATCTTCATAGCTTCTGGGGAAAAATTTTATCAAATCTCCAACGGTGCAGACCCCTAACTTACGAAAAGATTCTGCGGTTTTAGGGCCTACACCTTTTAATTTTTGTATGTCAATTTTAAATAAAGATGCCATAAAGGCACCTCCAATTTTATAATTTATTCTACAGAAATAACAAAATGATAAATCGGCTGCTCGCCATTAATCAATGTAACTTCTATTTTATTTTTTAGAGCAGATTCAATCATTTCTTTAGCTTTTTCAGCTTGCTCCAAACTAATACTTTCACCAAAAATCAAAGTGATAAACTCTGTATCTTTGTTTGAAAGTGACTTAGCAAGTTTAACTACAGCTTTTACCGGATCTTTGTCTATAAATACCAATTTACCATCAGATAAAGCTAAAATGTCTCTTTCTTTAATTTTAAATCCGCCAAATTCGGAATCTCTGGCTGCAAAAGTGATCTGACCTGTTTTTACTTTTGAAAATGCTGCGGTCATTATGTTGATATTGCTTTCCATGTCACTTTCGTAACTGTAAGAAAGAATCGCTGCAATTCCCTGAGGAATAGTCTTTGTGGGCACAACCACAACAGTTCTGTCTTTAACCAAAGATATTGCTTGCTGAGCAGACATTATTATATTTTTATTATTAGGGAAAACATAAACAGTCTTTGCCGGGGTCGCAAGTATCGCTTCAACAATCTTGTCCGTGCTGGGATTCATTGTCTGACCGCCGCTTATAACATTTCGGCACCCTAAATCTTTAAATAAAGACACTATACCATTCCCGGCTGCAACAGCTACAAATCCTACCTCTTCTTCAGGCTCTTTTCTTTCGAATACTTCTGTATTTTGAATGGATTTGGAAAGTTTTTCCTGCTTAGCTTCGGCAGCTTTTCGATGTTGCTCTTTCATATTTTCAATTTTAACCGTTAAAAATTGACCATAACGCAAGCCTTCTTGAAGAACTTTACCCGGATTTTCGGTATGAACATGAACTTTAATTATTTCTTCGTCATCTACCACAACCACGCAATCTCCGATTTTTTGTAAGCGACTTCTAAGCCTGATAGGACGCAAATTGCAAAGACGATTTCTTTGAACTATAAATTCGGTGCAATACGTAAATCTAATATCCTGGTCAAATTCTGCCGCCGCATTTCTAAATTCATCATCATCTTCGATACTTTCTACTTCTTCGTTCGGCTCGATGAAAACTTTATCCTTTATGTAGGAAAGTATGCCTTCAAAAATCAAACACAAGCCCTTACCTCCGGCATCAACCACACCGGCTTTCTTCAATACAGGCAAAAGTTCAGGAGTTTGTTTCAAGGCTTCCTTCGCACCTTCACACGCTTTTTCCCATACAAAAACGCAATCATTATTGACTTTTGCAGCTTCTTTGGCGTACTCACATGCCACTCTTGCTACAGTGAGTATGGTTCCTTCGGTAGGCTTGGTAACAGAAGAATATGCTGCTTTGACTCCAACATCCAAAGCATCCGCCAAGTCACTGCCTGTTAATGTTTTTGAACTTGAAAAAAGTTGATTAAATCCACGAAACAATATCGAAAGTATTACTCCGGAATTTCCTCTTGCTCCTCTTAAAAGAGCAGGAACGAAAGCTTGAATCGCCTCACCGGTAGTAAATTCTCCCTCCAACTTATTCAGTGCTTCTACCCCGGAAGATATAGTCATGGACATATTAGTCCCTGTATCTCCGTCCGGAACCGGAAAAATATTAAGTTCATTAACAAATTTTTTACTTTTTATAATATTGTTTGCTCCTGAAACAAATGCTTTTTTTAAAATTAATCCATCTATCAATTGAATACAACTCCTCAAATATGAGAATTATTTTAAAACCTTAATTACACACAAAATATTTTATATCATTTATATTGTATATGCAATAAATTTAATTAATTTTCCTTAAATAATTCTCAATCTTTCAACCGAATTTGCTTTTCCTGTGGAATCATCGATATCAAATATTGCACATTCCATTTTGCAAGGTCCGTCAGCATTTTGAAATCTAGTGGGTAATTTATCTTTCATTCGACGTATCGACAACTCTTTTTTTACCCCTAACACCGAACAAATCGCACCTGTCATGCCGACATCCGTGATATACGCTGTGCCATTAGGCAAAATTTGTTCATCGGAAGTTTGAACGTGTGTGTGTGTCCCAAAGACACCGGAAACTCTCCCATCCACATAGTACGCCATAGCCAATTTTTCTGCCGTAGCTTCCGCATGAAAATCTATAATTTTTATCGGACAATCTTTGCAAAAATAAATTGCCTTATCTACCGCTTTAAATGGATTATCCAAACTCTCCAGATACACTACTCCCAAAAGATTTATAACAGCAATTTTCACACCGTTGACTTCTGACTTGCAAAAGCCTATCCCGGGAGTTTTTTCTCCGGGAAAATTATAAGGTCTTAAGATTTTACGATTCTCGTTTAAAATTTGAAAACATTCACGACGCCTGAACGAATGATTTCCTCCGGTAATAACATCTACACCACTGCCTAAAATTCTACGTGCAGAATCAGGAATTATACCATTTCCTTCGGCTGAATTTTCTCCGTTGGCAATTACAAAATCTATATTTTTTTCAGACTTCAAAATATCTAACTTTGCTCTTAAGAACTCAGTTCCGTTTTTTCCTACTATGTCGCCGATAACTAAAATTTTCATAAATTCATTCCTCAAAAATACTATTATTTAGCGTAATCAACAGTTCTGCTTTCTCTTATAATATTTATTTTAATTTGGCCGGGATACTCCAGCTCGGACTCAATTTTCTTACAAATATCCCTCGCCAGCGGTATCATTTCTTCATCGTTTACAACTTCGGGATTTATCATCACTCTTACTTCCCTGCCGGCTTGAATAGCATAGCAGTTCTTTACACCTGCAAATGATGAAACCAAAGATTCTAATTTTTCTAAACGTTTTACATAATTTTCCAGATCTTCACGCCTTGCACCCGGTCTTGCAGCCGAAGCAGTGTCGGCGGCTTGTAATATAAAGGCATAGGGAGTTTTCGGCTCTATATCACCGTGATGGGCATGAATGGCATGGATAACATCGTTGCTTTCCTTATATTTTTTTGCTACTTTAACGCCAAGTTCAATATGGGAACCTTCTTGTTCATGGTCAAGAGATTTTCCGATATCATGAAGCAGTCCTATTCTTCTTGCCAGAGATGCATCCAAATTAAGCTCCGAAGCCATCATGCAGCACAAATAAGCAACCTCCAAAGAGTGTTTTAAAACATTTTGACCATAGCTGGTTCTATATTTTAATTTTCCTAAAAGTTTAATTATTTCCGGATGAATATTGCTTACTCCCGCTTCAAGCGCCGCACGCTGACCTTCTTCTTTTATCTCTTTTTCTATATCTCGACGAGAACGATCAACCATTTCTTCTATTTTTGCAGGATGAATTCGTCCATCGGCTATCAACCTTTCAAGAGCCACTCGAGCTATTTCTCTTCTGACAGGGTCAAAGGCAGAAAGAGTGATCGCTTCGGGTGTATCGTCTATTATCAAATCAACTCCGGTCAAATTTTCGATGGCTCTTATATTTCTTCCTTCACGACCTATTATTCTTCCTTTCATATCATCATTGGGAAGAGAAACTACAGATATAGTAGCTTCAGAAATATGGTCAGAGGAGCAACGCTGTATTGCCATAGATAAAATTTCTTCTGCTTTTTTATCGCATTCTTCCTTAAGTTGTTGCTCAAACATAGTTATTTTTAGTGCCTTTTCATGAGATAATTCATCTTGCAAGCTTTCAAGTAAAAAATTTTTTGCCTGGGGAACCGAGAACCCTGAAATTTTTTCAAGCATTTCAAATTGATTTTTCTTTATAATTTCTGCTTCAAGATATTTTTGCTCAATTTCTTTAGACTTTTCGTTAAGTGAATTCTCTTTAGATTCCAAATGCTCGGTTTTTTTATCTAAATTTTCCTCTTTTTGAATTATTCTTCTTTCTTGACGCTGTATATCTTTACGACGATCTAAAAGCTCTTTTTCAGTTTCGTTTCTAAATTTATGTATCTCTTCTTTTCCTTCCAAAATGACTTCTTTTTTACGAGTTTCAGCTAATTCTTTAGCATTTTCGATTATTTTTTCCGCCTCTTTTTCTGCTGAACCAATAATTTTTTCTGCTTTTAATTTCCTATAAAAAATTCCCAACAAAAATGCTGCAACACATGTCACCGCTACAATACATACCACACTTAACAAACTCAATTTTGCAACCTCCCAGTTACTCTCACAACTAAATTTAATTTTAAAATATCGTAAACAGCCCCTTTTCGATGCACCAAAAAGAAGCTTCAAATATTACCTATATTTTCCCGATATTTATAACAATTAAAACTAATTACAAGTCACTTAAATTTCTTATTTGTAAAAAAATCATGCATTTGAAAATAAATTTTTACTTTTTAATTTTATTACGTTGTGTAAGTGAATGTCAAGAAAGATATTAGCTGATTTTTTCGAAAAAAGCGTATCAAATCACCAAAAATATAATAAATTGCAAATAGAGTATTGAAAATTATACATTAAAGTGATATCATTATATCTTGTATAGTGTTATATAAAAATTTTTGTGGGGTGAATTATGAAAAATACTAAAAGCAATGACCTCAAAACCTTTTTTGAATACAAAGGTAAACCTCTTGTGAGATGTAAAAATACAATCTACTACGGAAATATAACCGATAAATATGTATTTAAGATGGAAAGTAAAAATTTTAAAGATGTCCAAGGCACAAAAGTGGCAACGTCTGTAAATGTTGAAATGATAAACACAGATGATGACAGCATCAACAGCAAAAAAATAGTTAAAATAAGTGAAAAAAGCGGACTTTATCCTGCTCTGGAAATAGCCAATATATGGTTAGAAAGAGCAATGGCAGGTCAATAAATTTTTAATATTAAGATAAGGGGTGCAAAAGATGAGTGCATTAGAAATTACACTGGGAGTAATATTATTAATTATGTCTGTAGCAATTGTCGCAGTGGTTTTATTCCAAGAGGGTCATCAAAAAAATATGGGAGCAATGACCGGAAGTGTTTCGGATACTTTTCTTACAAAAAACAAGTCTCGTTCTATAGATGCGTTTCTGGAACGTTGGACAAAAGTGATTTCTGTAGGCTTTTTTATAGCTGTAATAGCAATAAATGCGCTTATGTTTTTTCATGTGATAGGATAGCTTAAGTTGCATTCTATTCTTGAGAGTCATCGAATTTTTCGATGGCTCTTCCTTTTTATATAAAAAAAGATTCTGCCTTTTTCAGACAAAATCTTAAATTCCGGACTAATCTAAATAATCTTTCAGACGTTTACTTCTGCTCGGATGGCGGAGCTTACGAAGTGCTTTTGCTTCAATTTGACGAATTCTTTCACGAGTTACATCAAATTCTTTTCCAACTTCTTCCAACGTTCTTGGCCTTCCGTCCTCTATCCCAAATCTCATTTCCAAAACCTTTTTTTCTCGAGGAGTAAGAGTATCAAGCACTTCAAGAAGCTGTTCTTTTAAAAGCACATGTGAAGCCTCATCTGCAGGAGCAAGAGCATCGCTATCTGGAATAAAATCTCCCAAATGGCTGTCGTCTTCTTCTCCGATAGGTGTTTCCAACGACACCGGATCTTGAGAAGCCCTCATAATTTCACGAATTTTTTCTACAGGTAAATTCAACTCTTCGGCCACTTCTTCCGGAGTAGGTTCCTGACCATTACTGTGAAGCAACTGACCTGAAACTCTTTTTACCTTATTCATAGTTTCAACCATATGAACAGGTATACGAATGGTTCTTGCCTGGTCGGCGATTGCTCTTGTTATTGCTTGCCTAATCCACCACGTAGCATACGTTGAAAATTTAAATCCTTTGGAATAGTCAAACTTTTCAACCGCTTTTATAAGTCCGAGATTTCCTTCTTGTATCAAATCCAAAAAGTGCATTCCTCTTCCAAGATATCTTTTAGCTATACTTACAACCAAGCGAAGGTTAGCTTCCGACAATCTACGGCGGGCTTTTTCGTCACCTTCAGAAATACGCTTGGCAAGTTCCAATTCTTCTTCGGCGGTAAGTAACGGAACATTTCCTATTTCTTTCAAATAAACTTTTACAGGGTCATCCGTAGTGGAAACTTCACCTGTCGGAACAGCGATTTCATCATTCTTCTCATGACGCTCTCCGGTTGGCTCCTCCAACCCTTCCACTATTTCAACGCCCATAGATTCCATAGAATCATACAATTTCTCGATCTCATCAGGATTAAAATCCATTTCTCCCATAGCTTCTAAAATCTCACTTGTGCTTACATGCCCGGAAGCTTTTCCTTGGTTTACCAAGTCCTTTATAACTGTGTCAATCGTCTTTGATGATGATGTAGCATCGTTCATTTTTTTATCTCCTTATTTTTATAGAAGCAAAATTAATTTTATTTCTTTATGTTTTTTAAACTTTCTATATAATCTTTTACCTCAATTTCAGATATATTATCCAGATTTTTTACTTTGTTTTTTTTATTTTCTTCCAAAATTATATTTATATATTCTTTTGCTGATTCGTTTGTAATTATACTCGGATTATATGAACATATCAATTTTGTTATTCTCCCTATTTCTTCCATAGAAAAATCACATGCAGAAAAAGCGGTTATATCGGGATTTTTACCCTGAGAGGCTATTTTTTCTATACATTTAAATACTTTTTGATTAAATTTAGTTATTATGCAATTAAAATCAATCTTTTTTAAAATTTCAGCTATTTTGTCAGGATTATTAATCATATAAGAAATCAACATTTCTTCAGCTACCGCAGCTCTTAGATTGTCATGCTTGTCCGGGTTTATTTTATCGTTAACTCCCGACATTGCATTTTTTAAATTTTTAAACTCTTTTTTTTGACAATTTTTATTATTTTTTTTTGAAAATTTTTCAATTTGAATATCGAGGGCAGCCTTACTGATTCCTGCTTCGGAACTCAATTTATGGGCAAACACCTCACGCTCTATAGGATTGTGACATAACGACAAAACTCGAGCTGATTCAGTTAAATACTTTATTTTGTCCATCGAAGAGCCTTCGCTGTATAAAGATTTGACCTTAGAGAGTTTGTATTCAATGTCGCTTTTAGAGTTTTCTACCAAATTTTTAAATTTAATTTTCCCGCTTTCGCCATGAGATTTTATGTATTCATCAGGGTCTTTTCCCTTGGGAACGGTCATGATTTTAATATCTACACCATTTTCTCTTAGAAGAGAAATAGCTCGGTCGGCCGCTTTTTGACCCGGCTCATCAGAATCGTAACAAATCACCACTTCGTTTGTGTATCTTGAAAGAAGTTTGACTTGACCTTCGGTAAGCGCAGTTCCCAAACCTGCAACTGCATTCGGAAATCCGGCTTGATGAAGCGATATAACATCCATATATCCTTCTGTAAGAATAAAAAATTTTTCGTTGCTGTTTTTAGCAAAATTAAGAGAAAATAAATTATTACTCTTCCTAAACACCGGCGTATCTGAAGTATTTATATATTTCGGTATTTCATTTTTTAACGTCCTTGCTCCAAAAGCGACAACATTTCCTCTGACATCAATTATCGGAAACATAAGCCTTGCTCTGAACCTATCTCTTGCTCCCAAGTTTCGAGTTAAAAACGCCAAATTCGACATTACAATGTCTTTAATATTATACCCTTTATTTTTCAAATAGTCTACAAGAGCATGTCCGCTTTTAGGGGAATACCCAAGACCAAAACGAGTGATTACGGAAGAATTCAATTTTCTTCCTGCCAAATAATCAAGCGCAATCTTCCCTTCCAAGCTAAAAAGAGATTTATAATAAAATTTCGCCGCTTCTCTGTTAATTTCATAAATTAACATTTTTTGTCGATGAATTTCGTCTGACTGATTATCAATTTCAAAATTCATTCCACATCTATCTGCCAAATATTTTACAGTTTCTATGTAATCATAATGCTCAATCATCCGAAGAAATGTTATAACGTCGCCCCCGGCTCCACATCCAAAACAATAAAAAGAATCATTCGAAGGATAAACACAAAATGACGGTGTTCGTTCGGCATGAAACGGACAAAGTCCCATTAAATTTTTGCCTTTTCTATTTAAATCGACGTACGAAGAAATTATTTCTTCTATGTCATTCCTTGCTTTGAGCTCTGAAATAAACTCTTCAGAAATAATCAATATTCCACCACCCAAAAACCAATATATTAAAATACCATTGTCGATTTTGGAATAAAAATCTCTTTAAAAACGGAAATTGCAAACTGATCTGTCATGCCGGCAATGTAGTCACACACAGCCGTTTCAATTCCTTCTTTTTGAGATATCTTCTGAATATAAATCGGTAATTCCTCAAAATTTTTTACAAAATGTTCATAAAGAGAATTAATCACAAAAGGGACTTTTTGGTCTTCAGAAAAAGATCGTTTATTTAAGTAAACTTCCTTGTACATAAACCGATGCATATCATCAAATTTTTCAGCAAGTTTGCCGGACATTCTAATATCTTTTTTATCGCTGTTTAAAATCACAGAGGTCACCATCGTATTTATTCTTTCCGAAAATCTATTTCCAAAAACTTCCACAAATTCTTTCGGTATCTTATCATTATTTAAAATTCCCGCACGTAGTGCGTCTTCTATATCATGGTTAACGTAGGCAATTCTATCGCATAATCTGACAACTCTTCCTTCAGCAGTAGCGGCTTCAGTGCCTTTTGTATGACATTTTATTCCATCTAAAACTTCTTTTGTAAGATTAAGCCCTTTGCCATTTTTTTCTAAATTAGATAAAACCCGCACGCCCTGGTCATAATGCCTAAAACCGGAGGGACAAAGTTCATTCAGGGCGCTTTCTCCGGCGTGACCAAAAGGTGTGTGACCTACATCATGGCCAAGCGAAATGGCTTCGGTAAGATCTTCGTTGAGCCGAAGAGCTCTGGCTACTGTTCTCGAAATTTGTGCCACTTCCAGAGTGTGCGTCAATCGAGTCCGGTAGTGATCTCCTTTGGGAGATATAAAAACTTGAGTTTTATGCTTAAGTCTCCGAAAAGACTTAGAATGTAAGATTCTGTCACGATCTCTTTGATATTCTGTCCTAATTTCGCAAAGAGGCTCGAATTTTGCTCTTCCAAGTGTATCGCATGAAAAAGCTGCGTGCTCAGACAAAAAACTCTTCTCGAACTTTTCGTATTTTTCTCTTATAGTCATATCTGCCACCACCGATTTTGATACTTTGTAGTATAAATTTACTTTAGCGGTATAAAAGTGTTTTCGACAAATTTAATTATTTCTTTTCCTTGCATTATGGTATTTATTTTCTTTTGTACCTCATTAAAATTTATTTCTGCCACACAAAAATCAATGCTCACTTTTTCGGCATAATCCGTAAAAAATATTTTCGCATTTTTATCTGACAATACCTTCAAAACCTTTCCGTAATTTCCATAATCTGTCACCACAATAGACCGTATGCATTTTTCAACACTCTCTATTTGAGAGTTTAAAATTGCACCTTGAGCTCCTGAAGAATACATTTCTCTCAAGCCCGAAGTTCCCAGCAAGATACCTCCAAAGTATCTTACAACCGCTACCAAAATATTATTAAGGTCAAAACTTTTTATCGCATTAATTACAGGAATTCCGCCGGTACCCGAAGGTTCACCGTCATCACTAAATTTTTGTATATCCGGATTGTAAAGCTTATATGCATAAACTATGTGCTTTGCGTCATAAAATTCAGATTTTAATTTTTTTAGTCTGAAATTAACTTCTTCTTCTGAATTTACAGGAAAGGCAAACGACAGAAACTTAGAACGCTTCCGAGTTTCCTTAAATTGTCCGGGCTCGCATATTGTTTTAAACTCAGGCAATATTTTCACCACACTGACACAATAGGCAACGCTTATTTGCGCCGCCTACATTTAAAAACATCCACTGTTCTATTTGCTTTGTTGAGATAGTCTTCTGCGTTTTTCAAATCTATCTACACGTCCACCTGAATCAACCAATCTTTGTTGTCCGGTAAAGAAAGGATGACATTTTGAACATACATCGACAGTTAATTGAGATCTGGTGGATTTTGTTTTCAAAACATTTCCACAAGCACATCTGATTTCAGTTTCCTTGTATTCCGGATGAATATTTTTTTGCATTATCTTCACCTCTCTGGCTTTATAAACTAATATTGCATACCGATACATTATACCACATCAAATATTATATTTCAATAGTATTTAAAAAATAATTTGCCATAAAAAAACTAACTGATTGTTCAAAAATATGTATTTAAATTTAAAAAAATAGTACAAAAAATCAAATTAAGACTTACTTTCTTGATAAAGTACCTAAAAAAACATATAATTAACTTGGTAATAAAATTTAAAAACCGGAGGAATAATATTTATGGGAAATTTATTTGGAAACAGCCAAACAGGTCAAGTAGCCAGCAGTTTATTGGTTTACGCAGTGCTGATAATCGGATTGTATTTAGTAGTGTTTAGACCAAATCAAAAAAGAAAAAAACAAGAAGAGGAAATGAGAAAAGCTTTGGCAATCGGCGATGAAATAACAACTATCGGCGGAATAGTAGGCAGAGTTGTAAGCCTTCGCGAAGATTCCGATTCGCTTGTTATAGAAACCGCTTCAGAAAAAATAAGAATAAAAAAATGGGCTATTGCAAGTCGAAACACGAACCAAGAAAACAATAAGTAAAAATATTCCTTGCCTCACCTAATGGGCAAGGAATATTTTTGCAAAAAACCAGGTAATAATATTATATGTAAAAAATAACCGCTAACTCCGGGAGGTAATTCAATGAGAAATTCCAGAAATACACATCTTTCTTTCTGTGACGTCTACGCAAAGCCACTTTTAATCGGTAGTTTATCATCCATTATAGTATCTTCCCTGCTATTATTTTTAACAGCCCTTTTAATTTCTAAAGGCGGAAATATTCCCTATGAATTCATGGAAATAATAATGATTTTTATTTCTACTTTGGGAAGTTTTGTAGGAGGATTGGCATCAGGAAAATTCTCTAAAAGCAATGGATGGCTTTCGGGACTTTTGTGCGGAATAATTTTATTTTTTATCTTCTTCATATGTGGATTAATTGTAACTCACAGCTCGCTCACGCTTGTAACCGTAACTCGTGGAATCACAATAATATTAGCCGGCACAATCGGAGGAATAGCCGGAATAAGCAAAAATTAATCCCGTAAATCCTCGATTTGAAAAACTTGAATTATTGATAAATTTAAAGTAAAATATACTTCAGATTAACAAAGCATAGGAGCGAAATAATTGAATAATATTATAAATAAAGTAGAAATTTTAGCACCGGCGGGTGATATGGAAAGACTTTCGGCGGCAATAAATTATGGTGCAGACGCCGTGTATTTGGCGGGAAAAGAATTTGGCATGAGAGCGTCACCAAATAATTTCGGAGAAGAAGATTTAAAAAAGGCTGTAGAAATATGCCACGCAAAAAATATAAAAATCTATCTGACGTGTAATACATTACCAAGGAACCACGAAATAGACAAATTACCGGAATTTCTATCTTTTGCGGCATCAATAGGCATAGATGCATTTATAATATGCGATTTGGGAGTTTTGGAAATAGCAAAAAAAGTAGCTCCAAACGTAGATGTACATATCTCCACTCAAACAGGTGTCGTAAACTACGCAACAGCCAGGGCTTTATACAATATGGGAGCAAAAAGAGTAGTTCTTGCACGTGAACTTTCACTGGAAGAAATATCTACAATACGCGAAAAAACTGATCCTGATTTGGAAATTGAAACTTTTGTTCACGGAGCAATGTGCGTTTCTTTTTCGGGTAGGTGCTTAATATCCAGCTATTTGACAGGAAGAGACGCAAACCGAGGGAACTGCGCTCAACCTTGCAGATGGAAATATCATCTAACGGAAGAAAAAAGAAAAGGAGAATACTTTCCGGTTGTCGAAGACGAAAAGGGAACTTATTTTTTTAATTCCAAAGATCTGTGCATGATAAATCATATTCCTGAACTTTTAAAAGCGGGCGTTACCAGCTTAAAAATAGAAGGACGAGCTAAATCAGCTTATTATGTTGCAGTTACAACAAATGCTTATAAAAGTGCTTTAAATGATTACTACAAAGAAATCGACAACTTCAAGCTAAAGCCGTGGATACAAGAAGAAGTGTACAAAGTAAGCCACAGAAAATATTGTACGGGATTTTATTTTGGCGATGAGCCCGGCGAAGTATACGAAAGCGGAGGATATGAAAAAAATTGCGATGTAGTTGCTGTATGTGACGGCTACGAAAACGGAATAATGCAAATATCCCAGAGAAATAAATTTTTTGAGGGGGATGAGCTTGAAATTTTGGAGCCCGGTTCCGAACCGATTAAATTCAAAGCGGAAAATATTACTGATGAATTTGGAAATAAAGTGGTTTCCGCTCCCCACCCCATGCAAAAACTTTTTATCCCTATCGACAGAAAAATTCAGCCGGGAGCATATATCAGAAAAATTTCAGATGATAAATAAATAATAACCACGCCTAAAAGACGTGGTTATGATTTTATTTTTGTAAAGTATCGGCATTTGGTCGGGGAAGCGGCTCATTCGGTAAGGGTTCCACGACAGTTTTTGATTGCAGCAAATTTGGTTTTACATATTCATACTCTTGCTCAGAATTTTCTTTAGCAACTTCTTTTGAAGCAGTATGCTCAACCGGGTCATTGCGAATTTCTTCCATTTTCAGCACCTTCCTTTAATAATAAACTACAAGAAAATTATTTCCAATCATTTATAAATTATTCGCTTTTAAAAAAATCTTTGTATTTGGAAATCTGCTTTTTATTTCTTTCAATATATTTTTCCAGCTCAGAAACAACCAACGGAAACAAAGCCAACGCCCAAACTATTACCCACTCAAAAACATTTAAAGGGGACGTCTTGAAAAACACATTACACATAGGAATTGTAACTACAACAATTTGCAAAATCATACAAAACGCAACCGAATAAATCAATTTCAAATTGCTTAATAGTCCGGTCACAAGCAAAGACTTTCTACTTTGAACATTAAAAGTTTGTATAAGCTGACTAAGCCCCAAAGAAACAAATGCCATTGTACGACCTATTACAGGATTATACGGATCTAAATCAAAAAATGCTCTTCCTATACTAAAAGATAATATACCCATCGCAGCAATGAAGCATCCTTCTATTATAATGTTATAAGTTAATCCACCGGAAAATAAACTTTTTTTAGAGTCTACAGGCGGCCTTTTCATTATGTTTTTATCTATCGGATCCATTCCCAAAGCAAGGGCAGGAAATGCATCGGTAACCAAATTAATCCACAACAAATGTATTGCAAGCAACGGAGGAGGAGTTCTCATTAAAAATCCGAACAACACTACGGCCACTTCGCCTATATTGGTGGAAAGCAAAAAATGAATAGTTTTTCTTATATTATCATACATTCCTCTTCCCTGTCGCACGGCCTCTACGACTGAAACAAAATTATCATCTGCCATTATTATATCCGAAGCAGATTTAGCGGCATCAGTCCCGGATTTTCCCATAGCACACCCTATGTCGGCAATTTTCAAAGCAGGAGCGTCGTTCACCCCGTCACCTGTCATGGCTACTATTTCGCCGTTCGACTGAAAAGCTTTGACTATCCGAACTTTGTGTTCCGGAGAAACTCTTGCAAAAACTGTACATTTTTTTACTTTTTCTTTTAGTTCTTCATCCGAAAGTTTATTAATTTCAGAACCTGTTAACGCTGCTGAATTTTTATCAAAAATATGAAGTTTGGTTGCAATAGCTTTTGCGGTTTCGAGATAATCCCCTGTAATCATAACAGTTTTTATTCCTGCACTTTTACATTCCAAAACAGCTCTTTCGGCTTCAGGTCGTGGAGGGTCCATGATTCCGACGATTCCATAAAATATTAAATCCTTTTCTTCTTGACTTTCGATGTATTCATGCTCTTCTTTGTAGGCCACAGCAATAGTCCTCAAAGATTTTTTTGCCATTTGATTTATTGAAAACTTTATTTTCCCGACAGCTTTGTCATCCAGAACCTTAACTCCGTTTTCCGTAAAATAATACTTACAAATTTTAATTAAAAATTCAGGGGCACCCTTGGTTATGACTCTATATTTTTTCTCAGGGGTCTTGTTTACGGTAGACATCAATTTTCTTTCAGAATCAAACGGCAATTCTTTTATTCGTGGAAATTTTAAGTCCAAATCTTTTTTGCTAAGGCCACGTTTCACTCCCGCTATAAGCAAAGCATTTTCGGTAGGTTCTCCGTGAGCTGAAATATCTCCATGCAAACGAGTTATAGATGAATTGTTACAAAGTAAACACAGCTCAAATAATTTTTCAGAAAATTTATCATTTAAATTATACTGATTTTCAACCCCTCTAATCTCGGTAACTACCATTCTATTTAAAGTAAGCGTACCGGTCTTATCAGAGCATATCACAGTAGCGTGACCCAGAGTTTCAATAGCAGGGAGCTTTCGAACTATAGTATTTTTCTTTGCCATTCTTCTGACTCCGTTAGCAAGTACGATAGTAACTACGGCGGGAAGCCCTTCCGGAATAGCGGCTACAGCCAAACTTATTGAAATCATAAACATTTCCAATAAATTTATATTTTGCATAGCGCCCAAGATAAACACGATTATACTTATGATAATTATGGTTATACCGGTTATTTTTCCTGCAAAAGAAAGCCTTTTTTGCAAGGGAGTTTCCGAGGATTCATCTGTGTTTATAAGTTGAGTTACCTTTCCGATTTCCGTGTTCATTCCTGTCCGTACAACTACTGCTTTTGCGTTTCCACGCTCTATTACAGAACCTGAAAACAGCATATTTTTTTGATCTGCGGGAGGAGTATCGGCGTCAAATAGTTTATTTTCATTTTTTTGCGAAGCAAATGATTCCCCCGTCATAGCTGATTCCTCAACCGCTAAACTTGAAGATTCTATTATTCGTGCGTCTGCCGGCACCAAATCTCCTGTAGAAAGAGTTAATATATCTCCCGGGACCACATTTTCCGTAGCTATCCGCTGAACTCGTGAATTCCGGACAACTTTCGTTAAGGGTGTCGCAAGTTTTTTGAGAGAATCTATTTCTTTCTCCGCTCTGCTTTCCTGAAGCATCCCTATTATTGTATTTATTATAACTATGCTCAAAATTATTATAGTATCTACGTAATCGGATTCTGAACTCAAAAAGGATGTTACAAGTGAAATCACAGCCGCCAAAATTAATATTATAACCATAAAATCCGAAAATTGAGATTTAAGTTTACTCCAAAAAGAGCGTCTTTTTTCTTCTTTCAAAGAATTATGCCCGTATACAAGTATTCTCTTTTTAACTTCTGAATCCGATAAACCTTTTTCGGGTAAAATATCCAATTTTTTTAAAACTTCGCTACACTTCATGCTATGCCAATTCATTTTGTTCACTCCTGTTTTACCTTTTAACATTCAAAAATAATAATTGCTTACATTTCTTTACAAATATATACGCAAAAATACGCATATATTACTTTGGGGTATTTCAAAAAATTAAATAATGTGGTATCATATAAAATATATAAATTTTAAGTTAGGAGAATCGCAAATGAAACACGTAAAAACAATTAACAAAGCAGACCTTAAAAAAAGCGCTTTAACAGGCGGGTGCGGTGAATGCCAAGCGTCTTGCCAAACAGCTTCCAAGGTTGACAATACCGTAAGCAATCAAAAATGCGAAAGATAGGATTAAATTTAATAATTATTTTTAAGTCTTTTGGCAAGAGCCAAAAGATTTAATTTTGTTAATAAAATCAGTTTGAAAGGAAGGGAAAAAATCAAGGAAAAAATCTTTGGTTTTATATGGTACATAAATTTAAATTTGAAAACACTAATTTTGTAATTGACAGCAACAGCGGTGCGGTACATATAGTGGATGATATATTTTATGACATGCTATCCTACTTAGACGGGAATTTTTTTGATTATACCGAAAATTACCTGCTAAAAAAATTAGATAAAAAATACTCGCAAGAAGAAATAAAAGAAACATACGAAGAAATCGTTTCTTTATATAAAGATGAAAAACTTTTTTCAAAAGATACTTATGAAAAACTGGCAACCGAAGAAAGATTGTCTTCTCCCATAAAAGCAATTTGTCTAAACATTGCTCACGATTGTAATCTTGCGTGCAAATATTGCTTTGCGTCCACCGGAGATTTCGGGTGCGAAAAAAAAGAACTTATGCCCTTTGAAATAGCTAAAAAGGCTGTTGATTTTTTAATTGAAAAATCCGGAAAAATAAAAAATTTGGAAATGGATTTCTTTGGCGGAGAACCTCTTATGAACTGGAATGTCGTTACAGAAACCGTAAAGTACGCAAGAAGCCTTGAAAAAAAATACAATAAAAATTTTAGGTTTACTCTCACAACAAACGGAATATTGCTGGATGACGATAAAATAGATTTCATTAATAAAGAAATTTACGACGTGGTTTTGTCGCTTGACGGCAAAAAAGAAACAAACGACCGCTTTAGAGTAACTCGAAGCGGAAACGGCAGTTATGATTTAATTGTTCCTAAGTTTAAGAAATTAGTTTCGAAAAGAAATGGGAAAAAATATTACGTAAGAGGAACATATACCAAAGAAAATCTAAATTTTTCAGAAGATGTTATGCACATTTACGGCCTTGGCTTTACAGAAATATCTATGGAGCCTGTTTTATGTGACGATAATTTCAAATACACACTTTCTAAAGAAGATTTGCCCAAAATTCTTAAAGAAGAAGAAAAACTTTGCAAAGAATTAATTAAAATGAAAAATTCCGGAGAAAATATAAACTTTTTTAACTTCAATCTAGATATAGAAAAAGGTCCCTGCGTAATAAAAAGGCTAAAAGGTTGCGGATGTGGAAATGATTATGTTGCCATAACTCCAAACGGAGATATTTTTGCGTGCCATCAAATGGTGGGTAACGATAAATTTAAGATAGGAAATTTAATTTCCGGAACATTTGATGAAACCATTAAAAAGAAATTTCTAAATACCAGTATCTACCACAAAGAAAAATGTAGAAACTGCTGGGCAAGATTTTACTGCAGCGGTGGATGTGCCGTAAAAAATTACGCTCACAATCACGATATAATGAAACCATTCGACGTGGCGTGTGAAATGCAGAAGAAAAAAATAGAATGCGCTATTTCTTTGTATGCTCTTTCATAAAATTTTTAAAAAATACTTGTATTTATTGTAAAAATATGATATAATTAACTGCAAGACCTAAAATATTTTTATAAAGGATGTGTTTAATATGGAAGAAAAACAAGAATTAAACCTAACCGATGAACAGCTTGAAGAAATAGCCGGAGGATTAAACAAACAAGATATTAAAGACGCTACAGGTAAAGTTATTAAATTTGGAAAAGAAAATATAGAAAAAATTTTATTGGCAATACTCGCATGTGCAAGCACAGGATTACTCATCCATAGTGCCAAAAAATATAAAGATAGCCGTAAGGCGGATGGCGATATTTTTTATAACTAATCAGATAAAAAGAATTTTAAAGCTGCGAAAAACGTGGCTTTTTTATTTAACATTTTTAAATATTAACTTTTGTATTCTATGTTCGTTACTCGTCGCATATATTTTTTTATCGAGGAGGAATTGGAATATGAAAGTTTTTTTAATAAACCGAAAAAAATTAATGATTATCGTAGGAAGTGTGATAACCGCTGCCCTTTCAGCTGTTTTTTCACTTCAAAGCACCAATGTATTTAAAGCAGCCGAACGAAAATTGCCCATTTATTGCGTCGATAAAAAAGACAAAGTCGTGAGCATTTCTTTTGACGCCGCTTGGGGAAATGAACAAACGCAAACATTACTTGATATTTTGGCTCAAAAAGAAGTAAAAAGTACTTTTTTCCTGGTTGGATTTTGGGCCGAAAAATACCCTGAATCAGTCAAAGCAATTTCTGCGGCAGGACACGATGTAGGAAATCATTCGGACACTCATCCTCACTTGCCTAAACTAGAAAAAGAAAAGGTTAGAGCTCAAATCGAAGACTGCAACAAAAAAATAGAAGCAGCCGGAGCGCCAAGGCCTATACTTTTCAGACCACCATACGGAGATTATAACAATTGCGTAGTCGAAACCACAAATGAGCTCAACATGCACTGCATTCAGTGGGATGTTGACAGCTTGGACTGGAAAGACCCTACACCTGACGACATGGTAAAAAGAATCAAAAGCAAATTAAAGCCGGGCTCGATAATACTAATGCATAACGGCGCAAAAAATACCCCCGAAGCTCTTCCGAAAATTATAGACACAATAAAAGCAGAAGGATATCAGATTGTGCCGATTTCCGAAATAATTTACAAAGAAAATTACAAAATGGATTCTCAAGGAAAACAATTCCAAAACAGCTAAAATTAAATATCCGAGTAATAAAAATTACAATTTATGAATAAAATTGATTATTATTTCAAACAAGGAGAGTTTCAAAATGAATTATGACGTAAGCAAAGAAAGCATACCTGTTAGAGTACTGGATTTTGAGGGATGTCAAGAAATTCCTATAGATTTGGATTTTTCGTTGCCCGATTATTGTCCTGATATCCAAAGAATTCTCAAGTGCCATGTATGCCCTAATATAACTGCCAGAAACATATCCGGTGACAGATTAAATATCGAAGGGAACGCTAACATTCGACTTATTTATCTTGATGCGGACACCATGAACATAAGGTGCTGCGAAAATTCTTCACCCTTTTCGTGTTCCATAGATATAAAATGCAGCCCGGAAAACGCCATCGCACTGACTTGCGCAAGAGTTGAATATATAAACTGCCGTGCTGTAAGCCCACGAAAAATAGATATCCACGGAGCATTTACAGTATGCGCAAAAATTTACAGCAAAAACTCCCTGAGCGTCACATCTTCGGTATCCGGAAAAGACATAGAACAAAAAACAGAAAAAATAAAATGCAGTAACTTAACAAGTATGGGTCAACAACAATTTTCAATAAACGAAACACTAGAGCCCGGAGAAAATAAACCGTCCCCGGAAGCAATTATAAAATCAGAAATATATGCCACTATAAACGACTACAAAGTAATGCCCAATAAAATAGTCGCTAAAGGTGAAATTACTTTAAAAATACTCTACATAAGCGATATTGAAAACGGAAAAATTGAAAACACCGAATATTCCATTCCGATAAGCCAGATTGTAGATGTTCCCGGAATCGATGATGACTCTCAGTACGTAATAAATGCAGAAATACTAAGTCACGAAGAGTCTCTTCAGAATGACAGTTCCGCAAATTCAAATTTAATATCAACCGACATAAAAATAGCCCTGACCGTAACGGCTTACAACGAAAAAGATGCACAAATAGTTTCGGATGTATATTCCACGGACTACAACTTGGAAACCGAAAATAAAACAATTACTTTAAGTAAATTATCTGAAATTATAAAAGATAACGTATCTCACAAAGACTCTATAGATTTGCCGGGAACAAAAATATCTCAAATCATAGATTTATGGAGCGATACCCTCTCCGCAAAAACCATAGCGGGAGAAGAAAAGCCCACAATAAACATCAAAATGAATGTATGTTTTATAGCTTTGGATGAAAATAATACACCATTTTACATCGAAAGAATTCTTGACTTTAATCATACTCCGGATTCTTCTGAACAATTGGCAAATTACGTTTCGGAAATCAATGTTTCGCCGATTTCGATAGGTTACAATATTTCAAAGGAAAACAAACTTGATATAAAAGCAAATTTATCAATTTACGGAGCAATTTATTTAAATGAAAAATACAATATGATAACATCTGCTCAATCCGATGAAACAATACCCGGAGACAAAGACATCGGCGCTTCATTAACTATATACTATGCTTCGGAAGGAGAACCTCTCTGGGACATAGCAAGAAAATATTATACTTCGGTAAATGCAATAAAAAGAGAAAACGATATTTCGGAAGATAAGGTTCCTACCAACAGTATGCTTTTGATTCCAATGAAATAGTCTAATTACCGATAAAAAAATAAATACAAATTATAATCTCATATTTCGGGAGGAAAAAAAGTGGAAGAACGTAATATTTACAAAGATATATCGCAAAGAACAAACGGAGATATTTATATCGGAGTGGTGGGTCCGGTAAGAACAGGAAAATCCACATTTATAAAAAAATTTATGGATACTCTGGTAATTCCGAACATAGTAGAAGAAAACCAAAAAGAAAGAGCAATCGATGAATTGCCGCAATCAGCCGGCGGGAAAACTATCATGACTACCGAACCTAAATTTATACCCGAAGATGCGGCACAAGTAAATATAGGCGGAAATGCGAAATTTAATGCCAGAATGATAGATTGCGTAGGATATATAGTCCCAAGCTCGCTGGGATACATAGAAGATGACCACCCCAGAATGGTGAAAACACCTTGGTTTGACGAGGAAATTCCTTTTAACATGGCCGCTGAAATAGGAACAAAAAAAGTTATAACCGATCATTCTACAATCGGCCTGGTTATAACTACAGACGGAACTATAAGCGACATAGAAAGAAACGAATACGAAGAAGCTGAAGATCGTGTAATCTCTGAGCTAAAAGAGATAAACAAACCGTTTATCGTCCTTTTAAACAGTACAAATCCCTATTCTGACGAAACAAAAAAACTGGCTTCAGAACTTTCAAAAAAATATTCAACACCCGTTATTCCCGTGAATTGTACAACTTTAAACGAAGAAGAAATTAAGAGAATTTTAGCGGAATTATTATTTGAATTCCCGGTAAAAGAAATAAAAATAGATATGCCCGGGTGGCTTAATTCTCTGGAAAAAAACAATTGGCTTAGAAGTTCGGTATACACGTGCATAAATAATTCCGCAAAAGATATTTCCAAAATAAACGAAATTCAGCACTTAATTGAATGTTTAAAAAATTGCGAATATGTTACCCACTCCGAGATTTCGTCTATAGACCTCGGAAAAGGAACCGCAAGAATAACCATTTCCCTTGACCCCTCCCTATTTTTCAAAATAATGGGAGAAAAAACCGGCATAGAAATAAAAGACGAGTGCGACCTAATGGATTCAATGATGGACCTTGCAAGACTAAAAGAAAAATATGAAAAAATAGCCACCGCTTACGATGAAGTCAACGATTCGGGATATGGAATCGTGATGCCTTCCATGGAAGAACTCAGTTTGGATGAACCCGAGATAATAAAACAAAACGGAAAATATGGAATTCGTTTACGTGCTTCTGCCCCTTCCGTGCACATGTTAAAAACTAACATAACCACCGAAGTCACGCCGATAGTCGGCTCCGAACAACAATCAGAAGAACTTGTTATGTATCTTCTCAAAGAATTTGAAGAAAGCCCCTCCAAAATATGGGAATCTAATATATTTGGAAAATCTTTGCATGAACTTGTTAACGAAGGACTCCACAATAAACTGTACAGAATGCCGACTGATGCACGAGAAAAAATAAAAGAAACAATTGAAAGAATCATAAATGAAGGCTGCAATGGACTGATTTGTATAATGATTTAACTATTTTAACCGAAAGAAATGTCTTTCGGTTTTTTTGATTAAATCGAGCCTGTATGGTATCATAGTATTAAAATAACAATTATACAAGTTGGTAAATTATGAAAAATAATAAAGCTTTAGAAAATCTTACCATTAAAATATTAATCTCAACAGCTATCGCCATGGCAGCAATTATTGTATGTTACAATGCGTTTTTTGTTCCCGAAATGCCACCGGTGTCCGTTTCGGTTACAGGAAGCTCCTCGGCAAACTCTTCAAATGAAACATACGAAAACACGAAAACAGAAAAAATAAATATCAATACTGCCGACGAAAATACTTTATCGGAAAATTTAACCGGAGTGGGTCCTGCAATTGCAAAAAGAATTATCTCGTACCGAGAACATTACGGAGGATTTCAAACCATAGACGAATTAAAAAACGTAAAAGGAATCGGTGAAAAAATTTTTGAAAAAATAAAAGATCATATTACTGTATAAAATAATTCAAACTTAAATTAATTTATGATACAATATTTAGAGTTATAAATAATTAAAAAATCAGAGGTTTAAAAATGAAAAAAATTATTTCAATCATATCTGCTGTTTTTATATGCATTTTTGCATCCGGGTGCCAAAAAAATACCGCCCATTCCACCACTTATGTTGCATCCTGCTATCCTGTTTACATAATCACTCTTAATTTAATTGATGGAATTGACGGCACCGAAGTAATACATATGTCAGAAAATCATAAAGGGTGCCTGCACGATTTTCAGATCCAATCTGAAGACTTAAAAAACATAGAAAAATCTTCTGCTTTTATAATAAACGGTGCGGGAATGGAAAATTTTCTAAAAAAAGTTACAGATGAAATTCCTAAAATTAAAATTATAGACTCAAGCAAAGATATTCAGCTTTTAGAAAATCATTGCCACCATCATCATCATGACCATGACCACGAGTATAATCCGCATATATGGATGTCCATCGATAACTATATAAAGCAAACAGAAAATATAGCCGACGGCCTTATCGAAGCAGACCCTCAAAATGAAGAAAAATACAAAGAAAATCGCAATGAATATATTTCAAAACTAAAAAAATTAAAAAACGATGTCAATTTCAAACTTAAAGACGCAGTCGGAAAAAGTATAATAACTTTTCACGAAGCATTCCCCTATTTTGCAAAAGAATTCGGGCTTAACATTCCCGACGTTATAAATCATGAGCCCGAAAGCGAGCCCAGCGCAAAACAAATTTCAAAAACTATAAATATCATGAAAGAAAACAATATAAACAGCTTATTTATAGAGCCTCAGTACAAAAGTACCGCCGCTGAAACCATCTCAAAAGAAACCGGAGCTAAGATTTACACCCTAGACCCGGCCGTGACGGGAGAAAATTCTAAAGATTCCTATCTTGAAATAATGGATAAAAATGCCGAAACTTTAAAGGAAGCCCTAAAATAGAACAAAAAGGACTATGAAAATAATGAGTAATTGTCATTGCAGTGTTAAAATAAAAAATTTACAAGTAAAAAAGAGCGGACACATAATACTTAATAATGTAACATTAACCGCTAACCACGGAGAAACTTTGGCTCTGATAGGGAAAAACGGTGCAGGTAAAACAACTCTTCTAAAAGCTATTCTTCACAGCATGGACTTTAGAGGAAAGATTGATTTTTTTGATTCAAAAGGAAATAAAATTTCAAATCCGAAAATCGGATATGTCCCACAAAGATTGTGCTTCGATCGTAACACACCGATAACCGTTTTGGATTTGTTCTGTGCCAATTCATCAAACTTACCCGTTTGGCTTGGTCATAGTAAAAGCAACAGAAAAAAAGCCGAGAATATTCTGGAAAAAGTTGGAGCAAAAAATTTAATTTCAAAATCTATCGGAAAATTATCCGGAGGAGAACTTCAAAGAATTCTTCTGGCTTTTGCTCTTGAACCTATGCCTGATATTTTACTTTTGGATGAACCGGTTTCGGCGGTTGACAGAAAAGGAATCAGCCGATTTTACAGCGTGATAAGCTCTTTGCGAGAAGATTATCATATGCCTGTTATTTTAGTTTCTCACGACTTGGGACATGTTGTAAAATATGCTACAAATTACGCCCTGATAGATCATGATGTTAAAGAAACAGGGAAAGCAAAAGATTTAAAAAACAGCATTGCAGTGCGGCAAACATTTGGAATGGATATGGACAGAGGTGAGCAAATATGGAAATAATGTATGCTTTGCTGGAAAAATTATTCCCTTTTTCTTGGGTAGAATTCACCTTTATGAAAAATGCTTTCGTTGCAATTTTATTGATAGCTCCCCTATTCGGGCTCGTAGGAACCATGATAGTTAACAACAAAATGTCTTTTTTTTCGGACGCTATGGGACATTGTGCGCTTACAGGCATAGCGCTGGGAATTTTGTTGGGAGTTGATAATTACGTTATATCAATGATAGGTTTCTCAATTTTATTTGCACTTGGAATATCAAATATAATAGAATCCAAAATATCTTCATCAGATACAATTATAGGGGTGTTCTCTTCGGCCGGAATAGCACTGGGAATCGTGATTTTATCCGCTAAAGGAGGATTTTCAAAATATTCGGGATATCTAATTGGAGATATTTTATCAATAAGCAAAAAAGAAATTCAAGCTTTGGCAATAATTTTGGTTATAGTGCTGATAGTGTGGATAATTTCGTTTAATAAATTAATGATTGCAAGCCTTAATTCCGACATGGCTCGTAGCAAACAAATAAATGTAAAATTTTATAAAAATACTTTTGTGATATTAATAGCATTAATTGTAACAGTTTCACTAAAATGGGTCGGAATGCTTATAATAAACTCACTTTTAGTCTTACCGGCAGCATCAGCACGAAATATTACCAAAAACATGAGATCATATCATTTAATTTCTGTAGCATTTTCGCTGGTTGCAGGTATATCCGGCCTTATAATCTCATACTATATAGGTACGTCTGCAGGAGCTACTATCGTGCTTATATCTTCTTTGATATTTTTCATAACCTTTTTTATAAATCGCTCTTATAACTTGGACTAAAAATTAACAAAGCAGGTATGAAAATGAATTTTTTTAAATTAATACAAAATTGTATCAAGTACAGCGACAAAATACTTTGGTCAATAATACTTATAATTGCATTTTACAGTATGCTTTTGGTAGCAAGCGTTTCACGAGAAGGATTTAATTATCTTACAGTTCAATTTATATCGGTTATGATTGGACTGCTCGGCGCACTACTACTTCAAACCATAGACTACAAAGTTATTTCGAAATATTATATTTGGATAGGAATTTTTTGTATACTTTTTATAATTTATACATTATTCATGGGAATAACGATAGAGGGTTCTTCAGGAGTAAATGCAAAAGCGTGGATAAAACTTCCGGGGGGAATAACATTTCAACCTTCGGAACTTGTAAAAATAGGATTTATAATAACTTTTGCAAAACATTTGTCAATAATAAAAAGCACTGATAATTTCAAAAACATAAAAAGCATTTGCTTGCTCGGAATGCATGCGCTTGTCCCGGTTATTTTGACTCATATGCAGGGAGACGACGGAGCAGCTATAATATTTTTGTGCATAGCGCTAACCATGTCGTTTATGGCCGGATTACCATTCAGATATTTTGGCGCTTTAATAATTTTAGGAGCCATTTTTATGCCAATTGCGTGGAATTTCATCCTGGCAGAATATCAGAAAAAAAGAATTTTAACTCAAATGAATCCCGAAGGGGACCCCTTGAACATGGGATATCAACAAATTCAAGGCAAGCTTTCGATAGGTTCGGGAGGGCTTTTTGGTGTAGGACTTTTTAAAGGTCCGAGAGTTGCAAATAATGTTGTGCCTATTCAAGAAAGCGATTTTATATTTTCTGTCGCAGGAGAAGAACTTGGATTCATAGGATGCACCTTAATTATATTGCTTTTAATGTTATTAATATTCAGAATCGGGTTCATAGCAAGAAAATGTAACGACACAACAGGGGCTTTGATTTGCTTTGGATTCATCGGATTAGTGCTTTCTCAGACTATTTTTAATCTTGGAATGTGTCTCAGTTTGCTACCGGTAATGGGGGTTACCTTACCATTTTTTAGTGTAGGAGGCTCATCTGCGGCGTGTTTGTATCTCGGAATAGGCATACTTCAAAATATATATCTACGCAGAAATCAAACTTTAAGCAATTTTGCAAATGAATAAAAAGATTTTGGTATTATATGGTTCGCCGCACAAAAATGGTTTTACTTCCTACCTTTTGAAAAAATTTTTAAAAAACATCCGGAAACACGAAATAAAATTCATAAATTCCTATGAAAAAAATATAAAACCTTGCATAGACTGCAAAAAATGTCGAAATTTTTTGGGGTGTATTTTTGATGACATGGATGATATAGATAAATATTTTAAATCATGCGATATATTAATAATAGCCTCCCCTATCTATAACAAATCCCTTCCTGCTCCGCTAAAATCCATTATTGATAGGATGCAAAGATATTATTCCGAAAAAATTCATTTAAGTAAGCCAAAAGAATACACAGCTAAAAAGGCTTTGGTATTACTTACACAAGGTTCGGACGATTTTGAAAATGAGCAAATTTTACTATCTCAGCTTAAACCGAATTTGTCCCTTATAAATGTCCAAGAGATATATTCTTTTTTGCTTTGTAAAACAGATATGTACAAACCGCCTATTGACAAAAAAATTTCGGAAACAGATAATAAAATACAAAATATTGTAAATAATTTATATAATAATTTAAAATAATTTTATATATTTTAAATTTCAGGAGGCTAAAATTATTATGGACAATTTATGTATGAACTGTTTCAAGTCATCCGAGACGTCAATCGCAAAATGCCCGTATTGTGGGGAAAATTTAGCAAATCCTCAACCTCAACCTTTTCTTCCGCAAAAAACTTTGCTTGCAAATAGATACTACATTGGAAAAGCCTTAAAAATGGACGGAGAAGGATTGGAATATGCAGGATATGACAAAATAGAAAATTCCAAAGTATATATAAAAGAATTTTTCCCTTCTAAAATATGTAAAAGAGACAACGATTTTCAAAAAATAACAATATGTTCGGATAAATATACTGAATTTAAAAAATTACTCAATGATTTTTTAAAGTATTTCAGATCTGTCGCCAGACTTAGAAATCTTTCTTCTATAACGGCAGTTTATGACATCTTCGAAGAGAATAACACAGCATATATAATCTTTGAATGGATAGAAGGAGTTAAACTTGACAAGTACATGGGGTCACGAACCGAGCCGTTAAAATGGTCCGAAGCTCAAGCCATGTTCATGCCTTTGCTTTCTGCTCTTATTTACATGTCGAAGGCAAAAATTCATCATCTTGGAATTTGCCCGGAAAATATAATTGTAACATCCGAACACAAACTTAAATTGTCCGGATTTGCGACAAAAAATCTGAGAAATCTCTATTCCGACATAGAAGGTCAACTGTACGACGGCTGCTCGGCAATAGAACAATACAACAAAGATTTTGAGCCCTCCGAATCTACGGATGTTTACGGATTTTCCGCTACCTTATTTTGGGCTCTTTCGGGAGAATATCCCCTATCGGCTCTTAAAAGAAAAAATAATGACAAACTTCTTGTGCCAAAAAATGTTTTGGAATTTCTGCCTGAAAATGTTGTTTCAGCACTTGCGAACGCTCTTCGAGTTTACCCTAACAGCAGGACTATTTCATTTGAAAATTTAAGAATAGAACTTTCAGATTCTCCTATTTTGCACATCCAAGATATATCCGGCCAACCATTCTCCCATAGTTCCGAATTATCTATGTCAAAAAAATCTCCAAAAAGTTCTACGGCTATATGGGGAATTGTATCGGGTGCATGCGCTTTGATAATACTCGTTTCTGCGCTTATTGTATATTGGTTCTGGCTAAGAAATAATTCGAATAATAAAAACGTAACTTCATCTCAAACAGAAACTTCTGAAATAGACAAAGTATATTCTGCTGCCGAAGAAATGAACGAAGAATTAAAAGAAAAAGCTGATACCATCGCTGTTCCCAACTTAATAGGAAAAAACTATAAGTCAATGGACGGACAAGATGGAAATTATCAGATTGTTGTAATGGGAGAAGATTTTAGCGAAAAAATTGAAGAGGGGTATATAATCTCTCAAAATCCAAATCCCGGAGAAGAGATGGAGCGATACAGCACTATAGCGGTGAATCTGAGCAAAGGCAGTAAACAACGAACTTTGCCCGAAATACAAGGAAAAAGCCTTTCGGAAGCTTCTCAACTTATTACTTCGCAAAAACTTGTCCCTGTACAAACTTTTGAATTCAGCAATGAATTTCCCGAAGGCACAGTTATCGGATATAAAAATTATACTCCCGGCGAAACACTTGAGTACGGCAGTGAGGTTACCATTGTAATAAGCAAAGGAAATATTTAACTCTGTAAAATTAAATAAATTTTAAAATATTCAGATATTATTAAAAACGAACGTCCCAAGTTTAGCATAGAGCCGGCTTGAGGACGTTATGTCTATAAATTTGTTGAAAACATGTGGAATAAAATTCTCCGAAAATTAAAATTATTTCAATATAATTCTCCATTGACATCACTACAGATAGGGAGTATAATAAGCAAGAAACACTAGATGTGGTGTAACGTTATAATATACTATAATTATCAATTTAGATAATTCATTCGAAAAAATTCGTGCAATTCCTACATTTATGCAAAAATTTTTATATGGTCAACTTTTTTAAAAAGAAAGGATATTTTATGAGCAACATAATTTTGTACAGCAACGGGTGTCCAAAATGCAACGTCCTCAAAAGCAAATTAGAAAGCAAAAAAATACAGTTTAAAGAAACAAATGATTTTTCAAAACTGGAAAAAATCGGAGTTAAATCCCTTCCTATAATGGAAATTGAGGGAGAAATTTTAACTTTCGTAGAAGCAAACACTTGGATTAATACTCAAAAACAGGAGGTCTAGTCGTGAACATCGAATTAAATCTTTACAAACCCTTTTCAGATTTCATTTCAAAATTAAAAAATAAATACGATTATCGTTTTGAAATGATGAACGGATTTTCGAATTCAAATTTAAATTTTACAGATTTTATAGATAACTTTATAAAATCAAAAACCGTGGCAGAAACTACAATTGATGCCAATGCCAACAGTACCACACGAGATGTCAAAACACTTCTTGCCGACATGGTAAAACCGCATACAAAACTCCTCTCCTACAACAAAATTTTTAAAGAAATTACAAAAAAATATGGTTCCCAAACAGCAGAAACTTGGCTTGAAGGGGAATGGAACGGCGAGTTTTATCTTCATAATTCCGCAACCTCCTCTTTTACTCCCTACTGCTATGCCTACGACCTTGACAAACTGGTAGAAAAAGGACTGTTTTTTATAAATAAATTTAAAACCGGCGCCCCAAAGCATTTAACAACTTTTAACGACCATGTTTTGGAATTTATAAGCTGGGCTTCCAATCGTAGCAGCGGAGCGGTAGGTCTTCCGAGTTACCTTTTATATTCTTATTACTTTTGGTATAATGACGTTAAGAATAATTTTTTCCTTAAAGACCCTGAGTATTACCGCAAACAATGTTTTCAGAAGTTTATATATGATTTAAATCAGCCCTATTTAAGGGTTACCGAATGCGCTTTTTCGAATATAAGCGTTATGGATAGAAATTATCTTGTAGAACTTTTCGGAGGCCGTCAATTCCCCAACGGAGATTATGTGATAGACCACATTGAAGGAATTATCGAACATCAAAAAGTATTTATGGAAGTAGTTTCGGAAATAAGAAACGAAACCATGATGACATTCCCGGTCCTTACATATTCTCTATTGTTCCAAGACGGAAAATTTGTGGACGAAGAATTCGCAAGATGGTGTAATAAACATAATATGACTTGGTATGACAGCAATTTTTACGTAGGAAACGACGTTACAAGCCTTTCAAATTGTTGCAGACTTATTTCAAACACTTCAAAGCTGGATGCGTTCATAAATTCAGTCGGGGGAACCTCGCTTTCCATTGGAAGCATTCAAGTTAACACGATTAATCTTAGAAGAATTGCCATAGAATCTGCCGGTAGCAAAGAAAAATTTTTGGAAATATTAAAAAGCAGAATCGATAACTGTGTAAAAGTTTTGGACGTTGTGCGTGACATAATTAAACAAGACATCGAAAAGGGATTACTGCCAAATTATTCATATGGACTAATTGAAATAGAAAAGCAATATAACACAATCGGAATTACTGCGATGTACGAAGCAATTTCGGAGTTTGGCCTGATAAATACTGATGAATTCGGTAATAAGTCTTATTCCAAAGAAGGTCTGGATTTTGCAACCGAAATATTAAATGCCATCAATTCTCAAAAAGATTCCTATACTTTTGACTATAGCATAAATGTCGAAGCTATCCCTGCCGAAAGAGCAAATGTAATACTCAGCCAAAAGGATTCTATTTTATATCCACAAAAAGAGAACTATTTCATATATTCAAATCAATGGATACCTTTGATGGAAAAATGCACTCTCAACGAAAAAATAAATTTGGGCGCCAAACTGGACAAAGAATGCGGTGGCGGACAGATTTCACACATAAATCTTGCCGGAAAATTTGCAAGTGAAGAGCAAGCTTGGGAGCTTTTGAATCATATTGCAAGATCGGGAGTAATATATTTTGCCTACAACTGCAAAATTTCTGTTTGCGAAGATGAACATGCGTTTTTTTCAAAAAAATGTCCTAAATGCGGTAAAGATGTAGCAGATACTTATTCAAGAATAGTAGGATTTTTGGTCCCGTTTTCTGCCTACAGCAAAGAGCGCAAACAAGAATTTGAACAAAGAAAATGGTTTGATTTGAATGAAAATTGATTCAAATTTTACAATAACAATTAAAGAAATAATCGATGAAAATTTCCAAGACTACAAAAAAGCTTCTATGTTTATTGCCACTTCAAAATGTGATTTTAAATGCATGAAAGAATTGGGGCTGGACTGTTCTATCTGTCAAAATATGCCGGTTTCGAAGATGCCAAATAAATCTATATCTATTCCGGAAATTTTTAAACGATATAAAAACAATCCTCTTACTTCTGCGATAGTTATTGGTGGACTGGAACCAATCCTTCAATTTGATGAAATGCTTGAGCTTATCTCATATTTCAGAAAATTAAAATGCAATGACGACTTTGTAATATACACAGGTTATTATGAAAATGAAATAAAAAAAGAAATTCAATTGCTTAGAGAGTTTAAAAATATTATAATTAAATATGGAAGGTTTATTCCCAATTCTGAGCCGATCTACGACGCGGTTTTAGGAGTAACTTTAAATTCGGGAAATCAGCACGCGGTGAAAATCAGCTGATTTTCGATTTTATTTATACAATATAGAAGGGGCGAATACGATTTATGAAAAATATGGATGCTGTTGTGGCACTTTGCAAAAATCGAGGATTTATTTTTTCAGGTTCAGAAATTTACGGAGGCTTGTCCAACACCTGGGACTACGGACCTCTCGGAGTCTTATTTAAAAATAATGTAAAAAAAGCCTGGATAAAGAAATTTGTACAGGAATCTAAATATAATGTCCAACTGGATGCAGCGATACTTATGAACCCAAAAGTGTGGGAAGCTTCCGGACATATCGGAGGATTTTCCGACCCACTTATGGACTGCAAAGAGTGCAAATCACGCCACAGAGCCGACAAATTAATTGAGGAAGCCGGAATAGACCCTAATGCTATGACTTTTGAAGAAATGGAAAAATGCATTTCTGAAAATAGTATTCCTTGCCCGGAATGCGGAGGACATAATTTTACAGGAATCAGAAAATTCAATTTAATGTTCAAAACATTTCAGGGAGTAACGGAAGACAGCAAAAATGAAATATATTTAAGACCCGAAACTGCTCAGGGCATCTTTGTGAACTTTGCAAATGTACAAAGAGCTTCACGCAAAAAAATCCCTTTCGGAATCGCTCAAATCGGGAAATCTTTCAGAAATGAAATAACTCCGGGAAATTTCACATTCCGAACCCGAGAGTTCGAACAAATGGAACTTGAATTCTTTTGCAAGCCCGGAACCGATTTAGAATGGTTTGAATACTGGAAAAATTTTTGTGAAAAATGGCTTTTGAGTCTTGGCATGAATAAAGAAAATATAAGACTTCGCAATCACTCAAAAGAAGAACTTTGCCACTATTCCAATGCAACTACGGACATAGAATACGATTTCCCGTTTGGCTGGGGTGAACTTTGGGGAATTGCCGACAGAACTGATTTCGATTTAAAACGTCATCAAGAACATTCAGGCAAAAATTTAGACTACTTCGATGCGGAAACCGGAGAACGATACCTACCATATGTAATAGAACCTTCTCTCGGTGCAGACCGTGTAGCATTAGCTTTCCTTTGCGACGCATATACCGAAGAAGTAATAAATGAAAAAGACACCCGCTTGGTTCTGAAACTTCACCCTGCTTTGGCTCCATTTAAAGCTTGCGTGCTGCCACTTTCAAAAAAACTCGGAGAAAAAGCTCAAGAAATTTATGAAAAACTTTCAAAAAATTTCATGGTGGATTATGACGAGTCGGGCTCAATCGGCAAAAGATATAGACGCCAAGACGAAATAGGCACTCCCCTTTGCATAACTTATGATTTCGACAGTGAAACTGACGGATGCGTTACAATTCGTGACCGTGATACAATGAATCAAGAAAGAATCTCAATTAATAAACTTACAGACTATATTCAAAATAAATTAAATTTTTAGAACAAAAAGAAAGGTGGCAAACCGGGCAACTTGGGAAAATAAGACCCGATAAGTATGAAAAAAATTATCTATATGGACAACGCTGCAACGACAGCAGTCAGCTCAGAAGCTTTGGAGGTTATGACGCCATTCTTCAAAGAGAATTTCGGAAATCCGTCCACTATATATTCTATCGGAAAAAATGCAAAAAAAGAGCTCGATATCGCAAGAGAACGTGTAGCAAAAGCTTTGGGCGCCTCAGAAAAAGAAATATTTTTTACTTCTTGCGGTACCGAATCCGACAACTGGGCAATAAAAGGGGCGGCATTTGCAGGACTAAAAAAAGGGAAAAATCATATTATAACTTCTAAAATAGAACATCATGCCGTTCTTCATACAGCTCAATATTTAGAAAAAAACGGATTTGACGTTACGTATCTTGATGTAGACAGTCAGGGTCTTGTAAATCCGAAAGACGTCGAAAATGCCATAACCGACAAAACCGCACTCGTAACAATAATGTATGCAAATAATGAAATCGGAACTATCGAGCCGATTGAAGAAATCGGAAAAATATGCAAAGATAAAGGCGTTATTTTCCAC
>JBJEZK010000024.1:0-1914 GCA_051887355.1 Acutalibacteraceae bacterium
GGTTCGCTCAATTCCACCTGGTTTTTTTGTGACCTTGTAGGATGTGCCTTTTTTTCTACATAAAAAGAACATGCAGTCCACACTAAACATATGAAATTTTCTAGTACAAGAACTAATTTAATTATATCAAAATATTTTCAACAAAAGAACAATTTCACAAAAACTTTTTATTTATAACAAATTCACTATAAAAAATAGTAAAAATTCTTTTACTTTAGTGAATTTTTTTTATGGTACGATAACGTTACAAAAAGCGAGGTGACAGCATGGATTTAGTTTATTTTTATGAATTGCAAAGTTTATTAGAAAAAAAAATAGACGAAAAATGTATATGTAATGACAAAATTAAAAAGTTGCGCGTTGCCATTTCTGTTGAATTGTGCGAATTGATGAATGAATGGAAAGGCTTTAAATATTGGAGCGTTTCGAAAGAAATTAATGAAAATAATGTTTTGTATGAATTCGTGGACGTTCTTTCAATGGTACTAGCTTTAGGAATTGAGTTAGGCATCAAACCGGAAACGATTGATCCAGAAACTTCTGGGGACATATACGACAAATTTTTTTACATACAACACGTTTTGACATTGGATGTATTTCAACATGCTGAAATAGATAGGCTTCAAGAAATATATTATTTCAAACGCTTGCTATCAGTCGTTTTAGGAATTGCAGCAGATTTACAACTAACTGAAACAAAAATTCATTATGCATTTTGCATGAAGCACCTTGTGAACTTGAAACGCTTGAAAAATAACTACTGAGAAGTTGGAACACCATTCAAAATTCAAGATAGGAGGTTTTATATGGATCAATTCGAAATTAAGGATATTCATACATTAACATGGGCCTTTCGTAAACTATCGGAATTAAATGAGCAGAAGAAAGAAAAGGAGCAGTTAGCAGAGGCAGAAAGAGAGCGTATTTCGTCCTGGTTAGATGCCGACTTGAAACCTATTAATGATAGTATTTCGTACTTTGAGGGGCTTATACAGGCTTATCATGCAAAGCTGCTTGAAGAAAATCCGAAACTAAAAACGCTTTCAACTCCGTACGGTAAAGCAAAGTCACGACAGACGAAAGAAACCATTGAAAAAGTTAATGAAGATGAGTTATTAAACTACGTTACTAGTAACGGCTTAAATCAGTACATAAAAAATAGTGTTAAATGGGCCGACTTGAAGAAGGATTTACATATAGTAAACGGTCAAGTTATTAACGATGATGGCGAAATAGTACCAGGCTTAAAAATTAAACCTGCATCCGTTTCTTTTAGCGTGGAGGTGTAAGCGTGGAGATTACAAAAGCCTCTGACATAAAGACAGTGAAAGGCACTTATATTTTATACGGTCATCCAGGCATGGGCAAAACGTCCACAGTTAAATATTTACCTGGAAAAACGCTTGTATTAGATGTTGATCGTACATCTCACGTCCTTAAAGGGTGCGAAAATATAGACATTGTTTATATTGATAACAAAAATACATGGGATGATTGGGAATCGATTTTAATCGATTTAACACATAATTATAAAGGCGTTTATGACAATATTGTTGTTGATAATATTAGCGAATTAGAGCGCTGCATCTTATCCGATTTAGGTAGCAAAGGTAAAAACAAAGGCGTTCCCTCACAAGCTGACTATCAATTTTTACAGTTCAAAATTGTTAATAGTCTACGATACATGAAAGGCTTGGGCGCTAATTTAATTTGGTTGGCATGGGAAACGGATGATTTATACACCGATTCCAACGGGCAGCAATATAACCGTAGTTATCCACAAATTAATAAAAAAATCCTGAATAACGTTCTAGGTTTATCTGATGTTGTCGGCCGTTTGATGATTAATTCAGAGGGCGAACGTGGATATATTTTAAGCGGTACAAATAGCACTTTTGCGAAAAATCAACTGGA
>JBJEZK010000025.1:0-1906 GCA_051887355.1 Acutalibacteraceae bacterium
CCGGAGATTTCCTCTGTTCTACAGGGCAGACACTGCTCTTCCTGCGCCTATAAAGCCTTCCTCTCCTCTCTCCTGCGCTAAGGCTCTTCCCAAACAGGAAAAGCCTTCTCTGCTGTCCATCCCTGTGATATTTGCCTTTCAAAAAGCTTGCGGCCTTCCGCCGCAGGTGGACATTACTATACACCGCATGCGCACTCTTGTCAACTCCCGGAACGCCTTTTTTTCAGTTTTTTTCGCTTTTTTTTGCACGGGAAGCCAGCCCCGGCGCGGCGGAAAGGGATACTGCGGCTCATGAAGCACTTTTTATTGATCAGTTACAAATTTTCAATTCATTATATCTTCATGAATCCAATCCCGCCAAACGGCCGCCGTTCGCAATCAATTCTTAAGTCAGCTGGCATCAATAAACAAAAACCGTCCTCAATTTCATTTATCTCAAGTAATAATGACATAGCTAAATCTCTTTTAGTTAAAACTCCGCAGGAATAAGAAGTCCGCCAATTTGCAGGGGGGGGGATCAACTGCCAAATCCAGCAATTTATATTAATTTTCTTCCCCGTTTTATAAAGCTTCAAGTAATTTTTATTTAACTGAAAAGAATAATCTAGATATTCTAAGACAATAGTATCTTTTTTTTCGACAACCTATTATATAAATTGTCAAAACTATTTTTACAACTTGAAAATAAGATGAGAAATAAAAAAGAAACAACGAATGAATAATATTATTTTCCATAGACATAAAATTGCGCAGTGGTACAAATTGCTATTTGTGGGAGAAAAATAGCGCGTTTTCAGACAAGCTGAAAACGCTAGATGTAGTGGTAATCCAATTCAAAACTTTAATCAGTTTTCTTTATTTATGATACATTCTAATTGTTTTTTTGCAAGATAAGTGTAAATATCTGAAAGTGCATCATATTTCAAGTATTTTTTATTTTTTGCATCATAAATTATATTCTTTGCAAACACTTCATACTCATAAATTATGCCATCTGCATTTACAGTTATTTTATAAAACCCTTCTTCACATCTATCTTTGACAGGAGTATAGAAATGAGCAACTGATGATTTTTTGATATTTTGAAAAAGAAAATCGGAAAAAGATTTATCCTCATTATCATAAATTGTAAAACTTGAATTCTTATATCCAATTGGAAAAAGCTGGATTTTTATTGATATATTTTGGGTATTTGCAAAAGACATACTTAATAATAAAAGAAGTGCATATATAATAATTTTCTTTTTCATTTAATTATCCTCTTTTGTAATTTCTTTGCAATAACTCTTCAGATTGCGTGATTGCCTGTCAAACCATCCCCAACCATTAAATCGTTTTGTTTCACCTGTGGTTGTCGTGTCTTTCCAACCAACAACATCTACATTACACCCAAACGCTTCTTCCCATTTTTTCTCATTGTCATTTTTTTTCCTATCGCTTCCACCTTGATAACAATTTTCAAATATTACAATCTGAAGGGTATCACTAACTTTTATATTTTCTAAGTCTGCGGGAGAAAAAGTTCCTCCATCGGCAGTTTCAATAAATCCAGTTTTGCCACCATGTCCGCTAATTACAAGCATTTTTATCTCTTTATCTTCTAACGCAGCTTTGATGTCTTTAAGAGTTCCTGCTTCAATGACATTTACAGAAATGCCTTTTTCCTGTAAATATTTTATTTCGTTATTTATAGAATTTCGTTCGGAAGATTTCATATTCTGGTCATGTTCGCTATTTGTTTTATAAACATATATAAAATATACTTCCGTTCTTCCATCAGGGTCTATATAGCGTACCGGGTTGTTCCCAGCATAGTGGTACAAATTGCCATTTGTCTAACGAAACCCCTCTTTTTTGCCTCCTTTTGACTGATTATAGCACAAATTCTTCCGAAATTCCGCGCTTT
>JBJEZK010000026.1:0-35987 GCA_051887355.1 Acutalibacteraceae bacterium
AAAAATAAGTTGACTTTTTAAAAAAATTAGCATATAATAAAAAGCAGAAGGAGCGGAACCGTTTAAAAAGCGGTCAGCCTCCAAAAAGTATTATTTATATAAATTAAAAGTCGTACTTTTGGTCGAGGAACGGCTTTTAATTTTTTGTATTTTTATCAATAAAATTTATTGCGCTGAAAAGCACGATAAAATAAATTACAAAAAAGATTGTAAGAATGATAAAATCCAACATAATATCTACCTCCAAACGGAGGCAGATTAACCGCTCTCTATAGGCTAAACTCCTACTGCAGTTTTAAATTATACAATAAATAAAATTAAAAATCAACGAAAAAATTATTATTAAAAGAGCCTGCTAATTCTAAATTAGCGGGTTTAATTTATTTTTTGCATTTTAATTAAATTTTACCTGAATGTTAAAAAATATTTTGTATATAGAATCTAAAAATTATCTTGCAAAAAATTATAACTTGTGAGAAAATATAGGTTATTAATAATTATTTGCTTTTTGGGGGTTTATTTTTATGGATAAATTAAAAAATATTCTCATTAAACTAGGCAGAAATTTATTTTTTATCTGTATCTTGGGTGTTGCGGGGGCTTTGACTGTTTATACTATTGTGCAAGCTGTGGAAAATAGCAGTTCGTCGAGTTCGACGGATAGTGCAGAAAACAAATTGACTTCTGAAGAAATCGATAAAATTGTTGAAGAGTTGAAAATTTCGGGAAATATAGACAATATTCTTGAAAAACTCGATGATATCATCTATAGAGCGCAATTGTCAGGTAACTCCTCGCTTCAAGAATATGCAACAAATATGAAAACCAAATACGAATTACAAAAACAGCTTGACAGTGTTAATGGTTTGCTTTCTTCAATGAAAAAGAAAAATTCCGAGATAGCAAAAGTCGATACACAAGTTACCAAAATACTTTCTGTAAATACTATAACCGAAGATTTACGTGGAGCGGTTTCGGACGAATGTTTGATTATTTTGGAATCTTTAAGCGAAGAAAATGTTAAAAATTTACAGGAAATTTACAGCGAAATAGAAAACATAATGGATATCAAAGATGTATCTTCTTTGTCGGTTCAACAAAGAAGTTTGCTTGATGTTTTACTGCTAAGCAAAGTGATTGAGGATAATATGGTGGAAGGCGAAAAATTTGATCTTGCAAAAGAAACTCTTTCGGTTGCAATTACCATATTGAAATCCTATGAAAAACAGAATTATACTTCTGAAAATTACGATGAACTGGTCGAAAGCTCCGATAAATTTACCAAGGCCGGCAGAAAAGCTTCTTCAGTGCTTCCGGAACAAATTGTATTTTTAAATGGTTATTTTAAAATGAAACATGCTCCGATTATGTACGACGGTCATATATTAATGGCTATTGATGACCTTTATCAATATATCGATGCTTCCATTGAGTATATGTATAACAATGCCACTATGGTAATACAATCTCCGGGGAAAATTCTGGAAGTGGTAAGCGGAAAAAATGAAGCATATTTAAATGACCAACCTAAAAATATTCCTGTTCCGATTTTGAATTATGAAGAAAATATATATATGTCTGTTGAATTTTTTGCAGAATGCTACGATATTTCCTACAAATACGTTGCGGACGAAGAATTTTTAATTCTTTATTATAATTTGGTTCAGCTGGAAAATCAGTCGGTTCCCAATGAACTTCATAAAGACTAATCAAATTTTTAAGGAGTGAACACGATGGCTAAATATACCATAATTTCAGATGTGGGCAAGGGTTTGCTTGCGATGTTAAAGGATAAGTTGGTTCCCGACCCGGTTGATAAAAGCGAAAGTATAGGCATATGCGATCCGAAAGATCGTGGAGATTATATAGTAGGCATACATCCTTATGATATTAGGGAAGATACAAGCGGAAAAAACGTGGAATCGATTTCGCTTCCCAATGGCGGGAAACAGGACCCTCCCGCTATGCTCGAACTTTATTACGTTATTTCTGTCAACAGCAAAGCTGAAGTTGGAGATAAAGCTTTGGACGAGGCAAAAATAATAGGAAAAATAATCCAAGTTATTAAGGATAATGCTATAATTCCGTCTATTTATATGCCGAGTAACTCAGGGACGTCTGCCGAAAAAGTGCCTATTTCCATGTTGCCTCTCAGTATGGAAGAAAAAGTTAAAGTCTGGACTATGTTTGGAGAATCTTACAAATTGTCTGCTTTTTATGTTGTCGGACCCATAGCTATCGATTCCGAAAAAATCAGCAAACCCAAAAGAAGAGTCGAAAATGTATTTCTTGACAGCAAGCAATATGAATATAAGAAAGTCCTTAAGTTCGAAACATTCATCAAAGAAGAAGATATTGATGATGAGTATACTCAACGCCCCGATGAGGATGAAAATGAAGACGAGGATTATGATTCCGACAGCGATGAGCTTGAATTTGGCGATAGCGACAGCGACGGAGAAGATGAAGATAGTGCTGATGAGTCTGACAGTGATAGTAGCGAAAATGCCGATGACGATTTAGATTTGGACTCTGAACTGGACTTAGATTCTGAACTTGATTTGGATTCTGAACTGGATTTAGATTCTGATAATGAAGGGGAAAGTGAACCGGAACCTGTAGAATAATTTATAAGTAGGAGGATGTTAATATGTTAAAAAATGAAGAAATTAAAAATTTTCTGAAAAGTTTGAAAAATTTGAAAAAAACTAATATTTGGATTGAAAGACCTAGGCAAACTTGGAACTGTGAAAAAAAATCCGGGCTACGCTATGAAAAAATAATAACTGATAAAAATTTAAAATATAATCTTGAAAGGTTTTATAGTCATTTTAATTGTCATATTAACGAAGAAGTAATTAAACAATACCTTATAATGCTTCAGACATTGTATTTATGCGATAACCTTGATAAAACAACCGATGACTACAAGAAAGCTTTAGCATCCGCAGGAATTACCGAAAGTAAACTTGACTTTTTAGGTAAATGGGCTCTACAAGAAGTTAAAGACAAAACTAAAAAAGAGGAATTTAATAAAAAATATAATAGTAGCTTAAGAAAACAATATGCCGACCAAATTACAAAGCTTCTGGATGATGCGTGCTCGAAAAAGGAAAGTTTCTGGAAAAGAATGTTAAGTTCTCAGAGTGAGGAATTGAAAAAAATTAAAAAAACATGGATAGATGAAAAAAGTAAAGAAGGGCTATACTACAAAACGATAACTGATTATGATTTAAAACAGGAGCTTGGACGTTTTAAGAAACAATTTAATAAGTTTATTAACAAAGAAGTAGTCAGACAATACCTTATAATGCTTCAGACATTGTATTTATGCGATAACCTTGATAAAACAACCGATGACTACAAGAAAGCTTTAGCATCCGCAGGAATTACCGAAAGTAAACTTGACTTTTTAGATAAATGGGCTCCAAAAAAAGTTGAAGATGAAAATATAAAAAAAGAATTTGATAAAAAATACGATAACAGTTTAAGAAAACAATGTGCCGACAAAATTACAAAGCTTCTGGATAATGAATATTTAAGAGAGTTTAAAGATTACTTTAATAAAAATAAAACTGTTTTTGACAATGTGCTTAAGTACAGTGAAAAATCTTACGAAAAAGTCTTCAAAGAAGAATGCAATAAAATGCAAGATGATAAAGATTTAGTTTTGAGCCAAATAATTATGATTCAGTCCGTTGCTCTAGAAATGCGACAATCAAATTATCAAAAAGCTAGTGAAACCTTAAGCGAATGGATAATGTAGACTAAAAAAATATAAAAAACATAAAGTGAAGGAGGACAATTGTAAATGAGAAAAATATATATGGCATCGCTTGTCATTATGATTAAAGATATATATTCAAAAGCGCCGATAAATGACGCAGTTATCCTTTGTAACGGCAAGCAGAATCCATATACAAGAAAAAAAGAAGGCTATTATGTGTTTTCGAACCTCTATCCCGGAACATACGAAGTGAACATAAGCTGCAGGGGTTACGTTGACCTTAATTTCACGGTTGAGCTTTGGGAAAACCAAACTCAAATTATATATACCAACATGCCTTATTCTGTAAATAATGAAAATCTTATCAGAATGACCAGATTCGAAATTTCGGTTTATGAAAATAAAACCCCTTTGAAAAACACGGATGTTGAATTAAAGCTTGGTAACCCGGCTAAATTTTTGAAACTTATAGAAAAATCCGATGCCGGAAGCGATGAAGTAAAGCTGAACATAGAAGAGATGAACCCGGGAGTTATGGGTCAGGAGTACAGCTATGAATTGGATAAAAATTCCACAAATATTTCTCTATGGGGATATGATGCCGAGAAAAAATGCTACACTTTAAAAGAGCCTCTGGAATCCGAACTTAACCCGGGCGGGAATTTTTATCCTCTTTGGAAACTTAAAACAGATAACAATGGTAAAATTACAATGCCGTTAATAGAGCAGTTCATGAAAGACAATATTTTGAAATTTGAATGCAAAACCAATGAAAGTTCTGCATCTGCGTCTGTGGATGTAACCGGAAAACATGAATCGGGAGAAGTTTTTTATTTGGATATGAAACTTAAAAATAATAAAAAATAATTTATTAAATCGGAGTGCCGGACGATGAGATACGAATTTGTAAAGTTATTTGATTGTAATTTGTACGATAAACCTTACGAAACATATTCTGATTACCTTAAAGATGAATTTAAGTTTGTAATAATGATTTTGGACTACTATCTTGAAGCGACGGAGAAAAATAATTTTAAATCAGTTAAAAAAATTTTTTTGGAAAGTTGCATTTTGGCAAAAACTCATATTGAATCACGCATAAAAGCGTCCGCGCCGAAATTTCTTTTCGGCGAGTATTTTAAAAATTTATTTTCGTTCAACAAATTTGAGTGGTTTTGTTTTTTGAGTTCGGTTTTGGTACAATTTGATAAAAAATATCTTTATAAATTTTTAAAAGTTAGTTCTGATGCTGATAGCAATGGTCTTTCTTATGAATTGCTTATTAAAATTTATTTTTTTATTGAAGATGATTTTAAAATGAGCGAGTTTTCGGATATTTATTTTAACGCAAAAAATAAATTGGAAGCTGTTTGTTTTGAAGACGATTCTTTGATATGCGATTCATATATTTTTGAAGCTATGATAACTAATATCAGCAAAGACATAAATCGTGTAGGTGTGCGACAAACAGACCCCAATGAGGACGAAGAACCTTTGGTTGTGCACGAGGAGCTTTCTGAAAAGCTTTTTAATTTTTTAAATAATATTCAAAAAGATACAATGGGCGTAAATATAACGGGAATCAAAGGAATCGGCAAAAAAACAATTGTAAGGCGCGCTTGCGACAGATTGAAAAAGGGGCTTGTGGAGGTTGATTTGTCGTATTTTTCCGAAGGTTCAAAAGAAAATATTTCCGAATTAAATTCAATTTTCAGGATGTCACTTATTACCGATAGTTATATTTGTTTTTATAATTTTGAAGTTTTAGACAAATCCCACGATTTTTTTTACAGAAAATTTATATTTAAAAAAGCATTTAATTTTTCGCAGGTTGTGTTTTTTTTGTCAAATTCTGAGAAATCAATCTATCTGAAAGAATTTGATTGCCCGTTAATTAATCTTTTTGTTGATGAACTTTCGAATGAAGAAAGTTTTAAAATGTGGGAGAACGAACTTTTAAAATTCAAAAAAGATGAAAATTTAAGTGTAAGAGAAATTGCAAATAAATTCCAGTTTACTCCTCTCCAAATAACAAATACTTGCGAGGAAGCTCAGTTTGAGTGCAAATACAACGGAAAAAATAATATTGACGGGAAAACGCTCAGCATGTGTGCTCATCATCAAACAATAGGGGATTTATCCGACAAAGCGGTTCTCATTAAGAAAAAACATACTTGGGATGATATAGTTCTTCCGAAAGCTCAAAAAGAATTACTGGTAAGAGCATGCAACCAAATAAAATACAAACATATAGTGTACGAGAAATGGGGCATGAGCAAGCGGATTCTTTATGGTCGGGGTCTAAGCATGTTATTTACCGGACCTCCGGGCACAGGTAAAACTATGGCAGCTCAAGTTGTGGCGAGCGACCTTGATCTTGAAATATATCGTGTGGATCTTTCCAGAGTGATTTCAAAATATATAGGAGAATCCGAAAAAAATCTGAGCGAAGTTTTTGACAGCGCAAAAAAAAGCAATGCTGTTTTGCTTTTTGATGAAACTGACGCACTTTTCGGAAAAAGAACCGAGGTTAAAGATTCCCATGACAAAAATGCAAATGTTGAAACTTCGTATCTTCTTCAAAAAATGGAAGAATATAACGGAATCACCGTAATGACAACCAACTTTATCGAAAATATAGATAAAGCTTTTTTCAGAAGAATAAATTATGTGGTTCATTTTACTCTTCCGGACGAGGGTCTTCGTTTAAAAATATGGAAAAATATGTTTCCGAACAAAACTCCGGTTTCAGACGATGTAGATTTCGAATATCTTGCAAAAAATTTTGAAATTGCCGGGGGCAGCATTAAAAATATTGTTTTAACTTCAAGTTTTATGGCTGCTTCTGAGTCTGATAAAGTTGAAATGAAGCATATTATAAAAAGTATAGAATATGAACTCAGAAAGCAGGGGAAAATGGTTTCCAAGAGCGATTTCGGGCCATATTCATATTTGCTTTGAGTTTTGTAAAGGAGATTGATTATGGAACTTACTTTAGAAGCATTTGGACTTTTATTTTTAATAGTATTTGGAACGTGTTCGCATTTTATATACGAATGGTCAGGACATAATAAATTAGCGGGGATAATCTGTGCGGTTAACGAATCAACATGGGAACATATGAAATTGGTGATAGGTCCTTCGCTTATTTGGATGATTGTAGAAGTACCGTTTTTGTACAATAGTCCGAATTTTATTACCGCCAAAGCCGTTTCAATAGTTGTAATGATGGTTCTTATACCCGTAATTTTTTATGGTTTTCTTTTACTTTTAAAGAAAGAAACTTTAATACTCGGAATACTGGACTTTGTTTTTTCCGCAATTGCAGGCCAAGTGGTTTCTTATTGGATTTTAATAAGCGTTCCTATTGCGTCATGGGCAAATTATTTAAGTTCGGCTGTACTTGTTTTAATTTTGTATATGTACCTTAGGTTTACGATAAAGCCACCGAAGATATTTCTTTTTAAAGACCCTATAACTAACGGCTACGGCCTTGATGGGCATAGTCATTAATTTATAAGGCTTTATTATGTAAATTATTCTATATAAAAAAGGGGATGATAATATGGCTCATACTAAAAATAAAGTAGTAGAATATTTAAATAAACATTTGATAGAAAAGTATTTAAAAAAATAAAAATGTGCCTTCCGACAAAAAAACAGCAGTCCTTTGTAAATAAATTACAAAGTTATGGTTCTACAGAAAAATGCGTATATACTTTTTTAGCAGGATGTGATTATTGCATAACAAGCAAAGCAGTATCTGATTTACAAAAGAGGGATTTCAGGTCATTGATTATGGCATTTAAAACTCTTTCTGAATGCGTCGATATATCTGAATCATGGAAACTTCCGGCATCGGTTTCTAAAAAATTTAAAGAAAGCGGTGGACTATATGTGTATGAATGGGCTAGACGAGCAGAGAAATTATGGAAAAATAAAGAAGAGTCAAATGCAGTGCAAGAAAAAGATTTGGTAAAATACAATCTTCTGCAGTCAGGCTCCGTCTTAAACAACAATTTTTGGAACTCCCAAAAGGAATATTTTAAAAAACTAAATATAGAAGAAGCAATATTGGAGGATATTAAAAAAGTATATCAAAATGTAGTTGACAGTATTCGAACATAAAGTGAGCTTTGAAATAAATTAAAACCCAGACCTGAATTTTAGGTCTGAGTTTTATTATTTGGAGCTACCGGGCGGACTCGAACCGCCGACCTGCTGATTACGAATCAGCTGCTCTACCACCTGAGCTACGGTAGCACACTTAAATTATATAAAATTTTTTTATTTTAGTCAATAATATTATATTTTAGGTTATTATATTTTTTAGTTTATAGTATAATAGATCAGTAGTTTAATAATTAATTTAAGAGGTGATTTAATGAGTTTGGTAAATACAGATGCCATGCTACAAAAAGCGTACAAAGAAGGTTATGCGGTAGGGGCTTTTAATGTAAATAATATGGAAATAGTTCAGGGAATAAGTAAAGCAGCGCAGGAATTTTCTTCTCCGCTCATACTTCAAGCTTCTTCGGGAGCCAGGAAATATGCGGGAGCGATATATCTCAGAAAACTTGTCGAAGCTGTTTGTGAGGAAACTGATATTCCCATCGCTCTTCATTTGGATCATGGAGATTCTTTCGAACTATGTAAAAACTGTATTGACAGTGGATTTACATCCGTTATGATAGATGGTTCTTCTTTAGAGTATGAAAAAAATATTGAAATAACCAAAAAAGTAAGCGATTATGCTCACAAATACGGAGTTTCGGTTGAAGGCGAGCTTGGGAGTCTTTCAGGAGTTGAAGATAAAATAAATATCTCCGAGGAAAAATCTTTTTACACAGACCCTAATCAAGTAGAAGAATTTGTAAAATTAACCGGTGTGGATTCTCTGGCTGTTGCTATCGGAACCAGTCACGGTGCATATAAATTTAAACCCGGTCAAAAGCCTCAGCTTAGATTTGATATTTTAAATGAAATAGAAAGAAAATTGCCGGACTTCCCGATTGTTCTTCATGGAGCTTCGAGCGTAATTCCAAAATATGTAAATGAAATAAATGAGTTCGGAGGAAAATTGGACGAAGCTGTCGGAATTCCCGAAGAAATGCTAAGAAAAGCCGCAAAATCCGCAGTATGTAAGATAAATGTCGATTCTGATTTAAGGCTTGCCATGACGGCATCGATAAGAAAAAGTTTTAGCGAACATCCCGAAAATTTTGATCCTCGTAAATATTTATCTGCCGCCAGAACATCAATAGAAGAGGTTGTTAAACACAAAATCGAAAATGTGATGGGCAGCAAAAATAAAGCTTAAAATTATTTTTTAGATATAGAATTGAATTTAGATTATAACCATGATTTCTTAAAAGAAAGGAATTTTATAATGAACGTATCTGTTTTAGGGTGTGGCCGCTGGGGGACTTTTATCGCCTGGTATTTGAACAAGATAGGAAAAAATGTTGTGCTTTGGGGGCGTAAAGGTTCGAAGCATTTAGCTGAACTTGTTAATTATCGAAAAAATCAGTGGCTTAGCCTGGACGAAAAAATTATTTTAACAGATGACATAAAAAAAGCTTTTAATCACTCCGAAATTATCGTTATATCCATAAGCGCGCAGAGTTTGTCCGACTTTGTAGAGAATTTATCCAAAGAATTTACTTTGAAAGATTTAAAAAGCAAAACTTTCGTTCTTTGCATGAAAGGAATAGAAGAAAGCACGGGAAAACGTCTTTCTGAGGTCATGGAGCGACATCTCGGCGAAGATTTGAATTTAGCTGTATGGGTGGGGCCGGGACATGTTCAGGATTTTGTTCGTGGAATTCCTAATTGTATGGTCATAGATTCCAAAAAAGACAGCGTAAAAAGAGAGCTTGTCGATAAATTTTCAAGTCGTCTTATAAGGTTTTATTATGGAACGGATCTTATCGGAAGCGAGATAGGGGCTGCCACGAAAAATGTTATGGGCATAGCGGCAGGGATGTTGGACGGACTTGGATATGTTTCGCTTAAAGGCGCATTGATGTCACGTGGAACAATGGAAATTTCACGGCTCATAAAAGCTATGGGCGGGAATGCGCTTTCTGCATTTGGACTTGCCCATCTGGGTGATTATCAAGCGACTTTATTTTCTCCACACAGTAATAATCGAAAATTTGGCGAACTTTTTGCTATGAACAAACCTTATGATAAACTTGCCGAAGGTGTGGCAACTTCTTATGCCATTGTTGAGCTTGGCAAAAAATACGGAGTTGAACTTCCGATTTGCAGTACAGTTAATCAAGCAATAAAAAATAAATCCGTAACTAAAGAATTAGTCAGAGATTTATTTTTAAGAAGTATAAAAAATGAATTTTAAAATTGCGGGTAAACAAAATTTTGAATCATCGTTTCTATTGTTCCAAAATTCTCGTTGTAAATTTCTTCAGGGTAGCTCATTAAATTCATTTTCATAGGTTTGTCTCCTTTTCTCAAAGGGAGCTGAAAATATTGGTTGTTGTTTAGTTTAAATCCCAATTTTTCATAAAATTTTTTTCTTTTTATACTAATTTCATCTTTAGGAATTTCAATTTCGAGAATTATTGGCTTTTTGGAATTATTTATAAATTCTTTCATTATTTTGGACCCCATTCCGTTTCCTCTGCAACAAGGGTCGACCGCCAGGTGCTCTATAAATAAAAATTTAGGAAATTCCCAGCTTGCAATGAATGCGATTGTTTTACCGGTTTCATCGGTTTTGACGTCTAATTTGTACATAGGATTTTTTAAAAGCTTTTTTTGGTCTTCTTTGGTTCGGTATTCGTTTTCGGGGAAAGATTTTTTCATGAGTTCGAATACCTCTTCAAAATGATTTGTCATGGTATGTCACTCCTTGTATGTTTTGTACTATTCTATTATAAATTAATATTAAAATCAAATAAGAATACAATAAGATTAGTTAAAATTTACAATAGTGTCTGTTTTATTTTTAAAAATATGATATTATTGTAAATTGAGATAGTTATATTTTCACATAAATATATTTTATAGTAGATTTTAATTTGGTATTGGATTAAAATAAAATAAAACTCAGCATAAATTAAAAATGAGAGGTGTAAAATATGAGTTTTTTAAAATTATTGTTTGGAAATTACAGCAAGCGTGAACTTAGACGTATAAGACCTATAGCGAACGCAGTATATAATTTGGAAACCAAATATTTAAATATGACAGATGAGGAACTTGCTTCTCAGACAGTGGTTCTTAAGGAGCGTTTGAAAAACGGCGAAAGCCTGAACAATATTCTTCCTGATGCATTTGCGGTTTGTCGTGAAGCTGCAGATAGGGTTCTTGGTATGCGCCCGTTCCCGGTTCAGGTTTTGGGCGGAATTGTTCTTCATCAAGGAAGAATCAGTGAGATGATGACGGGTGAAGGAAAAACTCTTGTCGAAACCATGCCTGCATATTTGAATGCTCTTACAGGGAAAGGAGTTCACATTGTAACCGTAAACGATTATCTGGCTAAGCGTGACTCTGAACAAATGGGGAAAATTTATAAATTTTTAGGATTGACTGTAGGCCTAGTTCTTAGCGGAGACAGTCGCCAGAAAAAAATTAAAGCCTATGCCGCTGATATAACTTATGGTACAAATAATGAGTTTGGATTTGATTATTTAAGAGATAATATGGTCACAGACATGAGAGCTAAGGTTCAAAGAGGCCATAATTTTGCCATAGTTGATGAAGTGGACTCTATTTTAATAGACGAAGCAAGAACTCCTTTGATTATTTCCGGCGAAGGCGATAAATCTACTGAACTTTATACCATAGCCGATAATTTCGCAAAATCCTTAAAAATGCTGAAAGTTGCAGAAATTGACGCAAAAGAAGACAATGAAGAATTGTTTAAGGATCACGACTATGTAGTTGATGAAAAAGCTAAAACTGCTACTTTGACAAAATCCGGTGTGGAAAAAGCAGAAAAATATTTTAATATTGATAATTTAACAGACCCTGAGCACCTTAATTTGCAGCATCATATCAATCAAGCCATCAAAGCCAACGGAGTTATGAGGAACGACATCGACTATGTTGTGAAAAACGGAGAAGTCCTAATCGTGGACGAATTTACCGGCCGTATAATGATAGGCAGAAGATATAATGACGGTCTTCATCAGGCAATCGAAGCAAAAGAAGGCGTAAAAGTCGAAAAAGAATCAAAAACTTTAGCTTCGATAACTTTCCAGAATTATTTCAGACTTTATAATAAGCTTTCCGGTATGACAGGTACTGCCATGACAGAGGAAGAAGAATTCAGAGAAATTTATAAACTGGATATAGTTACCATTCCTACCAATAAGCCTGTTATAAGAAAAGACCTCCCCGATGTTGTATATAAAACTCAAATGGGCAAGTATCATGCTATAGTTAAAGACATAATAGAAAGCCACGAAAAAGGTCAACCTGTTCTTGTCGGTACAGTTTCGATTGAAAAGTCCGAAATCTTAAGTAATTTGCTCAAAGAAAAAGGTATTAAACACGAAGTTTTAAACGCTAAATATCACGAAAAAGAAGCCGCCATAATTGCTCAAGCCGGCAAAAAAGGCGCAATCACAATTGCAACAAATATGGCCGGACGTGGTACAGATATAATACTTGGCGGTAATGCCGCATATATGGCAAAAACAGAACTTAAAAAACTGGGATATGACGATGAAACCATAAACGAAGCCGATAGCTTTTCCGAAACAGAAGACGAGAAAATTTTAAATGCAAGAGCTAAATATTCCGAACTTTATGCAAAATATAAAGCGGACCTTCAAGGAGCGGCTCAAGAAGTAAGAGATTGCGGCGGACTTTATGTAATCGGTACAGAACGCCATGAAACTCGAAGGATTGACAATCAGCTTCGTGGAAGATCCGGACGACAAGGGGATCCGGGAAAAAGTCGTTTTTACTTGTCGCTCGAGGATGACCTTATGAGACTTTTCGGCGGAGACCGCTTGAAACGTTGGATGGAGCATCTTAATGTTGACGATGAAACACCCTTGGAAGCCAGAATGCTCACTAAATCAATTGAATCAGCGCAAAGAAAAATCGAAGGACGGAATTTTGCGATCCGTAAAAATGTGCTTCAGTATGATGATGTTCTTAATCGTCAGCGTGAAATTATTTACAGCCAGCGTGACCAAGTTCTTGCCGGCGAAGACCTTAGCAAGATGATAGTTTCGATGATTGATGAAATGTCTAAAATAGTGGTTTCTCGTTTCATATCTCCGAGTGCTCCGAAAGAAACTTGGAACATAGAGGGTCTGAGAAATTATTACATGGGATGGGTTCTTCAAGAAGACGAATTAAAATTTGGAGATGAAAATCCAATAGATATGTCATTCGACGAAATTGTGGAGTTTATAAGAGAAAAATCTCAGAAAATCAGAGTCAAGCACGAAGAAATTTTGGGCGAAGAAGCTTCGAGAGAGCTTGAAAGAGTAGTTCTTCTAAGCAATGTTGATGAACAATGGATGGATCACATAGATGCAATGGAAGAATTAAAAAGAGGCATAAATTTGAGGGCATATGGTCAAAGAGACCCCGTTGTTGAATATAGGGTCGAAGGATTCGATATGTTTGATGCCATGATAGAAACTATCCGAGAAAACACTGTGAAGATGTTACTTTGCTTTAAGTTTAATATTAAAATGTAGTTTTAATGAACCTGCTGCGATTGTGTGGCAGGTTTTAAATTTATTTGACACGAAAATAATAATATGATATAATAATAACATAATAACATAATAACAAATTATTTAATATTTAATATAAAATTATAAATTTTGGAGGAGTTTTATGAAAAAATTACTTAAAATATTTTCTGTGTCTATGGCTTCTTTGACTTTGTGTGCTTCCCCAATTATGCCGCAGGTAAGTGCTGTTTCGCCTAATTCGGCAAATAATAAATCGCTTTATCAAAAAGCAAAAGATTTAGTTTGGAATCACAAAGGAGAATTGATTTTCGGAGCTGCAAGTGTAGCTTCGGCGGCTGTTTTGTTCAAAATTTTAGAAAATGTAGATGTCGAAAGATATATTGATAGTCGTGTAGATCGTGGCGTTTCGGCTGATTTATGGTTCGAAAGATTAGGCGGCACTCAAAAGTATATTAGGGAATATATGAATTTTTTCAATAATAATGAAGGTATTATAGTAAGGAAAAGTTTGATCGAAGAATATGGAACATGTGTGAGTAAGGGTTTTGGACAAATAGAAAAAGATATTAATAGGACATTTCATAGTGATAATAAGGAAGTAAAGTGCATTAGTGAAGCATTAAACATAGATGTTAAAGAGATAGCCAACGAGATTTTGAAAATTTGGCAATTAAAGCACAATAACAAACTATATACTCAGGGAATGGATAGTTATCTAATGCTTATTCTTACAAAATTTGCCAAAAATTATGATAGCAGATATGATAAAAAGGATGAAATAGCTGCCAAAGCTTGTTATATATTCACGAAGATGATGGACGTTGTATTACCTAGATACTTTGATGCTATGCTTACCGAGAAGAATCTTATACATAAAGTAGCAAAAGATTTTACAAATCGTATGAAAAAAGGATTATCTGTTAGAGGAAAAAATGATTTCGATAAATTAGTGAAGTTACATGAAACAAAAAGAATAAATATTCTTTGTCATTTGAATTCTCAGTTTTTACAGTGTGGTATGGGACTTTATGGATATTATGAATCAACAAAAATTTGGGATAAAATAATTTTGAATAATGAAATTACAACAAGAGATGGCTTTAATTCAAATAACTTTCAAAGAGTGATGGATGCTATTTTAGGAACAACGATAGTGCGTATTTATAACGATAATGAGCAAAAAATAAGAGATACAGACGATATAAATAGTGTGCTTGGTAATTTGTATAATCCCCAGAAATAGTAATAAAAAATACCCCCGAGAAATCGGGAGTATTTTTTTTATCTGTCTTTTTTAAATATTGACATTATGTCGTAAAAACTTTCATCGTCGTTTTCTTTTTGATTTAATTGTCCAAAACTGTTTTTTGGAGCGGAATCCATTGTGCCACGATTTCCGGTCTGCTTATTATTTGAAGGGACGGGCATGAATGATTCCCGCGTGGAGAACCCTGTTGCGATAACCGTTACGCTGATTGAATCGTCCATATTCTCGTCGAAAGCTGCACCCCAGATAATATTTGCATCTTCGTCAGCTTGTTGAGAAATAATTGATGATGCAGTTTCAATTTCGTCAAGTCCGATATCCGGTGAAGCGGTAATATTAATGATGACACCTTTAGCGCCATTGATTGCAGTTTCAAGAAGCGGACTGGAAATTGCCATATTTGCAGCGACTTCTGCTTTATCTTTTCCGCTTGCTTGACCTATGCCCATGTGAGCATATCCGGCATCTTTCATTATGGATGTTACGTCGGCAAAATCCAAGTTTACGAGTCCCGGCAAGAGAATTAAATCCGAAATACTTTGAACGCCCTGTCTTAAAACATCGTCTGCAACTATGAATGCATTCATGAGAGTGATTCTTTGTTGACTGGCAAGTTTTAATCTTTCGTTCGGAATCACAACCAAAGAATCAACATGTTCTCTAAGAGCAGCTATTCCGTGCTCAGCTTGAGTCATTCTCTTTTGGCCTTCAAATGCAAACGGCTTTGTAACAATTCCTATGGTAAGGATTCCCATTTCACGGGCTATTTGAGCAACTATCGGGGCAGCTCCGGTTCCTGTTCCGCCACCCATTCCGGCAGTTATGAATACCATGTCTGAACCTTTAAGCGCAGCAATTATCTCATCACGACTTTCTTCTGCGGCACGTTGACCTACTTCAGGCTTGGAACCTGCGCCTTTGCCTCTTGTTATTTTTTCACCGATCTGAATTTTATTGGTGGCTTTTGAACGTAGCAAAGCTTGTCTATCTGTGTTAACGCAGATAAACTCAACACATTTTACTCCTGAATCCACCATACGATTTACGGCATTTCCGCCGCCGCCACCTACTCCGACGACCTTTATTTTAACTATTTCTTCAGTATTATTATCAAATTCAAATCCCATAAGCTAACCCTCCATGTTAACCGGTAATATTAATTACTATTTAATATTTTTCGTTCTATTCTATTTGTTAAATCTCTTGGTTTAGTATAGCATATAAAGATATTTTTTTCAACAATATAAATTGTAAAAAGAGAATAAAAGCTAAATATTAGGATGAGAATATTAAGAAGAAAGATGGAAAATGATTTGACAAGTATTAAAAGAATTAATATAATTAATAAAGAATAAATTTATAAATTGATAATTTGAAGAGGAAATGAAAAAATATGAGTAAAATATGTAATATTTTTAAGATTAAGGCTATTTTTTTATCTATAATAGGGATTTTTGCTATAAGCTTGACAAATGTGCATGGAGAGTATGAATATCTTGTTAGAAATGGATTTCTTAACCAGATGTTCGATGATAAAGAAAGAAAAGTTTTTGAGGATTTGTACGAATATATGAATACAACTCAGAATAAGTATAGAAAATCTTACATAGAAGAAAATTTGCCTAAAGAAATTGAAAAAATTTGGTTCGGAAGACCATCGGGTTCTATTCATAATGTTTCAAAGAGAATGTTTAAATTTGCTTTTGGTGAGATTTTAAGTCGAATGATGCCGGTTTTTCCTGTTTGTGATGAACGTGATGAAGATGCTTTAAAGTTGGCTTCAATCTTTTTAGATGTAGATCCTAAGGAAATTCTTGAAGTTGCAGAAGAAAGTAATGCAAGATTCATGGGTTGTCGTGAATTTGGGTATTCCGAAAAAAATAGAGCTATTCGTAAATGTCGCAAAGATCGCAGGTTTTATTTTATTTATGATTACGAAGACGAAGACATGAGTGAAGAATCTTTTGATGAATAGAATAATATTATTAAAATAAAAAAGTTGTCCTTATATATGAGGGCAATTTTTATTTTTGCATAAAAAATTCCCCCATAGGGGGATGGTCAATTAGTTTATGCCGGATTCCAAGTATTCATCGAGTTCTTTATCTTCCTTTTTCTTTTTTCTTTCCAATAAAATTATTGTTGAAACCGCAACGGTAACAATTGTAAATATCGACGCTATAATTCCTACAAACATCATTGAGCTTAGTTTATTTTTTCCGTTCAAAATTATTTCTCCTTTCCATTTATCTTAAATTTATACTAACCAATTTGAGCACTCAAGTCAATTAAAAACAGAGATTTTATGTCGAATAATTTTTTGAAATTAATTTTTCGGTCCATTTTTCCCAAGGAATTCTTGAAAACAGTTCATAAATTACATATCCAATAATAATAAGAGGGATAAAAATCAAACAATTTATCCAGTTAAATGGTTCAACGCTGAATACGTTAGAAAATGCCGTCATTCCAATAAAAAACGAAACGGATACTCCCCAAAGCAAGGTTTTTCTAAGTTTATTCAGCGGAAGAGATATATTATACAAAAGCATAATTCCGATTGCTCCTGTTATTAAAACGCATAGAGTGGAGTATTTCAAATAATTCAAATTAAATAGGGCATATAATCCTACGCAAATTAAAATTTCACTTACTATTGTCAGAGCCGCCGGAAGAGCTTTGCTTACAATATTTGTAAAAAGATTTCCGCTGATTTTTTGTCTGTTGGGCTCAAGAGCAAGTACAAATGAAGGTATTCCTATAGTTAAAGAGCTCAGCAAAGTCATTTGAATTAATATAAAAGGGTAAGAATAAGGAATAATCAGGAATAAAATCGAAAGTAAAAAAGAATACAAAGTTTTCACAAGGAAAAGCGATGAGGACCTTTGAATATTATTTATGGCAATTCTTCCTTCCGCTACCGCTAAAGGCATAGAAGCAAAATCGGAATTCAAAAGTACCAGATGAGAAATATTTCTTGCTATATCGCTTCCGTTAGCCATAGCAACGCTGCAATCCGATTCTTTCATCGCCAAAACGTCATTTACTCCGTCGCCGACCATAGCAACGGTTTTGCCGCTTTCTTTCAATGATTTTATTATAAGTTGTTTTTGAGGCGGAGTTACTCTTCCAAAAATTGTATATTTAGTGGCTGCTTCGCGAATCTCATCTTCGGATTTCAAAGTAGATACATCGATATATGATTCGGTATTTTCCAGTTCGACACGTTTGGCTATTTTAGAAACTGTAACCGGATTATCCCCCGAAATAACTTTGATATCCACACCTTGTTTTTTAAAGAAATTTAAAGTTTTAGCGGCGCTGTATCTTATTTTATCTTTTATTAAAACTATTCCGACATATTCCAAATCTATAGGCAAATTTTCTCCTTCAAATGGATTTTTCGACCGAGCTATGGTTATAACTCGGTAGTCTTCGGAAAATTTTTGTATGTTGTGTTCGATTTTATAATATTGATTTTTAAAAATTATTTCTCCGGCGCCCATAACTATAGTTCCGAGTTTTTTGGTTTGAATTCCGGACCATTTTTTTTCGGAAGAAAACGGAATTATTTTTTCTGCGGGTACTTTGTTTTCGTTGCTTTTAAACATGGCGGAGATGGCCTGAAAAGTTTCATTTGAATCGTTTATATTATCAGAAATTGCCGATAAATAAATCTCAAGTTCCTGTTTTGAATATTTGCTTGAAGAGATAATATCGTGAATTTCGAATTTTCCTTCGGTTATGGTACCGGTCTTGTCAAGGCATAATGTATCTACACGTGCCAAAGTTTCCAGGCAGTATATATCTTGAACTAAAATTCTTTTTTTTGAAAGTCTTAGAACCCCCACTGCCAGTACCGAGCTTGTAAGCAGTACCAATCCTTCGGGAATCATACTGGTTAATGCTGCCGAAGTGGTGATTATTGCCGATGAATAGTCATATCCCGAAGATAATAACTGTCTGTAAAATAATATTCCACCGATAGGAATAATAGCGATTGAAATTATTTTTATTATTTTATTTACGGTTTCCATTATTTCGGATTTTGTTTTTTTTATGCATTTGGATTCTTTAAGCATTGCCGAGGAATAATTTTCTTTTCCGACATGTTCTGCTTGAGCAATGCATTTTCCGCTTGCAACATAGCTTCCGGCAAGGATTAAATCACCGGGATTTTTAGAAATTAAATCAGGCTCTCCGGTTAAAAACGACTCATTTACCTCGCACTTACCTTGTTTTATGATGCAATCTGCCATGATTTGGTTTCCCGATTCAAAAATCAGAATGTCATCTAAAACAACTTGTTCTATGGGAATTTTTTTATTTTTTCCGTTTCTTATAACATTTGCATGGCTACAAGATATAAAATTCAAGCGCTCTACCGTGTTTCTGGCTCGAAGTTCCTGGCTGATTCCTATTATGCAGTTGCATATAACCACGCCCATGAACATAAGATTTTTATATAGACCCGTATACATAACCGCCGCGGCAATAAGTATATTTAATATGTTGAAAAGAGTAAGAGTATTATCTTTTATTATGTCTGAAGTGGATTTTGTTTTTATGGATTTATCCACGTTCACAAGGCCGTCATTTATACGACTTTTTATTTCTTTGTCAGAAAGCCCGAAATTTTCTTTTGGATGATATCGAATAATTTTATTTTCAGTTTCTGTCATGAGTTCCTCCTATAAATGCATTTGAGTAAATTATAAATAATTCGGTGAATATGTCAAATATATATGGAGGTGAATAATTTATATGACTTGTAGAATAGCAGATATGCGAAACAAAGAAGTTATAGGTTTGAAAGATGGTTGTAGAATAGGGTGTGTCAATGACGTTGAAGTTGATATGAAATGTGCCAAACTTGTAGCTATTATTGTTTACGGAAGACCAAAATGTTTTGGGATTTTTGGGAGAGAAGATGATATTGTAATAAAATGGGAAAATATAGAAGTGGTTGGAGAAGATACAATTCTTGTGAATTACAATCCTGTATTTCATAAAAAGCGCAAATGTTCATGTTTTTCGCAGATTTTCAGGTTATGGAAGTAGCTTATAAAATCCCCGGCCCTGAAATATAAGTCAAAATATAGTGCCAGTCGTCCCTTGTTATTCTGCTAAGTAATTCTTTTTTTACATACATTGTACAGTTTAATCCTCTATGAAATTTAACCCAGTCTTGTTGTTTCAGCGGCAAAGCATAATCTGTTTTAACCGCATTATCTATAATTAATATGTCAAGATAATCAAATCTGTCAACATGTCCTCCCAACCTGTCATCGGGAATACCTTTAAAAATTTCTTTGAATATGTAACTGCTAAGGTCGTCTGTTTTGAGTATAAATTCGGACTTTGGAATTTCATCGGGGTAAATTTCTGCAGATAAAATATAGTCATTTAAAATTTCCGGATTTAGACTGCGTCTGCACTTTACTTTAAAATAACGTTTTACATCTTGTGGGATGGGATCCACGTGAAAATTTCCATTGATAAATTTGATATGTGATTCATGCTCAGACAGTTCGGGAGATTCAGCGTATGCAACATTATCCCATGGTTCTGATTTTCCGTCACTTATTATATGTTCCAAATCTTTGTCGTAGGACAATTTAAAATTTTTAAAGAATGAATTTGGCGGGATTTTTTTAAGTGCATCTCTTCTAACGATAATCCCTAGGTTATAGGGTTTGTCCATATGAGCAAAGTTTTTGACAAGTGGTTTTATTTTTGCATAATTTATTAAACCTTTGTCGAATATTATGATATCAAAATAGTCGGTAAGGGAAAATGTCCCCGATACTTTTGAAGTTTTTAAAATATCTTTATTTTTTTCCGTAAAATTTTGGATATCCTTTTCGCTGATTGCGCCTCTGTACGAGTCAAAACTTTTTGGTGTTATGCTTAAAGCATGTAAATCATGGGCCAAAATTTTAAATGCACTTAAACGAATGTCATTTATAATTTCTTTTTTTATTTCCGAAGTACATGAAGGGCTTGGCGAGGAGGTAGCGAGAGTTTTTTCGGATTCTTTTTTTGCAAATGCTTTCAAAAGATTCTCGGGATGAGGGTTTTTTTCGGGTTTTTTTATGAATAATTTAAATAAATCACCTTTTTTGTAAATTGTACAATTATCATATAGACTTTGATTGTGTTCGTACGGAGGTTCTCCTGAACCATATACCAAAATAGCATCTAATTTTTCAAGAGGATTTGAGTAATCGGTTTTAGATATATAATTTATATATTCAAAAATATTTTTGTTGTGGAATAAATATTTTTTAACCGATCTCCAATTTATTTCATGATTTAAAGAATCAGAATATTTTGGGGTGATTTCAAGCACTTTTTGAGCATATTCGGGAGCAGATATCATTTCATATTTATAATATTCCGAAGTGTCTCCGCTTTCCAAAAATGTATCCAAATTTTTTGGTTTTTCTAAATATTCTCCACCATACGTAAGAACCGAAAATGGATCCGAAGTCGAGGTATCAGCTTTTTCGGAAGGTGGAGGAGCTAAACGAACAGTATAAAATTCGGTATCATAAAAATTATCTTTTAATCTGATTTTAGTGTAGATATTATAATCTTTTTTCAAAATTAAATTTCCATTGTCGCCCGGTTTGCACCAATTTTCATTTTTTGAAAGAAAATTATCTTCTGTTTTTATTTTTGAATCCATAATTATGGCGTCGGCATAAGCGATGGCGTTACTTTTGCCCAGTATATAGCATTTGTATTGACGATTAAAAATAGTTTCCTTTGAAAGTAAAAATTGCCTGATTTCTTCTTCGGTTATAGTTTGATTATCGGTGTAATCGCTGCCCGGGGTTATTTTCAGGGCTTGTTTTGTGCAGTTCGGAATTTCAATAATTTCGTAGTTAAATTTTTTATCTAAATTGATTTCGGGATTAAGTTTAATTCTTTTAGAACTTTCGTAAACTGAATATTCGTCGAACATTTTTTTAGAAATGGTTAAATGGTTTTGCTCCATCGCAAAAACTGTAGTATTTCCTGTTAAAACTAATGCAGAGGCTATTAAAATTTTAATTTTTTTAGACATAAATTCTCCTTTTGATTATACAAGTACTTGATAGTGACAAATACTTCCTGCCAGAACAAATAAGTGCCATACAAAATGGACATATTTTATCTTTTTGCCCAAAACATACAATATTGCACCGACCGAATAAAAAATTCCTCCGATGAGTAGCCATTTTAATTGAAGAGCACTTAAGCATCTCATTGCCGGTTTGAAAATAAATACAATGCTCCACCCCATAACGAGGTAACAAGCCATTGAGATTTTCGAAAACTTATTTACATCTATCAGATTTAATGATATTCCGACAATTGCCACAGCCCAGACCGTCAGAAGAACAATAATTCCCGCAGGCTCGGTAATGTAGTTCATACATATGGGGGTATATGTCCCGGCTATAAGCAAAAAAATAGAACAGTGGTCAAATTTTCTGAAAATAGACTTTATTTTTCCGCCGGGCAGAGCATGATAAATTGACGAAACGGAATAAAGCATGAAAAGTGTAACCCCGTAGATTAAAATTCCCGGCAAAAAATTTTTTTTGTATAAGTTTTTAGTTATTAGCATTATCACTCCCCACAGCGAGAGAGCTGCACCTATTCCATGAGATAATGCGTTTAAAAATTCTTCCAAAGGTGTGTAAGACGGCATAGAGGAGGCAGATTTTTTTATCATATTTGTTACTTCCCTTGTTTTTGTATATATCATAATAATTTTTTTACTCAAATATTATACTATAGTATTAAATGATTTTCAAATAGATTTTAAATGGTGTTAAATATTTGGATAAATGCATATATATACTTCAAAAAGGGAGAGAGGTATATAGAATATGAATTTTGTGAAAATTATATCAGCGAAAAAATTTTTAGTTTTGTTGTGGGCAGTGGGAGTCACGTCGATATTTGCGCTGGGATTTGTTGTTTGCGGAGCAATAGCCGATAAAATGAATACCGAAAAAAATGATTTGGCAACAATTATTTTGGACCCCGGTCACGGAGGCGAGGACGGTGGAGCAGTAGGAGTTGACGGCATAGTCGAAAAAGATATTAATTTGAGTATATCTTTAAAATTAAAAGATTTTCTCCAAGCCGCCGGATACAAAGTTATAATGACTCGAGAAACCGACACCGCCATATATGACGATGATTCCAAAACTCTCAGAGAGAAAAAGCGCTCCGATTTATATAATCGTGCGGAGATAATTAAAGATAATTCCCAAGAAAAAGCTGTTTTTGTGAGCATCCATCAAAACAAATTTCCAAATTCAAAATATTTCGGTTCGCAAATATTTTATTCAAAAAATCACGCAGGGAGCCAAAATTTGGCCTCAGGTATAAAAGATTCGCTTGTAGGATTAATTCAGCCGGAAAATACAAGAGAAATCAAACCCGCCGATAAAAAAATATTTTTGCTTCATAACGCTCAAATACCGGCAGTTATTGTGGAGTGCGGATTTCTTTCTAATCAAGAAGAGGCCGATAAACTCACAAAACCTGAATACCAAACGCAGCTGGCTTTTAGTATATACTGCGGTATTTCTAATTATTTTACAAATAATTTTGCAGACAAAATTTAAAATGCTATTGAAATTAGTCGAAAAATATGTTAAAATAGTATCCGTAAGTAAACAAATTTTAATTAGGAGAGTATGCGAAATATGTTTTTTCCTTGTGTTAATGCGTGTGTTACGGATATGCCTGCAAATTCCTATGTGTATGCGCCCACAAGCATAGTGGAAAAGAGTCGAGATGCTGCTTTGAGTTATGAAATAGAAGAAGAACACGAAGATTTTACTTATCTTCAGTCGCAACTCTGTTCTGACAAACTTATAATGGAATCATTAAATGCCGATAAAAACGATCCCAAAAATTTTTCTACATTTTTACGTACTCCATTTGGCGAAGTTACAGTGAGTTTTAGATATTGCCCTGTTCAAAAACGATATAACAGGTTTATTTGTGGTGCGGGGAAATATACTGATTTAATGAAAAAATTGGATGGTATATATGAGAATGATGCAGACAGAAAGTCTATTTACAAAGAAATAATAAGATATTTGAGATCCAAACCTGTTGGTAAAGGCAAAAATCCATTAACATCTACACGTGTTAATTCTAAATATAAAGATAAACTCTTGGCGTATTTTTGTGCAATTTTAGCGGTTAGTGACCCATGCTACGGCAAAGGGGCGGACGGTGGCAAAAATGTGAGAGCTGCTCTTACAAGTGACGAATGTAAAAACGGATGTTCGTTTAAAAAATTTTTGGATGTTTCATTTTATCCGATGAGTCAAAAAAAAGCGTACCGATTAGCTCGCAGATTAGTTGGCCGGAGAAGAATGAAAATTAAAAAAGAAACCATGGTGGGATTTAAAAATCTTACCTCTAATCAGAGCCCTGTAAAACCTCGTGCAAAGAGAATTGTGGGGAATTAATAAACTAATTTTCAAAGGAAGAGATTATGAATAAGAAGATAAAAACGGTGTTTGTTTGTTCAGAATGCGGATTTGAGTCTGCAAAATGGAACGGAATATGTCCATCTTGCGGACAAGGCAACACAATGTTGGAAGAAATACGAGAAGCTTCTTCAAAACCAAGCAAGTCTTCAGCCGTAAAATTTAGTTCTTCGCAAATTTCTCAGGTTTCGATGAATAGTATTGATATAGACGAAGAAACTCGGTATTGCACAGGATTCAGCGAGCTGGACAGAGTTTTTGGCGGAGGAATTGTAAAAGGTTCGCTTACTCTTTTAGGCGGTACGCCGGGAATAGGAAAATCCACGTTGCTTCTACAAATTTGTAATAATTTGGATAAAAAACTTAAAATTTTATATGTTTCCGGAGAAGAATCTAAGCGCCAGATAAAAATGCGAGCTTCTCGGCTTGGAGTTTGTAATGAAAATCTTTTTATAATGACCGAAACGAATATAAATTTGATTTCGGCTGAAATCGAATACACACGTCCGGATCTCGTTATCATTGATTCCGTTCAGACTATGAGCAATCCGGATTCATCTACTTTTCCCGGTAGTGTATCACAGGTAAAAGAATGTACAAATGTATTTTTGAAATTGTCTAAATCTTTGGATATCACCGTTTTACTCATCGGGCACGTTAACAAGGACGGCGCCATTGCCGGACCCAAAGTTTTGGAGCATATGGTTGACGCAGTGCTTTATTTTGAGGGTGACAGTCAGACTGCTTACCGAATTTTAAGAGCAGTCAAAAACAGGCATGGTTCCACCAATGAAATAGGGGTTTTTCGTATGGACGATACAGGACTTTGTGAGGTCGAAAATCCATCGGCAATGCTTTTGGCGGGAAAACCTCAGAATGTTTCGGGAATTTGTGTTGCATGTATTATGGAAGGTTCAAGGCCGATTCTCACCGAAGTTCAAGGATTGGTTACACCTACTAATTTTGGGAATCCAAGACGCATGTGTACGGGTTTTGACTATAATAGAATGTCGCTTATATTGGCGGTTCTTGAAAAGAGAGCGGGATATTTTTTCTCTTCAATGGATGCATATGTCAATGTTGTGGGAGGATTGAAACTTGATGAACCGGCCGCAGATTTATCGGTTGCAATTGCATTGGTTTCGAGCCTTAAAGACGCCGTTGTGAGCGACGATGTAATAGCTTTCGGAGAAATTGGTCTTGCGGGAGAAATTCGTTCTGTACCAAATTGCGATATGAGAATTCAAGAAGCTGAAAGACTGGGCTTTAAAAAATGCATTATTCCATATTATAATTTTAAATCTCTTAATAATTTAAAAAAATACAAGATAGAAATAATAGCCGCAAAAAATATCCGCGAAGCTGTTAACTCCGCGGTAAATTGAATATTAAATTATTTCGACGGATCGGTTGTCAATGCCGTTTTTCGAAAGAGTTTTTATTAAATCTTGAGTAAGGTCTTCGGACGACAAACGTGGGCTGGTTATCGTTATTTCACATTTTTGATTAAAGTCGCAGGAATAGGCATAGTTTGTCAGAGTGGGGATAAGATTAATAAAATACTTTTCATCGACATTAATTATGATGGAATGTTTATCTGAAGGATTTTTTTGAATGAAAATAATTTTTTGATTTTTAGGAAGTTCATAACTTGTGTATATGTGATGAACTCTGCGGTGCATAGCATAGGTCGGTGAGCAAAATAGTGTTCCTGCGAGGAAGATAAAAATAATTTTTTTAGATAAAAATTTCATGAATTTAACTCCTTAATATTTATTTTTTTAATATATATCATTATAGTACATACCTAAATAAAATGAAAATATCCCAATTTCCGAGACTTCTATACCTTTTATTTCTTCAATTGCTTTTTTGTAAATTTCCAGCTGACTTTTATATTTTTCATAAAGAACTTTGCAGTCGGAAGCTCTGTCGGTTTTGTAATCCACAATAATGTATTTTTCATTTTCTTTGAATGCGCAGTCTAAAGCTCCCTCTACCACTATTTGTTCGTTTTCGCTTCCACAGGGCATTACTTGATTGGCAGGTAAGAGTATTGAAAATCTGTATTCCCGCAAAACTTCTTCACTTTCAACAATTCTTTTAAATAAAGTTGAATTTTTGAAATCAATCAAAGCTTTTTTATCCAAAAGATTCGCTTCTTCTTTTGTTAAAAATTTTTTGGATATGAGATTTGATATAACTGCTTCGGGTCCGAAAATTTCAAGCTTTTTAAAATCTGCGTAACACATAAATTTGTGCATAGCGTTACCTTTAGCGGTAGCGCTTATGTTGCTTTTGCTTAAAAAATCCGGCTTTGAAGTTGCGATGTATTCTTCCCATATAAAATTTTTAGCAAGTTGAGAGGCTGCCACTTTAAGGGGAGCTTCGGACAAATTTTTTGCATAATTAAAATGGAATCTTTCTTCCAATTTGGCCAATAAATTTTTATTTATATCAGAATTTTTCTCTTCGACATCAGATTTTAAATCAGAATTTTCTTCGTATTTTTTATTTTCTATCAGGTTTATCTCTATATTTAAATTATTTTCTTCAAAAGGTTCCGAAATACTTTCCTCTAAATTTAAAACTGAACAAATTTTGTTTCTGATGTAACTTTTACCCAGAGCGAAAATTAAAAAATCAGAAAATGAGTGGGCGCTGTTTAAAATATTAATATCATTTTTATTTAATAAATCCGCTAAAATAAATTTTTCTTGGACTGTTTTTTGGAGATTTTTTAAAGATGAAATTAATATAAGTTTTTGCTTGGCTCTTGTAAGAGCGACATATAAAATTCGGAGTTCTTCTGCAACAGCCTCTTTTTTATTTTGAATAGAAATAACCTTTCTTACGATATTATCGCATTTTATTGTATTGTTTTCCACTTTTATTTTTGTTCCCAAGCCCAAATTTCTGTGCATCAAAAGGCTGTCGGTGTCATTTTTAAATGATTTTGCGCAATCGGCCAAGATACAAACGGGGAATTCCAAACCTTTTGATTTATGGATGCTTAAAATTTTTACATTGTTGTCAGTTTCGGAGGATAGTGAAGCAGCAGGGAGATCCGAATTCTTACTTTGGATATTTTCCAGATATTTCAAAAATCCTGTTATCCCGCTGTGAAAATTCGCGTCGAATTTTCGTGCATATTCTGCGAATAATTTTAAATTAGCGGTTTTTCGGGTTCCGTTTGGCATCACGCTGCATATTTCCGGATAGGATGTATCATCATATATATAATTTATAAATTCGTCACAAGTTAAATTTTGAGATAAATCTCTATATAAATTAATCCTGTTCAAAAATTTTTCGGCTTTTAAATTTTCTTTTTCGGCAGATTTTTTTAAAGAAAAATAAAACGGAAGATCAGTACATTCCAAGCGGATAAGCCCAATTTCATCTGCACTGAAGTCAAAAATAGGGCTCATCATTGTTCCGATTAATGCGATGTCTTGAATGGGATTGCTTATAGTTTTCAAGAGTGAAATCATGGTGGTTATTTCTTTTGTTGCAAGAAATTTTTCGTTAATTTCGGAATGTGCCGGAATTCCGCATTTAATCAGTTCTCCCGCATAAATATGAGCTTGATTATTGGAATTTCTCAAAAGAATGCAAAAATCAGAGTACGTAATCGGGCGTTTTTCTCCGTTTGTTTCGATTTCATAACCCGAACTTATCATTTTCATTATTTTTTCAGCGATAACTCTCGCTTCGGTCACTCCTAAATTTTCATCAAAATCTTCTTGATTTATAAAGTTTAATTCTACCGAACTTTCTTTATCGGGATTTATATTTTGAGGTATTCCGGGAAATAAAAATTCTTCTTGATTGTACTCTATTTCGCCGATTTCTTTAGACATTATATTTTCAAAAATAAAATTTACAAAGTCAAGAATTCCTTTGTCACTTCTAAAATTTTTGCTGAGATTTATTTTTGCGGGATAGATTTTGGATTCCGGGTCATAATTTGAAAAAGAATCTTTCTTCTCAAGAAATATTTGAGGGCGAGATTGCCTGAATTTGTAGATGCTTTGTTTAACGTCCCCGACCATAAAAAGATTATTTTCGTTTTTTGTAATCATTTTAAATATGGTATTTTGAATGTCGTTGATATCCTGATATTCGTCTACCAATACCTCTTTATAATTTTCGGAGATTTCTTTTGCAATTTGAGAAGGAATAATTTTTCCATTTTTTTCATCGCATAAAAGTTTTATCGCCAAATGCTCCAAATCCCCGAAACCAAGCAAATTTTTTGAAATTTTAATTGAATAAATTTTGTCTGAATAATAGTTGACCACTTCAAAAAGAGTTTTGAAAATATTTTTAAGTTTATCTGCACAAATATGATTTTCTTGCTTGCTGCTGCAAAAATATTCCGCCGTTTTTTTTGTGGATTCTTTAACATAATTACGTATATATATGATTTTTTCTTTAGTTTCGATACTTTCGGGAGATTTTAGAGTTTTTAATCTTGGAAATTTAAATTCAGAAATAATTTTTTTAATTTCATCGATATTTTTTGAAGAAATTGTATTTTCTAAAGCTATAATTTTTTCCAAGTCATCATTTAATGTTTCAAAATATGCTTTTTTGATATTTTCGAATTTTTCTGAAAGGTTTTTGGCTTTTGATAATAAATTTTTCAAAGATGAAATTTGTTTTTCACAAAATTCCAAAATATATTTTTCCCAAACGGAAATTTCCGATTCCTCATATAAATATAAAGTTTCTTCCATCCATTTTTTTGGGAAAACCATCGATTCGGTAAATTTATATACATTATTGATGGCATCTTCCAACTGAGTGTCGTTTTTCTCGCCGGTAAAAAAATCTGCAAGTTTTTGAAAATCAGAACTTTTTTCTTCATAAAAATGCTCCAAAGTGGCTTCCATTGCGGCATTTTTTATAATGTTTATTTCACTGTCGTTTGCAATTCTAAAATTGGGTGATATCCCTAGTTTAAAAAAATTTTCCTTTATTATATTTAGGCAAAAGCTGTGAATCGTGCCGATAGATGCCGATTGGATAAGAAGCTGTTGCCTTTGAAGATTTTTGTCTTTGGGATTTTCACTAATCATTTCCGAAAGTTTTTTTGAAATTCGTAATTTCATTTCTTGAGCGGCAAGATTTGTAAAAGTAACGATTAAAAATTTATCAATATCAATAGGGTTGGTTTTAGAAGTTATCAAATTTATTACCCTTTGCACAAGAACAGAAGTTTTGCCGGAGCCTGCCGCTGCCGAAACCAGTAGTGTTCCACCGGTAGCGTCAATTGCGTTTTGTTGTTCGGTTGTCCAATTAGAGCTCATTCTGGGATTTCTCCATTTCTTCTATTGATTTTTCATTATTTATTTTTTTGATTTCGGTGAAATTATCTTTTTCATAACAGCATATCGGGAAAAATTCGCACCATTTGCAAGCTGTATCGATGTTTTTTATGGGATTTTCGAAAATATTTCCTTTTCTTAGTTCATTGGTCATATCGCTTATTTTTTTTTCTATGTGGTTGTATATGGTTTCCAGTTTTTTGAAGTCGGTTAGGGAGTTTGATTTTATTGTTTCGCCTGATATTTTTGCAGGGATAAAAATTCCTTCGCCGTCTTTTTCCATTGCCGAAACTACTTTGATGTTATTTAAAATCAGCCCGTTCATTCTTAATTTTTCGCTTAGATTTTCAGAGATTTTCTTGGCTTCCTCCAATGTATTGGCTTCGCCCGTCGGTTTTAATGCCGGGAAATAAAGTACTCCTGCGGGCAAAACTTTTCCATATTTTTTCTCACCGTTTTTTTGGATGGACATCAAATAAATCAGCATTTGCATATTAAGCCCAAAAAGGATATCAGACAGCTTGAATTCTTTTGACCCTGTTTTGTAGTCGATTATGCGTACATAGGTGCCTTCAGGTGAATTAAAAACATCGACTCTGTCGACTTTTCCTTCTATTTTAGTTGTTGTTCCGTCGCTGTTTTTGAATGTAAATGGCTGAATTTTGCCTTTTTCCGAAATTTCCAGTTCTAAATCCGAAAGTTTAAATTCTGTTTTTTGAAATTCTTTCTTAAAATGTTCAACAAGGTACGAAATAGATTTTTTGATTTTTTCTATTATGTATATAAATCTTTGGTTTTTATTTTCAAATCCTCCCAGCTTGACAGTTACAAACTCATTTACAAGCAAATTTATTTCATTTGAAATTTGGAGATTATTCTTAGAGATAATAACTTTGTCCGGAAATTTTTTAAACAGTTTTTCCAGCACAAAATGTACGATATTTCCATATTCAATCGCATTAAATTTAGCGGGTGAATTGCTTTTGGCTTTTAATATGTATTTGCAAAAATATCCGAACCTACAAGTGTAATATTTTTCTATTTGCGATGCCGATAGAACTGATGTGTCTTGAGTAATTTTTTTAATATTTTCTGAATTTTTAAGTTTAATAGGGGAATCTTCACAAATTTTTTTAATAACATTGCATTTTGAACTGTATTTTTCATTTTTTTCGAAATAGTATTTTAAAGTTTGGGTGAGCGAAGATTTATCTCTATATTTTTGAGTATACAAAGAAAAAGCAGAACTTTCGCACCAAATCATTTCTTCTTCTGAAAAAGAATATTTATTCAGTATTTTTATGGAAGGAAATATTTCTCGCACTTCTTTTATTATTTCGGATGGAATTAAAGAACATCCTTCGGTTCCCGAAGATGACCATGTGATAAATAATTTTTCTGTGGGGCTTGTTAAAATATCATATGTTAGAAATTTTTCTTTTTTCAAAAACTCTTCGTTGACGCTGCCTATTTCAATTCCGAGTTCATTTATTCCCGCAATTTCCGAATTGGTAAATAAATTTGACTGTGCAGGTACTTTTGGAAATTCTCCGTTTATTGCACCCACTGCATATAAAATTTTAGGTCTGTTTATGTACGTTCTTTCGACTACTCCCACTAGAACATGGTCTGAATTTTGAGGTATAGATGAAAAATCCACATAATTCAGTGCGCAAAAAAGTATATCCCTATATTTTGAAACAGATATGGTTTTGTTTGAAAATATTACTCCTGTTTCGTTTAAAATTTCCATTAAAATATCCCATATTCTTGCGCATTCCCGGGCGGTTTGCAAATTATTTTCGGATATGTTTTTTAAGCAGAATCTTTTTAAATTTTCCGAAGCATGCACATTTAAAAGAAAATTATAAATAGCTTTTGAAATTTCTATGCCCGAAGATTTTTTAACAGAGTTTTTAAGTTTTTCAAGCGGTTCAATTATCTTAATTCGTAATTCATTAAGTTTTATAAGAAGTTTTTCGTCTTTTTCTGTTAATTCGGATTTGAATCCCTCGGGGTGCATGGAAAATGGTTTCAGCCATTGATTTCCTTTTATTTCCCACATCAGTACGTAATTTTCGATAAGCGAAATTTCGTCGGATTCCACATCTGTCAGGCCACTTTTTAAGTACCTTAAAATGTCTTCCGTGCTGTAGTTTGATTTTATTGAATCGATAGCAGCCAATACTAGATTTACTAAATTTTTTTGTAAAATTTTCTGAGGAGTATCTAAAAAGAATGGTATTCCGTATTTTGTGAATTTATTTTTAATTAAACTTGCGTACGAATCGGCAGACCGCATAATTACGGCAAAATCGGAATATTTATATCCCTCATTCATAACTGCTTTTTTGATATTTGCCGCAACGAATTCTATTTCTTCGTCTGTGGTTATGGCGTGGTATAATTTTATATTTTTAGGTGAATAAACGGACAAAATTTTTTCGGTTTTAAAAATATTTTTTTCCAGAATATGTAATTCTTGATTTGCTTCGTAGGGCTGAAAATTATTTTCACAGTCCAAAATTTGTATTGGGACAGAATTTTCCGAAGCTGCTTTTTTAATTTGATCTATAGATTTTTTTACAGAATAAAATAATTCATTTTCAGCGCCGTTTTTAGGAGGGAATTTAAACGAGAAGTAGATATTTTCCGTTTGAGAGATTATTATTTTTAAAATTTCCAATTGTTGTTTGGTGAAATTTACAAATTCATCTACATAAATCGTATAGTTTTTAAAAATATTATTTTCTTTTATTATTTTTTCTAAAATTTCTAAGCTGTCGAATAGGTCAACAAATTTATTTTCTGTCAAATTTTGATATTCCGATTTTATAAGTTTTATTTCGGAGATTTTTTGTTTTAAATATGTTTTTTTTGTAGAATTTATAATTTTTTCTAGGTCATCGTCGCTGATTTTTTCCGATTTAAAATCCATTAAAGTTCTTAAAATAAGCTCCACGGTGTTTATATCGCCGCTGTTTTTGCCGTATAGAATTAGTTTATCCTTTATATTTTCCATTGCGGCATTCATTAAAAGGATTTTTTTCGTGTCGTTTATCGGCTTAATGGGCGGAATTTTTATTATTTGAGAAACAAAATCGTAAATTCTCGAAAAACTAAGAACTTTTATTTTAGTAAAATTCTTGTTCCCGAGCCCGGTCAGCATTTCACGTTCACAGGCGAATGAACTTTGCTCCGGGACCATTAAAATAGAGTTTTCTTTTTGGGATATGACATTGTCAATTAATATTTTTTTCAATTTTTCCGAGCTGTAATTTCTGTCAAAAATGAAGTAAACCAAATAAAATTCCACCTTCCAAAATGTAAATAGGTTATCACAAAATCAGAGATATGTCAATTTTTGACGATTTTGATTAGAGTGTATTTTTTGTCAAAAAGATCAAATAATAACAAAGTACTTTAAATTTAAAGTACGACAATAGAAAATAGGAGGAGATAAAAATGGAAGAAGAAAAAAATTTACAGGAAAAGCAAATGGATAAAGTATCCGGAGGGAAAATAATTAAGACAGAAGACGACAAATTTATGGCTGTGCCAAAATCTTGTAAAGAATGTTCAAGCTTAGAAGAAGCCAAAAGCTGTAAACAAAGGCTGGATAATCATGAAAAATGTGACTGCCATGAATGTGACAGTGCGGTATGTCCTAATCATAATAAATAATTATCGGCTAATTTGTATGTATATATAAATATAAATTTTTGCTATTGACAAATAAATTTATATATTATATACTATAAATGTACCAAGCGTACAAATTAACTCAAAGGAGGAATTATTATGAAAGAGGAATTAAAAAATACCGCATTAGGAAGTGTTGCAGGTGGTAGATTAGTAGAAACTAAAGATGAGGGATGGTTGGTTGTCCCGGATTTCTGCAAAGCATTTCCCACGAAGGAAGAAGCCGAGAAGTTTGAGGCTGATATAAGAAATTACGGAGGACCCGGAGGACATCGAGGACACCGTGGACACAGGGGACATCATGGATTCCAAGGACCTCAAGGAGACCAAGGACCTCAGGGATTCCAAGGGCCTCAGGGATTCCAAGGGCCTCAAGGGGAACAAGGACCGATGGGGGAGCCTTCACCTAACAACGAGTAAGTGAGAAATTGACTTATTTTTTAAAGGTGGATTCCAAATTATTAAAAAAACCTCCGGACTTATAGTCCGGGGGCATATTTTTTTGTAATTTATTTTTACTAATTTTCTTCGAGTATTTTGTTGTTGTTAATATTTATAATCTCCATATCGGTTAAATCGTATTTTTTAGGAGCAAACCAAATATTATTATCCTCGTCGCCCAACATAAATCCACGAGTATTGTTAAATAAAGTTCTCGAATTACAAATATCTCTCTTCATTGTAGTGTCAAAAACTTCGCTGAATTTCAAATTGGCAAATTCTTCTTTGCTGTTAATATTTTTGATGTCATTGCCAACTTTTATACCGATAGGATATACTACAAGGTCGCTTAATGATTTCATATCTTCGTTTTCCACATAATTTATAACTTCTGTTGCAAAACTTTCTGCGCTCTCATGGACATCCGCAGACCAATTGGCGGTGTTGTAATCACTTGTTACTCTGATTTCTTCATTGATATCTCCGTCAACTATGCTGGTGATTTTCATTTCAGAGTTTTGTAAAATAGGCGAGAACCAGATGTTGTGGTTTCCTTCTCCGAGCATGAAACCTCTCCAATTACTGGAAAGAGTTTTTGAAGAACTTAATATACTTGTCATTTCGTCATCAAATACGCTCTTGAATTTGAGTCCTGCAAAATCCTCTTTGTTCCAAATAGATACGAGTTTGCCGTCAACATCTAATTTAATTGGGTATGAGATTTTTTCACTTAATGCTTTCATATCTTTAGCTTCGATAATTTCAACGATTTCTTCGGCAAATTTTTCAGCTTCTCTGTGTGTTTTTTCGTCCCATATCGAATTATTGTCGCTGGTGATGGCTTGTCTTTCATTTACCGAGGTGCCGGTTTGGCTCTCTTCGTTGCCGGATGATGTTGAAGAATATGTATCGTTGACTTCTTCTTTGGACGTGTTGTTTGAACATCCTGCAGCCAACAAGAACATTGAAATTGATGATGCAATTAATAAAGTTTTTTTATTCATTTTTATCTACCTCTTTTCAAGTAAAATTTTAAAAATTTAGGACAATTTATAGTTCCTATTTGTTAATTTTAAACAAGTATAATTATTTTGTCAAGGTCATTTCAAATAGTTTTTTGCTGAATGAATTTTGTTGAAATTAATTAAAAATTAACAAAAAAATACTTGACTATATACATATATATATATATAATGACTATATAATTACGTAATTATAAAAAATTTTATTAAAAAAGGAGAGATATATATGGCCAGAACGTTTAAAGAAAAAGTTGAAATTGGAGGCACTGAATTTGACGGTGTTACTAATTATGACCCAAAAAAAGGAAACGTAAATGTTGTTATTCACTTTAATAAAAAGGATTTTGAGAAAGTTAAATTAGATAAAAATGCAATGTTAACATTGCTGTGCGGAATTGATGGTGAAAGAATTGCTAAAGTTAAAAAAATGGTTAAACAGGAAGGAAACACTGAATATGTAAAAAGAATGGATTCCGGCATCAAAAAACTCTCAAGTAAAACAGCAGATTTGTCGGATGCCATTGTAAGCGGAGCTTTTAACTTTGGAGATGAAGATGAAAAAGACTTTAAAATGGATGTAGATTTAGAAAAAGGTATTTCTAAGTATACTTTTGGCGGAAGAAAAATTCTGGATTTAGAGTTAGACGACGATGGTATAGAATCACTTAAAGTTTGTTATAAATTTTTGTTTGCCGGGAGGTAAGGTTTACCTAAAACAAAAAGTTGCCTTTAATCAGGCAACTTTTTTAATGGAATATTATTCTATAAAATTCGAAATTGAATTTAAGTGGTACGAGCAGTTAGAAGGGGGCACGAAAAAACTTAGTAATAACTAGATTTCAAACTAACTGCAATATTTACAACCGGTCTATTACTTCGTATTCGAATTTTAATTTATTATTTCAAAATCAAATGTTTCATCGTACTCTTGTCTTTTTCTTTTATGGTCTTCAAGAATCCGTGCATACTTTCTATACTTTTTTTTAAAGATTTAGGTAATGTATATTCACCGTAAATGTTTAATTTGTCGTCATCACATTCACTCCAAAGCAAATCCCAAAAAGCATCCCAATTTTTACCATACCACTCGGGAAAGTCAAAAGCTTTTCTAATTCTCTCGTGAATTTCGTCTGAATGTTTGCAGCCCGTTAAATCTAATTTTATTACCTTTTTATTTTCGTTTTCCATAATATTTCCTCCTAAATTATTTCATAAAATTTTGCATGATAATTTATATAAGCTTCTTTTGGTCGATATTAATTTTTGCATTTTTAATCCATTATTTCAAAATCAAATGGTT
>JBJEZK010000027.1:0-1905 GCA_051887355.1 Acutalibacteraceae bacterium
GACTACAACGTACCTGATGAAATGTATAAATGCTTCCAGTACAATGAACTGGAAAAGAAACAGGCTGCATAAAACTTTACACCTTAAACCTGTAAAAATTTTGTGTTGACTAAATAGCGCATTTTACCATTGTTTCGTTACAGGTTCCATTTTTTCAGATATTGAAAATTCTTCAGCACCATTCAAGCAACCACACAGTACGGATTTTATGTTATATTCTTCTTTTTTACTCCAAGGATATTTTTTTAAATAACTGTTAATGATTTCCCCCGAATCATCTAAGAAAAATTCAAGTGTCCAAAAATACAATAAATCCGCATTTATAAAGAATCTATGTAGATTTTTTGAGTTATTAGCATTTTTCTCCATATAGTACATTATTATAAAATTTTTACTTCCTTTTTTATCATAAAGCAAAGGATAATTGATTTTAATAATTTCCTTATTCAATAGGACATAATTTCTAGTTGAATTTCGAATTTTATTCACATACCAAATAGAAACATCTCCATCATATTCTTTATCATAGATATCCATAACAACTGATACTTCAGCAAGATTATTTTCAGCCCCATGAATAATGAGTCTTGGTCTAATAAAATTAAAAGATATGAGAAAAAGCAAGATATAAAAAATAAATAGTTTCTTTCTCTTTATCATGCTTGAGTAAACCTTGTTGCAGATAAATCATAACAATAATGAAGTAACCTAGATTTACCAATAGATTCTAACATTTCAAACTCATTTAAGACAATTTCTTCGCTTAAGTCTTTTAGACGATTCCTGTATGTATCAAATAATTTCATTCCTAATGACATAGAAATTTTATCTGCAGGATCGTCCCCAAATTTTAATTGCACTTTTTTATATTTTTCAGGAATTTTTTTTATTTGTGAAATATCTGAAAATACAGCTAAAATTGGGGCAGATATGTTTTTCATATTTCTTGAAACATCAGATACTATCTGTTGAATATTAGAACCTGTCAATAACAAAGACTCTGAAAAACCACAGTATCTACCTACAAATCCATAATGAATATTAGACCACACATCCAAAAAATAATCATGATATTGATATTTATGATACCAACCTAAGGAATTTGTACCTGATTCAAGAGGTCTATGCACACCAAAGGAACGAAAATTTTCATTTATTTTTAATTTATGATCCCAAGGATGTCCTGTATCGACCATATCAATCCATTTTAGAAGTGCAGCACATTTTAACGTAATAGGATCGATTGTGGAAATTATATCATTCTTAATTTGATATTTTTTAAAATAAGTTTCAGGATGCAGATAATCATAGATTTCTATCGCTTCTTTACTTCTTATATTAGTTTTTATTTCCTGAACTATATATTTAGCAACTTCAACAGCACCATCAACATTATGGTCACATTCAATTAAATCAAAATATTCCGTACAAGTTTGATTTAATTTCAATTCTTTACAGAATATTTGTAGCACATCAATTTTCGAAGAAGGAATCTTTATAATGGAGTTTCGTTGAATAAAATCATTTTTAATAACAGATTTATTATTATCCTTTAACCAACACATTAAAACATATTGGTTGCCTCCTGTGTTTTTTATTTTATTTTCTTTTAAAATATCCGCTGCTAAATACCAAACTCCTGTTTTATCTTTTATATTTTTTTCTTTAATTTTTATATCGCTCATATTTTAATCCCCAAAGTATATGAAATATTCACCATGTTTCAAATCGTTTTCATCAACAAACCCATCTGAAGTTGTTGTACCCGTTTTTGTCGATCCATCAGACAAATAAATTGTATATTTATGATTAGAAATTGGCTTACCAGTCTTTTTATCTTTAAACTGAGTTTTAATCCATCCCATAACATCCAGCTGCCCGCTTTCTTCACTCGCCACGCCATCG
>JBJEZK010000028.1:0-1844 GCA_051887355.1 Acutalibacteraceae bacterium
AACCGCTTTGAGCGGTTCACATTCAAGCCACCACCTTTGGTGGTGGTAAATGACTTTCCGATTTTCTGTTCGAGTCAGGTAATTTTAGCCAACAGAGGTCAGACTAAAAACACCAATTTCAGTCAAATCAAAATCGTAGAAAAAGACGATGACGGAAACGATGATGATGTTACAACAGTTTCTGGAACAGTAAAAGACGGCAAGATTGAATGCAAGTGGAAAGTAATTTACACAGAAGACGATGATGATTCCAACAGCCAGCAGGAGATGGAAGAAAAAGGCTACACCTTGCCGGAATATGCGTTTACTGTTGAGTGTGATGGTATGGAGAGTGATGAGTCTGGGCAGCTGGATGTATACGCAAATTTTGTTGCAAAGCTAAGTTTAAATGGAAAGATATTAAGACACTATCCTTATATATTAAAACTAGCAGATGGTTCATGTAGGAAAGGTGAAACAAATTCAGATGGTTATATTATAGAAAATGAGCTGCCAACAGGAAAGGTACAGATATTGTAGGAGTAAGATATGAGTGGAGAATGTTCTTTTTTTAATTTTTGTCTGCGTGGTAGCGATTCTTTGGTTAGTAAATGGATCTCGCAAAAGAGAAAAATATCTGGAACTTTGAAAACAGATGGTGCAAACATCTATGCAATATCAGAATATATACATACTGTATTCTGTTTTGATAAATTGTACGGATCTGATTACACTTCAAATGTATTGTTTAATAAGATTATTGAAATAAATGATTTTGATAAGAATCATATCGTAAAATTTGATGAAATAATAATGATTCCATTTGATTTTTCAATATATGAATTCTCAGAAACATCTTTCGATGATATGGCAAAAGATGTTTCAGGAATGGACTTATCAGCAGCAAAACTTGGTAGTGTGTTATCAGATTCTGAAATAAAAGAATTACTAATAAATATATATCATATTAATTATGATCTACGAAAAAATGAAAAAATAAAGAATAAAAGTTATGATGAAATCATTAGCGGAAAATTTATTGATTTCCAAGGTAAAATTGCCTTGAGTTTTTTTATACCTTATATTTTCGAAATACCTGCAAAAAAAGCTGTTGAAAGTTCAGAATCCCCAGTGCAGACTATTCTAACAGTTAGTTCAATACAGCCGGAAGTTTCCAAGATCTATGTTGAAGGCTATTTTTATACTAAAGATGGAGAATATGCTGGAAAAAATGGAACATCGGAAAAATGTTATGCTGTTAGTGGAATAAAGAAGAATTATAATACAAGCGATGTTAAAGATTTAAATATTATGCATGATAATTTTACAGAAACATGTAATTATATATTTCATGAAGCACAAGGTAATAAAACTGAATGTTTATGGATAGCTCATACTACGAATAATGCAAAATCAGTTAAAGATGTAAGTGGAAAACATTCGACCATGTTAGAGCAGTTCTGTAATAATGGGTATTCTTCTGCAATCACAAAAGTTGCAGGAACAGGATTAGCAGATACAGACTTTACTGATAAGGCTAAGAACTCTCGATATGCAGTAATTGATGTTTTGTTAGGAAATTCTGATCCTACAGGAAATGCGGTTTTATGGGATGGAACGGATTTTCTCACAAAAGGAAAAAAGCAAAATAAATTTAAAGAATATAAAAAAATAACAATTTCTTATCAAATATTAAAAGCTTATGATGATTCTATTCCATATACAAGAGACTCTGTTTTTAATGATTCTATAAAAAATAAAACAGATTTTATTGAAAGTGGAAGCGGAAAATATTATTCAATTATTGCAACTGGCACTAAAGGTCAATCAATTTTTTGGAAATTAGGTAGGTAAAATGAAAAAAT
>JBJEZK010000029.1:0-1811 GCA_051887355.1 Acutalibacteraceae bacterium
ATAAAGGACGATGCAAGTGACAAAGTCATCCTTTACAAGGGATTATTTTTATTGTAAAAATTTGCGACGTCGCAAATACTTGAAAAAATTATTTCTGTTGTCGCACCCGGAAAAGAATTTCATAATCTTTACCATCGCATGTAAATTGAAATTTTTTACAAATACCACCAGAGAAAATTTTCATAGAAAGAATATAACCTTTTCCAGTAAAAAATTTTTGAATACAATTTGTTAAATCAATCCAGACAGATTCTGCAAAAATAGGAATAATAGTACGGCCATCATTAGAAACATTAGAAGAAACATTTTTTTTCTTAAGTTGCTTTTTTAATTCTCGGATCTGTTTTACTGTCATATTCGGCTTAATTTGCTTACGCTGATCAGACGATAAAGGAATCATTTCACAAAGCTGAGAATAAGAATAATCTTTATATTTTTCATCAATGAACATAGTTTGTAAATGAGGTTTATCTTGATGTCTCATACAAAAAGTACATGAAACATCCAATAAACGAGATACAGTAGATCTATCAAGACCAAAATTATCAGCACAAAAATGATAAAAATTCCAATAACCAAAATGTTGATAATAATTGTATTTTTTAATTTCATGTAAATGAAAACCAAGACGGATATAAGAATGCTGCAAATCATTTAGATCTGAATGAACATATTTGACACTGGAAAGAAAATCAGAATAATTTTCCGAAACTCTACTTTCATTTCCTAAAACAACAACAATATCATTTTCATTTGTAGTTAAATTTACATTTCCTTGCATAAATCATTCCCCCTTTTTCATAAAATCATCATAATGGCTATGACAAAGACACAAAGAACAGTTTGAAAAATAACATACAAGTAAAAAAACACAAAATAAACGATAATATCCGTGAGTAAAAGAAGATACAGCGAATAAAAGAGAAAAGAAGTCAAGAAAACCAAAAGCAATCAATAAAACTATGTATAAATATTTCATATAAACACCTCACTATAATTTATTCCTGGAAGAACCGACTTCCAGACTATCTATATTTGTTATCCGGATAAAAGTTTAAAGTATCATATATTCAGTAAATCATTATCCACATGATTCGGTTGTGTGTTGGTTTCCCGGTACTATGTGTATAAAATCATGGATAACTCCCATAGGGGGAATGATTAAATTTAATCATTGAGGAGTTACCCACAATTTTATGCACATAGATGTTTTTTTCTGCCTAAAGTAATAGGAATGTGTATATGTGGAAAATCAGAGATTTACGCACATATGCACATTTTTACGACGATGACGAACATCATCCTGAACTAACTAATTAGATTATTGTTTTATTCAATTTATTCAGTGGATATAAAGCAAGCTGGGGACAAAGGAGCCGGACACCGAATCATGTGGATAATGATTGACTGAATAAATGATAAAATATCCGTAAAAGGGGAGCTAGCTCCCCTCATAACCCTTTACTAAGATAAATTATCATCATGAAGGATAATAAATTTATATACTTCTTTTACAAGGGCATGCGTGAAAGCCTCACGGACTGTCACATGATAAGTCTTACAGTATTTATCAACATAAGACCTGAATGTATTATTTGAATTATATAACTCCGGCAAAAAGGATCACCTCACAATCTAAAGCGGAAGAGATAATTGATTAGCAGCCGAACCAGTTTCCAGAACACTATTCGGAGTATTCTTTTTACTGTCCGAAGAATTGAACGGAACATCTTTTTCATTAACTTCACTCCATTTTGTTAAATAAGATTTCATATCATCAAATTGTGTCACGTTTCCAACAAGATCATATT
>JBJEZK010000030.1:0-1717 GCA_051887355.1 Acutalibacteraceae bacterium
TGAACCCCTCCCTGTCAAGTAGACAGTGTAAATAACAAAAATTATGATATGCACTCTATAATTTTATGGGGTGCATATTTTTATGCTACCATCAAATTATGATACTCCATTGGCGATAAACAACCGAGTTTTTCCTGATAACGATTGTTGTTGTAATAATAGATATATTCTTCTACTGCTGTCTTAAGCTCTTCAAATGTATTAAATTTTCTTAAATAGTACATTTCCGTTTTCAAAAATCCCCAGAAGCTTTCCATAGGTCCGTTATCAATGCATTTACCCACTCTCGACATACTTTGTATCATATGTGCTTGTGCTAACTTATTTTTAAATGCCGGACTTGTATATTGGAAACCTCTGTCGCTGTGGAAAAGTGGTGTTGCTCCTGGATTTTCGGACACTGCAATATCTAATGTTTGAAACACTATTTCATTATTGTTTCTATGACCAAATACGAATGAAACAATTCTCTTATCACACAAATCAAGAATTGCACTTAAATATGCTTTTTGTTCATTTCCATATTTAAATTCGGTGACATCAGTCAACCATTTTTGATTGATTTTTTCTGCATTAAATTCTCTGTTTAAGATGTTTTCGGCAGCTTGTTCTTTAGGATTTCTTTTGGTGCATGAATGTGATTGTCTTCGTATAACTGATGATAACCCCAATACTCGCATTATTCTGCGAATCCTTTTATGATTGTAATTAGCTTCATATTCTCTGTTGATATGTATTTTCATCATTTTTGTGCCAAATACGCCATTATGCTTGTTATACATATCTGTAATTCTTTCTGCTAATTGCTCATTTTCTATTTGTCTTTTACTTGGCTTTCTTTTTAACCACTTGTAGTATGAGGAACGATTGATATTAAGTAAATTACACAACCACTCAATCGGATAGCCATACTCCAAATGACATTCTTTGATAGTTATGAAATTGTTTTCTAATCTGACTCCGCTCAGCGTCGCCTCCTTTCTACCTCCTGCAATTTTTTTAGGACATTTATCTCCATCTCAAGTCGTCTTTTCTCCGCTTCTAAAATCTGATTTTGTGCTTTAAGACGGTCTATCTCTGTCAAATCCGATTCAGCTTTCGCTTTACCTCTTCTGTCAATTAAACCATCTATACCTTTTTCTTCGTACTTACGTACCCAAAGATAAATTTGTTGATAGGAAACATTGTATTTTTCCATAGTTAAAGCATAGTTTTTATTGTTTGCAATACAATATTTCACTATTTCTATCCTCTCATCAAATGTTGTTTTTCTTGCTTTAATCATAAGTTTATTTCCTCCAGAACGAGTATCTTTTAATTCCTTATGACCATTATACCACAAAATCCATTGTTGAAGTTGTGTTTTGCTCGAAATTCTATATTTTTTACAAATTTCTCCCTGACTTGTTGTGCCATTAAGATAATCTAATACAGCAGAATATTTTATTTCTTTAGAATATCTCTTATATGTTGTAGATGGTTTCAAACCATCAGCGCCCTCGGATTCATATTTTCTTATCCACGTTTGAATCGAAGATTGAGAAACACCGTATTTTTTTGCCACAGCTTTTTGGGATGTATCTTCATTTAAATACTCTAAAATTGCTTGTAACTTTTCTTCATATGTAACTTTAAAATTAGTCATAGAAAAACCCCCTTAGAATAGTCTTGAAATATTTTTGTTATTTCAAGTGTCTACTCTAAGGGGATTATATCA
>JBJEZK010000031.1:0-1670 GCA_051887355.1 Acutalibacteraceae bacterium
CTGAATTTAAAAGTAAATTCAGGCTGAATTTTGAACGGGAACTTTATTTTTTTTCTCACAAGAAAGACTGTTTTTTCTAAAAAAACAGCCCTAAGTTGTTTTTTTTAGAATTAGTATTGACAACTTGGGGCCTTATATGTGTTATGCTAGAATATATCGTCATCCTCATCTCTAATAAAATCATCTAAATTCGGGATTATATCTGTAAATTTAATTTTTTTATTTTCAACCTCAAATTTAATAGAACATTTATCTGTCAGTGGATTAAATAAATTATCTGCATAAATAGAGATGTCAAAATCGATTGAAGTTGATTTTTTTAGATTAATGAATAAATATGGATGTACAATTTTTATTCTATCTTTCTGTAAAGAAGTATCTTCAAATGAGAAAGAGCAGGTCTTTTTATCTTTTTTTATTAGTCCTTCATTATCCAGCATATTTAGTTTTCGCATTACTTCAACTGATGTAAGACCGCGATTTGTATAATATACAACATTTCTATTTTGGCCTCGTGAACTAAATACTTTGAAATTACTTTCGTTTTCCTTAAATTTTATTTCAACTAAGAAATTATTTAAGTTTATTTTACTTTTATTTAACAATCCAAAAACTAATGGATAATTTGAATTTTGAGATATATAATCTGAGCATTTTCTTTGAATAGAATCACTATGTTCTGTATATTCTTTTTTACTTTGTATTATTTCATTTATTTCATCGGGATCGATGTATGGAATAGAAAACTTTTCAGTTATTTCTTTTGATTTTAATGTCCCATCATCAATATTAACAAAAGAAGTTGTAACTTCAATTTTATTATTTTTTGAATTTTTTTCTATTTCTCTAACATTTATTTCTAATTGGCGTGATAATTTATCCCTAAAATCTATAGAAGTACTATATTCTTCTATAAGAGCTTTTGATTTTATAGAATCCTTAAAATCATTTAATTTTCTTAATTGTTCTAAATCAATTGTAGATGGATCTTTTCCTTTCTTTGAGAAATAAAGCATTACAGGTTTTCCTGATTCTGATACTCTTTTTATTTCTTCGATTGTTCCACTTTCTTCTTCTCCTGTAGGAGAACCAATTCTTGTCCAAAAACATCCAACTAAAATATCACAATCATCTACTATAGCTTTATTTATTATTTCCTGTGGTCGTTCACCATAATCAGGTGCTGTATGTGTTTCCCATTTTAATGGTAACAAAACAACCTTCTTACTAAAAGAATATAAATCATTCCAATTTTGAATTGCATTAGTGATGATTTCACGTTCCTCTTCAACATCTGATGGAGTTGCAATTAATACACGATAAACTTTACTGTCATAAGCCATTTTTTCTTCCTTTTTATTATTTTTTCCACGCCAGTGGCGTGTGAGCATATCAAACCGCACAGGCCTTGAGCCTGTGTCGGCTTTGAACTTCTTGAAAATCATTAAGGCCCCAGGTTTATCATGCTAAGATAGATAAGTCCATCAGGGCACAATATCCTAATTAATTCGACAGGGGGACCTTAATGAGATTCTATAAGAACCAGCATCAATTTTACATTGGAATCGACCTTCACGCAAGAACCGCTCCATAAATGTCGCGAGCAATTTTGTTGAAAAGGGGCTGTCCTAGAAGTTCATAAAACTTCATAAAAGGGCGGCCTTTTTTTA
>JBJEZK010000032.1:0-1666 GCA_051887355.1 Acutalibacteraceae bacterium
TTAATATCTGCTTTTCCATCTCCATCGGTGTCAATGTTAATATCCGCTTTTCCATCTCCGTCGGTGTCGATGTTAATATCTGCTTTTCCATCTCCATCGGTGTCAATGTTAATATCCGCTTTTCCATCTCCGTCGGTGTCGATGTTAATATCTGCTTTTCCATCTCCGTCGGTGTCGATGTTAATATCTGCTTTTCCATCTTCGTCGGTGTCAATGTTAAGAGTTTGTACAAACAATTCAATTTGCGTTTCCTCAGGTTCATCTCCTTCGGAAGTTCCGTTTACATAGGATTCTCCTTGCGGATTATAGCTTATTATTAATTGATGAGAACCGGCTGAAAGCGTATCCAAATACAATCCTTTGAATGTAATCGTACTCTTTTTATCTTCATCTTCTGCTGAAACTTCATAATTTTTCTCATCAAGTTCACCACTATCAATTTTGATACCCTTTATGGTATTGCAGTTCGTGGTTATTTTTACTTCTATATCTTTCTTTGTGGTTTTTGGATACGATACTGTGTCGGTATCTGTTGTTGAATCACTGTAAACTACTATTCCATCTGAGCTTATATACGTAACATGACCGACGTTATCGGTAATTTTTTCATACACTACGTATTTATTATCTTCTTCCAAAACTATATCTGTTGAGCTACCGGCGAATGTTGCCCAGCCTGTTTGTCCGTCCAGTATTGTGGCTATTTCTTCGGGAGTTGCATTCTCTTTTTGGATTAAATCGCTGTTCGATACAAGATATTTTGCTTCTTTTATTCCACTTTCAATGTCCGTGGCGGTTATGGTTACTGTCTGTTGTTTATCCTTGAAAAACAGTCCGAATGTGATAAGGTTTATAAAGCTTTCCCAAGGTGTTCTATTATTTAGTTTTATGGACCCGTTCGGCGCAACCGAATCCTGCTTTATATCTTTTAGTATTTTTATTTCATCTGTTATTTCATCGGTTTCCTCATTTCGTAGATATATTTTTTCAATTTCTTTATCCCAAGTTTTAATACTTGTCAACGAATCTTTCCAGTTGCCATCACCGCTATCCTCGCTTGTTGAAATTTTATATCCCTCAGGAGGATTTATTTCAGCTGTATCGTCATCCCTGAGCCAATATGTGTTGTCGTCTTCGTAAGCGGGTCCCGAGATAATACACTTAAGGTCCTCATCGTTAAGATATCCTATAGTAAATGTCCAATCGTTTGCTGTGATATCCGTTCCGGCATTATAATTATCGCCATCAGCTACATCAATTTTAACTTTGTAAGTTCCTACATTTATCGGAGCAGTACCTGTCCAGCTATCGCTTCCTTCTTTGCAATATTTTATGGTTATTGTTCCAATTCCTTCTTTATCTGAAGTTACTGTGGCCACCTTTCCTTTTCCATCGTAGGTTAAGCTGCTAGGTCTTCTGAAAGCAAAGTCCGAAGCTTGGGGTGTGGCTTTTTCGATTGTGAATGTCCAATCGTTTGCTGTGATATCCGTTCCGGCATTATAATTATCGCCATCAGTTACATCAATTTTAACTTTGTATGTTCCTGCATCTTTCGGAGCAGAATCCAACTTAGTTCCCACGGAATTATAATAATTAATCGTTATTGCTCCGATTCCTTCTTTATCTGAAGTCACCTTAGCTTCTTTGGAATTTCCGTCGTAGGTTA
>JBJEZK010000032.1:1766-30386 GCA_051887355.1 Acutalibacteraceae bacterium
AGTCACTAGGCTCAGTGAAATCAAAGTCGTCGGCGGTAGGTGTGGCTTTTTCAATTGTAAATGTCCAATCGTCTGCTGTGATTTCTTGATTGGCATTATAATTTTCGCCCTCAGTTACACCAATTTTAACTTTGTACGTTCCCGCGTCTGTCGGGGCAGACTCCAATTCCATTTCTAATGCATTATAATATTTAATCGTTATTGTTCCCATTCCTTCTTTATCTGAAGTCACCTTAGCTTCTTTGGAATTTCCGTCGTAGGTTAAGTCACTAGGCTCAGTGAAATCAAAGTCGTCGGCGGTAGGTGTGGCTTTTTCAATAGTTAGCTTAATTTCAATTTCAGGGTTATCCCCTTCCATAAATCTATCATCAAATTTTTCCCCCATAGGATTATAAAGGATAGTAAGAGAATGCTCTCCGGCGGACAAGCTATTTAGGTACTCACAGTTTAAGCTTACACTCTTGGTGTCCTCCTCTGAAATTGTGTAGTGCTCGTTCTCTGCCAAATTGGTACTACCGTCAAGACAAATTTTATTTATGGTGTTTTCCTTTAAATCGGTCACTATTTTTACGTCTTCATTCTTAGCTTTGGTGTAAAAAACTTCTTCTTCCGCTTCCACAGCATTATACACTATTATTCCTTGCGAATTTATATATTTTACATTTCCATTGTTATCCTCTATTTTTGCATATATAATACTTTTCGTGCCATTGCTCAATTCGATCGATTTGCCTTCAGTATATTCTTTCCAGTCGTTATCTGTAATTTCCTCTACTGCTTTTACTTCTTCTGAAATGTGATAGTATATATGCGCTATACCGCTTTCATTATCGGACGCATCAATTTTCATATGCTTCGCTTCTTTAAATACATACTCAAAATTCACTTTGTTATTAGGCACAGAAAACGCTATATTTTCGTTATCATCCATGTAAATTGTACCTGATGGCGCAACTTTATCTGTAATATCAAATTCTATAGTTTTTTTCCCGTCATAATTACCCATTCCGAGTATAATAACTGTTCCTTTTATTTTTCCGTTTTCGCCGGGCCAACCACCATATTTATAGGAAACCTCGTAATCAGTGTTTTCTGTGAGTTCAGCGTCGCCGTCTTTAACAGTAACCGTTGGCTGTATAGAACCAGTTGTTCCATCATAATCATATGAAACATTAACTCCTGAAATTTCTATATCGTCGCTTTCTATCGACTTACAATTTACATAAACTTCTATTTTAATATTTTCGGTTTCTTCGTAGCAACTTTTATCATCGCCAGTATAGTTAGCGTAAAAAGATTGTTCGCCGATTTTTTCAAGTTTAGTATTGGACTCCGCCCATTCCCAATTGTCCGGAAGTTCAATGTCACTCAAAGTTTGCCCGTATATTCCCGTGAGACCGGTCGGCGCAGATAGTGTAGCTTTTTCGATTGTAAATGTCCAATCGTCTGCTGTGATTTCTTGATTGGCATTATAATTATCGCCCTCAGTTACACTAATTTTAACTTTGTATGTTCCCGCGTCTGTCGGAGCAGACTCTAACTTCGTTCCCACGGAATTATAATAATTAACCGTTATTGTTCCGATTCCTGCTTTATTTGAAATCACCTTAGCCTCTTTGGAATTTCCGTCGTAGGTTAAGTCACTCGGCGGAGTGAAAGTAAAGTCGTCAGCGGTAGGTGTGGCTTTGGACCCATTTATCGTTAATTCTGCATTTGCTATGCCCTTATAGTTATCACTGGTTGAAATAAAGTGAGCCAAATATACCTTTACACCTACTTCAATAAGTGTATTCGGAAAATTCCAATACCAGGTGCCTATGCCGTCGTACGAAGGCAACTCTATCTCACTCAAAGTTTGCCCGTATATTCCCGTGAGACCGGTCGGCACAGATGGTGTAGCTTTTCCAATTATGAATGTCCAGTCAACGTCTTCTATCTCAGCCTTAGATCCCTCGTAGTTCGTGCCCTCAGTTACATTAATTTTAACTTTGTACGTTCCTGCATCTTTCGGAGCAGAATCCAACTTAGGTCCGGATATATCATAATAATTAATCGTTATTTCTCCCATTCCTGTAATGCCGTCTTTTGCCGTTACTGTGGCTACCTTTGCTGTTCCGTCGTAGGTTAAGTCACTCAGCTCAGTGAAAGTAAAGTCATCGGCGGTAGGAGTGGCTTTTTCGATTGTAAATGTCCAGCTGTCTGCTGTGATATTCGTTCCGGCATTATAATTATCGCCCTCAGTTACATCAATTTTAACTTTGTACGTTCCTGCATCTGTCGGAGCAGAATCCAACTTAGGTCCGGATATATCATAATAATTAATCGTTATTTCTCCCATTCCTGTAATGCCGTCTTTTGTCGTTACTGTAGCTTCTTTGGGAGTTCCGTTGTAGGTTAAGTCACTAGGCTCAGTGAAAGTAAAGTCATCGGCGGTAGGAGTGGGGAGTCCAACTTCATAGTAAGGTGCCGGATTTGATTCGCCGTACGTAATTTCTTTTAAACGAGGGAAATATCTGATCCTACCTTCATCCTCAGTAAAAGTCCAATTGTCTGTGCTGAAGCCCTCCATTTTATCCTCAGCTCGGCCGTCTACACCGCCTGTAATACCTGTCATCTGCTCACGAGTAAGCGCCGTGCCAATGTCCGTAGGTGTTTCTACTCCCTTAATCGTAGATTCAGAATTATAATAGCTATTGGTTACAGTACCATTATCATTATAATTATAACCAACCAGCCCGCCGGCAGAACAACCCCCAAAAGAAGAAGCATGAACAGAACCCGTTGCATAGCTATTGCTTATACTACCACTATTACGACCAACCAGCCCACCGTCAGAAACACCATAAGAAGACTGAGTAGAAGTATAAACAGAGCCCGTAGCATAACTATTGCTTATACTACTACTTTCATAATTATAACCAACCAAGCCACCGGCATTAATACCATAGTTATAAGAAGAATAAGAAGCGTAAACGGAGCCCGTAGCATAGCTATTGCTTATACTACCACTATTATAACCAATCAGACCACCGGCATTAATACCATCATAAGAGCCTGAAGTAATAGAAGAAGAAGAAGTAGAAAAATAAGAAGCATGAACAGAACCCGTTGCATAGCTATTGCTTATACTACCACTATTATAACCAATCAGACCGCCGGCATAAATACCATAATAAGAATAAGGATAAGAAAGAGAAGAACAATAAGCTGAGCCCGTCGCATAGCTATTGCTTATACTACCACTATTACGACCAACCAGACCGCCGGCATAAGAACTAAGTTTATACGAAGAAGAAGAAGAAGCATAAGCACAGCCCGTAGCATAGCTATTTCTTATACTATTATTATTACTACCACTCAAACCACCCGCATAAACCGAGTGAATAGAATAAGAAGAAGGAGTAGAACAATAAACTGAGCCCGTTGCATAACTATTGTCTATACTACCCTTATTAGAACCAACCAGTCCGCCGGCACTAGCAACAATAAAATAACCATTGACTTCACCAGTATAATTAGAAGAAACGTAAATAGAACTCGTCGCATAGCTATTACTTACACTACTACCATCATTAAGACCAACTAGACCGCCGGCATCAGTTACAAAAGAAGCATGATAAGAATTAGAAACATAAACCGACCCCGACACTCCCGTATTTTGTATCGTACAATTGTATGCTTTTCCGAAAAGGCCGGCGTAGACATCACTGCTATCTTGCTTTACAAGCACAGTCATGTTTTTTACTTCAAAATTTCCGCCATCAAAATTACCTTTAAATGGATTATCATCGGTTCCAATCGGCACCCATACATTTTCTGCGTTGCCACTTACCACCACTTTGAATTTATCAGTTCCGTCGTCTGTCTCTGTCACAGTTAGATTTGTTCCCTGAAGATCAATATCTTTTGTGAGTTCTACGTATTTTCCTGAAAAATCTTTGCCCTCGTTAACCGCCTTGGCAAAAGCTGCCAGCTGGGCTGCATTACTAATTTGGAGTGCAGTATCCTCACTTCCATAATTAGAACTGTAATTACTATTTATTGTATCATAGAACGTAGTATCATATTTATTTTCCCATGAGCTACCTACAGTAGTGCCACTCAGATCCACCTCGGACAAATATTTTACATCTGAATTTTCCTGCGCATTTACCTCTTTGGGCGTGAAAATAGGCGAAATCGGGTTCATCATTAGCAGTGTCGTTAGCAGCACCGCCAATGCCCTCCTGAATAAATTTATTTCTCTTTTTTTCGTCAAATTCATTTAAATTCCTCCTTTTTATTTTATCAAGAATTCATATTTTTTACGGTTTGTGACATTTTTTATTATTTATTATATACTATGCGTCTAAAAATAGCAACTGTTTTTACAAATTTTTTAAATAAATTTTTGGGCATAAAAAAAGACTTGATTTCTCAAGTCAATTTTTGGTACACCATCGGGGGCTCGAACCCCGGACACCCTGATTAAGAGTCAGGTGCTCTACCAACTGAGCTAATGGTGCTTCTATGTGGATATTATATCATCTCGCCGAAAAAAGTCAATACCTAAAATAAAAAAATCGTGCCCGGCAAAAATGCCGAGCGTTTTGGGAGTTTTACATGATTTTTTTGGCGCATTGAGGTATGGGGTAATTTCCGTAGCTAAAATGTTCACTTCGTAATCTGGAATATACGCCGTATATAAAGATGTCAAGCTCATGGAATCTCCGTGCAAGCAAACCTTTAAGGCATCTTTTGCTCGCATGGTGGTAAGCCGAAACCTCAGATATAAACTCATTGATATTTATGTTACTCAATGACCTTTCGCCGCCGTTTCTGTAGGTGATATTCAAGTAGTCCCCACAGCAATAGCCTTCCCTGCCATTTTGGAGCCTGACCCGATACCAATTTCCGTTTTCAGGATTATTATTTAAAATTGTAACTGTAGTCCTATCGGGAATAGCACAAATTCTGCGGGCAGACGTTGACGGACCTGTCCTCACACAAAGTCCGTTATTTGAATTAACAGTGCCATAGCTTGCCGAACCACCGCAATTTTTAAGAATTCGGCTCAAATAACTTCCGTTGAACATCCATGCGCAACCTAAATTATAAGAAAAACTAACCAGTGCATCAAATTGCTGCTGATTGCATTTTATATCGTTTTCTCTTAAAAATCTATTTACAGATTTTACGTAACTCCCTTGAGTCAAAGCGTGCGAAAGCAAAGCAACCCCCTCCTCTTGAGGAATATTGTTATAGTATGGTTCAAAAGGGTAGACTCTTTTGCCGTATCCCACCGTCAACAAATTGGCGCTATCTGTGTACGTCCGGGGCACAAACCCTTCGCACGAAGCAATAAAATCTGCTCCCCTATTGCTTATACCTTTTTCCTCGTACGGCGAAAAATTGCCTCCTTGACAATGATAAACATTTAGGGAACAACTTGGGCCGCCATGGTCGTTCCATTTGCCATTTACTTTCGCATACGCTGTTACAGTTACTTTTCCTTTGCTAGGGATTTTTATATATTTTTTCCATATTAAACAATTGCCTAGATCTCTTTTTTGTGAAGTGTAATAATTTTTTTTCTCTCCGGAGTACTCCACGACAAATTTCACTTTTTCTACATTTTTAATAGTGGTTGCTGCTATTTCAAACTCTTTATTTACAAATGCTGTGGTTTGAGAAGCGTACACCATTCTGACAGGCTCAGGATCTGTAACTCGGATTCGGCACCCGGATTCCGACCCATCCTTTTTGTTCACTGCTTTAATTTCGGCATTTCCCACTCTGCATGCATGAATTATCCCGTATTCATTTACGCTCACAATGGAGTTATTGCTGGAACTCCATTCGTATTCTAAACATCCATAACATGACGGATGCATAAGCATGTCCTTGCCTGCAGGCAAACTATATGTATTGTTGGAAAGAAATCCGTACGCATGCGAATTAAAACCATTCGTCAAAATTAAAAAAAATATCCATGCAATAAAATAAAAACTTTTTTTCAAAATTCTGCATTTTAAAACTTCCACTTAATTATAACCTCCGTTTTTAATAAAATATTATTTCAAACAGCTTTCAATGAAAGCTATTTTCACACTTAAACAAAAAACTTCCATCGCTATTTTTAGCTCATTGAGGCCGGGAAATGTAGGCGCCAATCTTATATTGGAATTTCTCGGATCTTTTCCATACGGGAAAGTTGCCCCTGCGCTTGTGAGAATCACTCCGCAATTTTTGCACAGTTCTACAACTCTGTCGGCGCAACCAGGATATGTATCCACACTGACAAAGTATCCTCCGTTTGGTCTTTTCCACGATATTATGGGATTATTTAAAAACTCTTTATTTAAAAATTCTATTACCAAATCAAACTTTGGCGCCAAAATATTTCTATGATTCTTCATATGAATCAACAAAGATTCTTTGTTTTTTAAAAATCTCAGATGTCTCAGCTGATTTAATTTGTCAAATCCTACCGTCTTAATACTATACATTTTCTTGAATGCAACTAAATTTTCTCCCATACATGCCATAAAAGCAATACCCGCTCCGGGAAATGTTATTTTAGACGTGGAGAAAAATATCAACGGCAATTTTTCGGTTCCGTTTTTTATGCATTCATCCATAATATTCAGCAAAGGAGTCGGATTTTCTGATAGGTCATGAACAAAATATGCATTATCCCAAAAAATTTTAAAATCTTTGGCAGCGGGCTTCAGTTTTGCAAATCTTTTAACGGTCTCGTCAGAATATGTAATTCCCTGAGGGTTGGAATACTTCGGTACACACCAAATTCCTTTAATTGAATCATCCGATGACACATATTTTTCCACTACATCCATATCAGGGCCGGAATCCGTCATGGGAACTATAATCATTTCTATACCAAAATATTCACATATGGCAAAGTGCCTGTCGTATCCCGGAGAGGGACACAAAAATTTTGTTTTTTTCTGTTTTCCCCACGGAAGCTCGCCATCAGATCCATGCGTAAAAAAATGTGAAATTGCATCGTACATCATGCTCAAGCTAGAATTTCCGCCTACTATAAAATTTTTGGGGGATATACCGGTCACTTCCGAAATAAACGCTTTCATTTCAGGCAATCCGTCATTAATTCCATAATTTCTACAATCAGCGCCACCTGCACTATTAAAATTTGAACTACTGTTTAAAGCGTCCAGCATTTTCATAGATAAATCAAGCTGCTCGCTTCCCGGCTTTCCTCGAGCCATATTCAAATTTAAATTTTTGTGTAGAAACAACTCATACTCTTCGTTTAATTTTTTGTAGATATCATCTAATTCTTGTTTGGTCATTTCAAAAAAATTATTACTCAAATTATCCCATCCTACTCATATTTCTATCGACAATTAACAATCAAAAACTTATTATCATAATATAAATGAACAAGGAGGCTGTCATTATGATTAAAAAAAGAAAATTCGGAATTATCGGCGGAGATTTACGTGCAGTATATTTGGCAAAAAGCTTATCCGATAGTGGCAATGAAGTTTACTTGTGCGGGACGGAAAAATTAAATTCTCTTCAAATTTTCGAAACCGGTTCTTTGGAGGATGTAATAAATCTTTCCGACTACATAATATTTCCTACTCCGGTAACCAGAGATAACAAGACCATCAACGCTCCGTATTCTTCCGAAAAAATTCCAATCGACGAAAAATTTCTAAACTCTCTAAAAAACAAAATTGTTTTCGGAGGCATCATACCGAATATTCTAAAACAATTGGATGAAAAAGTCAAAAGCAAATCATATCCTGTAGAAGATTATTACACCGAAAATTTTAAAATACTAAATGCGGTTCCCACTGCTGAGGGCGCAATTAAAATAGCTTTGGAAGAAAAGCATTCCGCTATAAACCAAAGCAAATCTTTGGTAATAGGATACGGGAAAATCGGAAAGGTGCTGTCTAAATTATTAAAAAGTATGGGAGCCGAGGTAACGATAAGTGCCAGAAAAAGCACCGACAGAGCTTGGGCTCGAGTAGAGGGATACGAAGATATAAACATATCTGAAACTCAGCCAAAATACGATTACGATCTCGTCTTCAACACCGTTCCATATCAATTGTTAAATAAAAATATCTTAAAAAATCTAAAAAAAGACGTACTAATCATCGATTTGGCATCTCCTCCGGGAGGAATTGACAAAGATGCTGCGTCAGAATTAAAAATAAACTTTATACACGCTCTTGCTATTCCGGGAAAATATTTTCCCAAAACTTCAGCAAAAATCATCGAATCAGAAATATATTCCATTATGAAGGAGAAAAAATTATGAATAAATTATCAATAGGATTCGCTATGTGCGGATCATTTTGTACTTTTTCCAAATCCATAGAAGAAATGAAAAAATTAAAAGAAAAGGGCCACAATATCGTTCCCATTATGTCTTTTAACGCATACAAACTGGATACCAAATTTGGAAAGGCAAAAGACTTCATAAGTACAATTGAAAATATATGCGAAAAAAAAATAATAAATACTATTCAAGAAGCAGAGCCTATCGGACCTAAAAAAATGTTGGATGTTTTACTTATATCTCCATGCACAGGGAATACATTGGCAAAGCTCTGTAACGCAGTGACAGACACTCCTGTGACAATGGCCGCTAAATCTCACCTTAGAATAAACAGACCCGTAGTAATTTCTTTCGCAAGCAATGATGCGTTATCATCCTCGGCAAAAAATTTGGGGAAAATTTTAAACACAAAAAACATTTACCTGGTTCCTCTCAGACAAGACGACCCTGAAAAAAAGCCTTGGTCATTGGTTTCTCACTTTGAACTTATTGAAGAAACAATGGAAAAAGCTTTAAGAAACATACAAATTCAGCCTATTTTCAGATAAATTATTTTTCAAATTTGATTCAATGTGATATAATTAAATGTGATAACCTAAAATAGAATTTACTGCAAGGACACTTAAAAAATGAAAAGAATAGACAAAGAAAACTATTACCTGGATATAGCCGAAGCAATTCTTGAGCGCGGATCATGTATCAGAAGAAATTTTGGAGCCGTTATTGTGAATAATGACCAAATAATTTCTTCAGGGTACACAGGTGCTCCGCGCGGAAGAAAAAATTGCCTGGACATGAATATTTGCATACGCAATAAATTTAATATCCCCAGAGGAGAAAGATACGAGCTTTGCCGCTCCGTTCACGCCGAAGCAAACGCAATTATACATGCTTCTCGAGATAAAATGCTTGAAGCGACTTTGTATCTTGTCGGGAAAGAAATGGACAACCATTGTTATGTTCAGAACACTTGTCCGTGTTCCATGTGTAAAAGACTTGTGATAAATTCCGGAATTAAAAATGTAATTATTAGAGATACTTCGAAAAAATTTAGAAATATCGATGTTTCGAACTGGATAGAAAATGACGAATCTCTAGAAATGATTTCAGAATATCAAAACTTAAGAGAGGAGAACTAAAGCAAAAGCTTGGAAAAATATGCAAATAAATAAAGATTATCGACTGGGCCTCAGAGCTGTAAAAACAGCTATTGCGGTAGCAATTTGCGCTTTTATATCTATGTTTTTTAACCACGAAGATATATTTTGCGCTTGCATCGCATCTGTTATTTGCCTAGAGCAAACATATGAACAAACCTGGGACACCGGAATAAACCGAATTATAGGGACCTTGATCGGGGGAATTGTTGGATATTTGGCACTTGAATCAATTTGCAACCTTCCTACATATGAATGGATAAGAATAATAATGCTCCCTATCTGTATATTGATTGTAGTATATGCATGCAACGTCATAAACCGAAAACCTGCAGTATCGATAGGATGCGTTGTAATTATAGTGATACTTTCAAGAAGCGGTGACAGTACCAGCAGCACACTTACCTACGTTATACAAAGGGTAGCTGATACACTTTTAGGCGTTTTCGTTGCTATGGTTATAAATCGATTTGCTTTTTTTAAATACAAAAAACATGATTGCAAAGAAAAATAAATTACTATTTTAAAGGATGTGTGGTAACATGAAAAAAAGATATATTGTTTTTATATTTTTAATTTTATTTATGATGATGCTCACTTTAGGGTGTTATTGCATCAAATTAGTCTACCCCGAATTTATAAATTTTAATTTTATTACAAATCTACTATCAAGCACCAATCAAAATCAGGGTGATGAAAATATGTATAACTTAGTATCTTTTGAAGAAACCATTTCAAATAACGAAAATTCAATAACTACAACAAGTTCTTCAGTAGGATACAATAGTCTTTCTACTGACTCTGAAAAAAGATGTTACCGTTTAATAAAGAAAAACGTAGATTTAATTACTAATGAAAAATATAAAAATTCCAATCTTTATGTTATCTCACCTGTGACCATTCCAAACTGTAATTTATCTGCTGCACAAATAAAACAAATACTATATGCCATTCAGTTTGATTTTCCGGAAATATTTTGGATATCCAACTCGTTTAGCTATAATCACACCGGAAATTCTACTGTTGTAAAATTAAATTCCATCCTAAAAAAAGAGGAACAACAAGACGCTGCTAAAAAATTAAAATCAAAAGTTTCAGAAATAGCTAAAGAAGCCGCTAAAAAAAGCTCCGATTATGAAAAAGAATTATATATTCATGACTATATAATTGACCACTGCACCTATGAAAAAAATACCTCCAACTCTAAAATCTATACGTCATATGGATGTCTGATAGAAGGCAAAGCTGTATGTGAAGGAATTTCAAAAGCCATGCAACTTTTACTGACAAACTGCGGAGTAAAGTGCTACACGATAACCGGCGCACGAAATACAGAGCCTCACATGTGGAACATTGTAAAAGTAAACGGCAACTGGTACCACGTTGATACCACCTGGGATGGAGCCGGGTTTTTGCAAAGATACGATTACTTAAATTTATCCGATGAACTGATTAAAAAAACCCATAAAGTAAACAAAATTTTAAAAGTAACAGAAAGTTCCCAACGGACCGATCGTTCAAATTTCTACTTGCCGGAATGTACCCATATGGAAGAAAATTATTTGGAAAAAAATTCAGTAAAAATAAGTTCATTGGACGAAAAAGCTGAAAAAAGAATTGTTAGTGCACTTATTAAACTGGCCTCAGATAAACAAGAGAGAATTCATATAATGATACAATCAAATTTTAGTTCAATTAAAGATAGCCTTATTAACAAAAGCCCTTATGAATTTTTTAAATGTATAAAAATAGCCAACAAATCTCTTCCAAGCGATAAAAAACTCAGTACATCTAAAGTTCAGTACTCCGAAAACAAAATTCAAAATGTCTTAACTTTAAAACTTATTTATTCTTAAAAGGTGATAAAAATCTATGATATTCAAAACAAAAACCAAATCATTTAATCTTTCGGAAAAAACTTTGGTAATGGGAATTCTAAATGTTACTCCGGATTCATTTTCAGATGGCGGAAAATATAATTCTGTTGACTACGCTGTAAAAAAAGCACTTGAAATTCAAGATAAAGGCGCCGACATGCTAGATATCGGCGGGCAATCGACTCGCCCCGGATTTACAAAAATTTCGCCTGAAGAAGAATTTGAAAGATTGGAAGAAGTTCTTTTAAATCTGAAAGGAAAAATAAAAATTCCGATATCCATAGATACTTTTTATCCCGAAGTAATCTCAAAATGCATTCCTCTCGGCGCAGAAATTATTAACGATGTTTCCGGAACAACCGACGCCGAAATGATTGAACTGGCAAAAGAGCACAAATGTGCACTTATAATCACGCATAACGAAAATAATGTCAATATCAAAAAATTATTTGAGAAGAAATTGGATGAGTGTTTAAAAATCGGTCTGGAAAATGATTACATATGTTTTGATCCCGGAATAGGATTTTCAAAAAACCAGAATCAAGATGCGTATATAATACGAAATCTACGAAATTTAAGGCTCGATAACAATGCTATTTTGGTGGGATTATCCAGAAAAAGAATTATCGGCGTGCATTGCGGTAACCCCATTCCTGAAAAAAGACTTTTCGGAACCATAGCCGCCAATACGCTCTGCATAAATCAAGGTGCAAATATAATAAGAGTGCATGATGTCGAGGCTGCGGTGCAAGCCACTAAAGTTACAGATGGAATATTAAAAGGAAACTACATCAATGAATAAAATAATTATAAAAAATTTTAAGATATTTGCGTATCACGGAGTGCATCTCCACGAAAAAATAAACGGACAAAATTTTTATATTGATGCTGAAATAACCACTATAAAAACTCCGGGATACTCCAGCGATATGATTGAAGAAACACTGAGTTACTCAGTGATTATGCGAAAAATAAAAGAAATTTTTACAAAAAAATCCTATAACCTTTTAGAAAAATGTGCAGAAACACTATGCGACTCATTGCTAACGGAATACAATGAAATTGAAAAAATAAATTTACTTTTAAAAAAACCCGAAGCACCCATCAAGGAAGATTTTGAATATGTGGGTATAGAGGTCACCAGAAACCGCAAAGAAAAGAGGTAAATTTTACTTGAATGAAGCTATTCTGTCACTTGGAAGCAATTTAGGAGAACGTATAAATAATTTAAGAAGCGCTCTTCGTGCACTGGATAATCTTGAAAAAACTTCTGTACTTAAAGTTTCGAATTTTTACGAAACCGAACCATTTGGTACCACAGAAAAACAAAACAAATATATAAACTGCTGTGCCATGATTTCGACGGAATTAAGTCCGAAAATGTTAATGGGAGCCTGCTTAGGGATTGAATCTGCACTCGGAAGAGTTAGAAAACACCGCTTTTGTGCAAGAACTATAGACATTGATATTTTGTTGTACGAGGACACAATAATACACTCTGAAGAACTTGTTCTTCCTCACCCCCGCATGTTAGAAAGATCTTTCGTGTTAATCCCTATGAACGACATCTGCGAAGGATTAAAATTTAAGTCATGGAATTTTGGGGCTTACTTACAAAAAATAAAAAATATTAAATTGGATATAGTGCAGAAAAAATAAAAAGTGTTGACAATTTAGAGAAATATGATAAAATATACTCCATAAAAATTATTTTTTAGGCAAAAATAATTATTGAGGAGTGTGAGTTTTGTGAATAAAGATAAACAACTAACTTTTTGTGAAATTAAGTCCACTGACATATCCGTACCCTCGGATATTTTGGAAATGTGCAAAGAAACACACGATACTCTTAAGAAAGATTTGGATAAGTATGCTCCGGGAACTTTGAGCTTTTTCCGGTTTAACTCAACTATAGTTAAAAATTTAGATAAATTAAGCAAGGAGTATAACGATAATTCAAAAAAACTAAAAGATCTGTATAAAATAGTTTTTTTTAACTATTATTTCCAAGGATGTAAAAATAGCGATAAAATAACCAAAATACTAGAAAAAATTATAAATTATCTAGACTCACTAGCGAAATCAATTGGCACAAGCAACAAAAACGATAACAATGTCTCTTCCCCTTCACTTTCGACTTTAGGGGTTAAAGGATTGTTCGCAAAAGAAAGAACAAAAAATGACAAGCTGAACGAACACTACGTCTATTTTAACGAAATAGCAAAAAAATTAACTGATTTAAAATTTAAATTAAATGTTCAGAAAAATTCTTCGCCATCTAATTTCGAGGCTCCCTTTTCGGAAGAGTTTTCGGTGTTGGTTCCTAAGGATACGAATTGCAAGGTATCAGATAATGCAAATTGTATGAAAGATGTGAAAAAAACAGAAGACTTGAAAGATAAATTAGAAAACATTCCAACAGACTTCTGTTTAGAAAAGAAAGAAATTAAAGGCTTGGGTGATTTATCAGATAAGCTTCTTTATGCGAATACTGTTAGCAATTTTTTAAACAACGCACAGATAGCATACAATAATTACTATAAAATACAGCATAAATTTAAGGATTTAAACGACTTGAAAGGTAAGACAAATTCAAAATCTTATGCCACTTACCAGTCTCTTCGTAAACATATTAAAGAACAGAAGGAATCTTTGGAAAATTCAATAGATGTATTGAATCAATTAATAAGTGGTATAACCAAAAATACTAATAAGGTTTCCGAATCTAAAGAAAAAATAACAAGCCTAAAGAACAAAATTAACGTTTTATTTAAAAAGATAAAAGACGCTGATTTAGAAATACGATCGACAAAATTCCAAGTTAAATACAATGCTCAAATACTGGTGTTATCAAATTTAATGCATATTGCCTACGAAAATATACGCAAATCTATTGCTTACGTTACACAAAACTCAAAATACGACGACGTATTAAAAAGTCTATCAGAAGATATACCCATTAATTTAGATGCTATAAAAGACAACGTATCAAGACTTCTAGCTTATAACGCAAACACGATTAAAGAACAAAAACTTATTAATGAACTGAACTCTTACAATTTTGATGATAAATATACAGAACTTCATCAAGATTTAATGAATTGTAAATCCGATATACAACAACTTTTCGATAACAATAATAAAAAATCAAAAAGCACTATAAAAAATATATTCACCAAAGCAAAAGATATAACAAAATTTGCGGCTTCACTAACCGGAGGTGCTCTAGGCATAGGATTATCCGGGCTTAATATGTACATTGATTTGTATAAAATAATTAAAGGAAAAATTTAATATTAACCCCTAATTTATCGCAGGAGTAAGATTGAAAAATCTTGTAAGTGTGGTATAATAAAAATTAAGTAGACTAAGTAATCGCGTGAAGTGTAGAACTTCATGAGGAAAGTCCGAGCTCCACAGAGCAGGCTAACGGTTAACGACCGCCAAGGGCGACCTTAGGGAAAGTGCAACAGAAATATACCGCCCGAGTTTTATTCGGGTAAGGATGAAATGGCGAGGTAAGAGCTCACCGGCACACAGGAGACTGTGTGGCCATGTAAACCCTAGTCGGAGCAACACCTGTTTGGTAAAAAATGCGCTTGCTCGGCGCAAAAAAGGTGGCACTGAGCCAGTGTGGCAACACTTGGCCAAGATAGATGATTACTCTCGACAGAATTCGGCTTATCGGTCTACTTACAAAAAAGTACACTCCTTTATTTATAAGGCGTGTGCTTTTTTAATTTTAAATTATTTAAAAAAGTATTTTCAACACAAGTTTTCATACACGTATGTTCAATTGAGCTTGACAAATTTTTAAAATTTGAGTTATTAAAGTGATCCTCCTCTTTTAAATTTTTGTCTTTATACAAAAATTTCACTCAGCATTCTCCCCCATATAAAATTTCCTATATATTATCGGCAAGCTTATGCGTTTTATTCAAAAGTAATTATTTTGGAATTAAATAACAAAATAACAATTAATAAAATTTTAAGTTAGTGTATATTGCATAATTTTTATAAAAAGAGTATACTGTATTGGAATACATAAAATAAAATTAAGGAGGAATTTTAATTATGAAAAAGTTTTTTAAAAACGTAAAATTAATCTCAGCAATAACAGTAGGATTGGTACTGCTTGCAGGATGCGGAAAAAAATTAAAAACCACAAATTACGAAGATGAAGAAACTCATACAAGCATCTCATTTAAATATCCGGAAGAATTGGAATGCACTTATTCAACCGATTCCAAAGATCTACGCACGACTGCAGAAAATGCCATATGGATATTCGACAAATACAAAATTGCAGTTGATATATTAAATATATATTCGGATGAAGATTTTAATAAAGTAAAAGAAAAAAAATCATCTAACGAAAATTATGAGGATTATACTGAGGTAACATTTAATAAAATTTCAGGAATTTCGTACTATTATGCTCCATACAATCGATATGAAGTTTGCATGCCGATCAACGATAAATACTATGCTAATTTTCATATTTATTCTACAAAAGAAGGCTTTAAAAAAGAAGATGCCGAGGAAGTTTTTAACTCCGATGAAATGAGAGAAATATTTAATACAATTGAAATAAAAATTAATCAATAAGATTCCCTATAAATTATAAAATTCACTTTAGAAAGCGCTTACAGTATGTAAAAAAACAATAAGTACCAAATACTCGGTCGTAATTTAAAAAGTGCCGGAACAATATATTTATGTGAAAACTAAGGATAGTGAGGAAGCAGAAGGAATTATCAGAAAAATTGAGATTAAATAACAATAAAAAAGAAGTTTTATTAATGAGTTTGAAAACCTTTAATAAAACTTCAAAAGTTTTAAGTATGTATTTTTAGAATAATATTATTTTTGGAAGGAGAGTTTTTTATGGGATTAATTAAAGCAGGATTGGGTGCCGTCGGAGGCACTTTGGCAGATCAATGGAAAGAGTTCTTTTACTGTGAAGCCATGGACAAAAACACAATGGTAACAAGAGGGCAAAAGCGCATCGGAGGAAGATCCTCCAATACAAAAGGACACGATAACATCATTTCAAGCGGATCCGGAATCGCTGTCGCAGACGGCCAATGTATGATGATTGTGGAACAAGGAAAAATAGTGGAAGTATGCGCAGAACCGGGTGAATTTACCTATGATAAATCCAGCGAGCCCAGCGTTTTTAACGGAAAACTGAGCAAATCCATTCTCGATACTTTTAAAACAATAGGAAAAAGATTCACTTACGGTGGAGATACAGGGAAAGACCAGAGAGTATATTATTTCAATACCAAAGAGCTCGTTGACAATAAATTCGGGACGCCCAACCCTATTCCTTTCCGAATAGTTGACAAAAATATAGGTTTGGATATAGACGTTTCTGTTAGATGTTCGGGGATATATTCGTATAAAATTGTAAATCCTCTTTTGTTTTACACAAACGTCTGCGGAAATGTTGAGAAAGAATACACCAGAGAAGAAATAGACAGCCAGCTAAAAACTGAATTCATCAGTGCTCTTCAGCCGGCGTTTGCACAAATTTCGGAGCTTGGCGTAAGGCCAAGTGCGTTACCCGGTCATGCCGAAGAACTTGCAAGTGCAATGAATGAAGTGTTAACAAAAAAATGGACTGAACTACGTGGCATAGCAATCGTTTCAATTGCTATGAATCCTATCACTTTGCCGAACGAAGACTCCGAACTGATAAAGCAAGCTCAAAAAAATGCTATTTTGCAAAACCCAAGTATGGCAGCCGCAACTTTGGCAGGTGCTCAGGCTGACGCTATGAAAGCTGCTGCTTCGAACCAAAATGGTGCGATGACAGGATTTTTTGGCATGGGGATGGCACAAAATGCCGGCGGAATAAACGCAAATAACTTATTTGCTATGAACCAACAAAAAGAATCTTCCTCATCGGAAAATTTCTGGAATTGCTCTTGCGGAAGCAAATCGAGCGGAAAATTTTGTTCGAACTGCGGAAAATCTCGTCCTGTTACAGAATCTTCTTGGAGATGCGAGTGCGGATTAGAAAATGTTGGAAAATTTTGTGAAAATTGTGGAAAACCTAAGCTTTCATCTTCGGTTGCAAAATGCCCGCACTGCGGTTGGAAGCCATTTGAAGGAAGACCACTACCGAAATTCTGCCCGAACTGCGGAAAAAATTTATTATAAAATAAAAAGAGGTGTTTCCGATGTCTGATACTTTAAATGAATACAAGTGCCCGTGCTGTAGCGGAGCAATCGCTTTTGACAGCTCCATTCAAAAAATGAAATGTCCATATTGCGACAGTGAATTCGAAATGGAAGCACTAAAAAAATACGATGAAGAATTGAAGAATAAAAAGCCCGACAAATTGGAGTGGTCTGTTAAATCAAATTCTGCATGGGATAAAAAAGAACTGGACGGAATAAAAGTTTATATCTGTAAATCTTGCGGAGGCGAGATAATCGGCGATGAAACCACAGCATCTACCAAGTGCCCTTTTTGCGATAATCCCGTGGTAATTATGGATAATTTTTACGGAGATTTAAAGCCTGATTATATAATCCCTTTTAAACTTGATAAAAAGGCTGCAAAAGATGGTCTTTTAAAACACTTAAGTGGGAAATTTTTACTACCAAAAATATTCAAAGACGAAAACCACATAGATGAAATAAAAGGAATTTATGTTCCGTTTTGGTTATTCGGTGCAAAAGCAGACGCTACTATAAGATACCGTGCTACAAGGGTTCACTCATGGAGCGATGAAAATTATATTTACACCCAAACAAATTTTTATTCGGTTCTCCGTGAAGGAAATTTAAGATTTTCGAATTTACCTGTAGATGGTTCTTCTAAAATGGATGATAAATTAATGGAATCTATCGAACCTTTTAATTTTGCAGATTCAACGGATTTTCAAACAGCATATTTGGCAGGATATATGGCTGACCGATATGACGTATCAGCTGAACAAAGTATAGACAAAGCCAACGAACGAGTAAAACGAAGCACAGAGGATACTTTTGCATCAACTGTAAAAGGTTTTTCAACTGTAGTGCCGGAAAGCAGCAGCATAAGTTTAACAAACGGAGAAACAAAGTACGCTTTATACCCCGTTTGGATATTAAATACGTCGTGGAACGGAAAAAAATACACGTTTGCCATGAATGGACAAACAGGAAAATTTGTAGGAGATCTTCCTATGGACAAATCTAAATATTGGTGGCTGGTCGGAGCAGTTTCCGGCATCGGAAGCATAATAATTTACTTACTGATATTGCTTATCAATTTACTTTAAAAGGGAGGAATCGAAAATGACAAAGAAGAAAACCATACCATGGATAGTTTTATTAATATTAATATTAATATTTGTGGGAATACCTTTTGTAAAAGCGCAAGAATATCATCCTCCCAGGCTGATAGACAATGCTTCGATTTTAAATGACTCCGAAAATTCTTCGCTCGTAGAAAAACTTAATTCCGTAAGTAAAAGCCAACAATGCGACGTAATAGTTTTGACTACAAACACTCTTGAGGGCAAAACTACCTACGAATACGCCGATGATTTTTATGATTACAACAATTACGGCATTGGTGAAAACAAAGACGGCATTCTCCTTCTTATTAACATGGAAGAACACGACTGGTATATTTCAACGTGTGGATTCGGGATAACAGCCTTTACCGATGATGGAATTGAATACATCGGAAATGAAATAAAACCATATCTAAAAAAAGAACAGTATTCTAAAGCATTTGAAACATATGCAGATTTATGCGATAAATTCATCGTTCAAGCTAAATCAGGAACGCCATACACTAAAAAAAATCTACCGAAAAAAGCCTCTACAATCGCACTTGAAATTATAATTTCCATCGCTATCGGAGTAGTGATCGGGTTCGTTGTAGGCGGTATAATGAAATCTCAATTGAAAACGGTAAAAAATAAATCTCACGCAGCTGATTATGTCGATGAAAACAGCTTAAACATTACGAAAAGCAATGAAATGTTTATATTCAGCAAAATAACTCGAAGTGCCAAGCCTAAAAAAGAAAACTCCGGTAGCAGCACTCACCAAAGTTCATCGGGAACCTCCCATGGTGGCGGCGGCGGGAAATTTTAAAACAAAAACACACCCAAAATTTCGAGTGGTGTGTTTTTTTAATTTTTTATTGTGTCTTTTTTGTCTGGCAAAGCATATTTTTAACATTAAAAGCGCTCTCTGAGATTTAGACAACGGTTCTTTAAAAAGATTATCGCTTCTTCGTACCCTGCCACACCTTTTCCTATTATTACTTTTTCGCAAGCCCGGCTTACGAAAGATTTTTTTCGAAATTCTTCTCGATTATTTATGTCTGAAATATGAACTTCAACAGTTGGTATGGAAACAGCTTTGAGTGCATCTAAAATCGCAATGCTTGTATGTGTGTAAGCTGCGGGATTTATCACAATTCCGTCAATTTTTTTGTAGTAGGCTTCTTGAATCTTATCCACAATACAGCCTTCATGGTTAGATTGATAAAAATCTAATTCTATATTATTTTTCTCGGCAAATTTTTTAAGGGAATTCACAAGATCATCATAAAAAATTTCTCCGTAATAATTTTTTTCTCTAATTCCGAGCATATTAATGTTTGGGCCATTAACAACCAATATTTTCATAAAAATCCTCCAAAATATTTTGAACTGCATTGTCGATTGTATCACTATTATAAATAATCTTATCGCTAAATTTTTTATACATTGGCTTTCTTTCTTCGTATAATTTTTTTAATTGGTCTAAGTTCTTTGATAGAGGACGATTTTTGGTTTCTAATTTATTCAAATCTCTTTTTATCCAATAAATCCTTGAATTTTGTTTTAAAGAGTAGTAATTTTCCTTGTCAATCACAGCTCCTCCGCCCGTAGATAAAATCAAATTGCTTTCTTTTCCATATTTTTCTATTATTGTGCTTTCCAGTTTTCTGAACATTTTTTCCCCATAATTTTTAAATATCTCACTTACTTTTTCTCCGAGATATTCTTGAATTTTTTCGTCAGTATCTATAAATTTTTTTAAAAGCTTTTTAGAAAGGATTTCAGATAAAGTTGTTTTTCCGCACCCGGGCATACCAATAAGAACAATATTAAAAATTTTAAAGCACAATTTTTTTATAATCTTTTCAATGTATGAATCACTTATTTTTTGACCGGAAAAAATTTCAGCTGAAGCTTTTGCCTGAGCAACAAGCATTGGCAATCCGCTTACAATAGGAATTCCATATTCTTTTGACTTCATTAATAATTTAGAATTTAAAGGATTATATATTACATCGACAACAGCGCTTAGATTTTTAAATTTCCCAATATCTATGAGCACATCCAAATTGTTGGGGTACATACCTACCGGAGTGGTATTTATAATTACATCTACATAATTATAGTCATAAATATTGTCATAGTTAATTTTTTTATCTGACGACCTGGAAACTACAATAATATCTTTTGCACCCGAATCTTCAACCAACGCCTGAGCAGTAAGCGAAGTTCCTCCGCTGCCAAGTACCATAACTTTTTTATTTTTTAAAGAAACATTTGCCCGATCTAAGGCATATTTAAGCCCATAGTAATCGGTATTATAAGCTTTTAAACAATTATCTTTTGCCACGACTGTATTTGCGCTGCCTATTTTTTTTACCGTATCATCAAGAACATCACAATATTCAATCACATCTTTTTTGTATGGTATTGTAATATTCAACCCCTTAAATTTTTTTAATTTTAATATTTTGTCAAATTCATCTTCAGACAAATTATAAAGTCTGTAATCATAAAGATTAAATTCTTTATGAATAAATTCCGAAAAACTATGAGATAAGTTCTTCCCTGCCAGCCCATATTCCATTAAATCACGCCTATTCTGTTTTTTCGATAATTTTTTGTTCCATATCGCAAGCTAATTCAATAATATTTGAATAAATCTTTTCAAATATTATCGGAGCTATTTTATTTTTTGAAGCTTTATTTCGAACTTTTTGTATAATTTCATCTATTCGGGACTTTTGAACCACTTCGATATTATTTGCTCTTTTTAAATTTGACACAGACTTAATAATTTTAAATCTTTCAACCAGCAAATTTAGTATTTCATCATCTATAAAATCTATTTTTTCCCTCAAATTTTTTAAATCACTCATAAAAATCGTTCTCCTTTAAGAGCATGCATCAATTGGAAAAATTCATCAAAATTCAGCTGTTGAAAACCATCGCTCAATGCTTCGGCAGGCAGATTATGAACCTCCACCATTATCCCATCAGCACCCGCTGCAACAGATGCCTTTGCTAAAGGAATAATAATGTCTTTGCGACCCAAAGAATGGCTCAAGTCCACAACAACAGGGAGCTGCGTTTCAGATTTCAAAATAGCTACACATGATAAATCTAAAGTGTTACGTGTCGCACGCTCAAAAGTTCTTATTCCTCTTTCGCACATTATTATATTTCTGTTTCCCTCGCTCGCCAAATACTCCGCCGCTAATTCGAATTCTTCGATGGTTGCACTCATTCCCCTTTTTAAAAGGACAGGGCAATTTGATCTTCCCGCTTCCTTTAAAAGTTCAAAATTATGCATATTTCTGGAGCCTATCTGCAAAACATTAACATATTTGGTCATCATTTCGATATGTCGTGGATCCACAACTTCACTCACAACCAATAGATTATTTTTATCGGCAGCTTCTTTTAAAATTTTTAAACCGTCTTCTTTGAGCCCCTGAAAATCATATGGCGATGTTCTTGGCTTGTAAGCTCCGCCTCTTAAAAATTTCACATCTGATTTTGATAAATATTCAGCAATTGTATTAATAGATTTTTCGCTTTCAACCGCACATGGGCCGGCAATTACATGAATTTTTTCTTTGGGTAAATTAAATTGCTCTTCTATGGAGTTAAATTTGTAATCAGAATTATTTTTATCTATTTTTTTTAAAATTTCACTTTTCATAATTTCATACTTCCTTGATAACAATATCTAAAACAGCTATAGCAGCTGCGGCTTCCACCACAGGAGCAGCACGCATAACTATGCAAGGGTCATGCCTTCCGGACAATTCCAATTTTTTTGAAGAACTATCTTTTAAATCAACGGTAATTTGTTTTTTGGCAATAGAGGGAGTAGGTTTAAATGCTACTTTAAAAATTATCGGCATTCCGGAACTTATCCCACCTAAAATACCGCCATGATTATTAGTTTCAGTGCATATTTTACCATTTTTCAAAACATAATTATCATTATTCTCGCTTCCCAAAATTTCAGAAGACTCAAAACCTTTCCCAAATTCTATGCCTTTTACCGCGGGAATTCCAAAAATTATAGATGAAATTTTACTTTCTATGTTATCAAAAATCGGGTTGCCCATTCCCTCCGGAACTCCGAGTACAGCACACTCGACAGTGCCTCCAAGACTATCTCCCTGAGATTTAATATCTAAAATTTTACTTTCTATAACAGGTTTTAACTCCATGTCTATTAAAGGAAATTCACTGTGCGACAAATTTTCAAGATCAATTTCAGAAACTTTCACGGGGTCAAATTTTGTGTCGACTATTTTACCTACAGAACTTATATGAGAGCCAATCACTATGCCCTTTTTCAAGAGGATTTGTCTGCAAATTGAGCCGGCAAATACCAACGGACAAGTGAGCCTACCCGAAAAATGCCCTCCGCCTCGATAATCTTCAAACCCTTTGTACCGAATGTGAGCAGTATAGTCTGCGTGGCCGGGTCTTAAAACCAAATTTTTATATTCAGAAGAATTGATATCGCTATTATGAAATATCGCACAAATAGGCGAACCTGTCGTATAGTCGTTTAAAACTCCGGACAATATTTTAAAATTGTCTGGTTCTCTTCTGGAAGTTGTTAATCCGTTTCCTTTAGCTTGGCGCCTGCGTAGCTGACAATTTATATCATCATAATCAATTTTATGACCCGGCGTAACACCTTCCAAAACCACTCCGATAGCTTCTCCGTGGCTTTCTCCAAATATTGAGATTTTAATATTATTTCCCCATGTCGATGACATTCGCCAGTCCCCCTAAATGTCTAAAAATTCTAAAAAAATCAGGATATGATTTTTTTACGCAATCTATATCTGAAATTTCGGTAACTCCCTGAATTTGATTTGCTGCCACGACAAGCGACATCAAAATTCGATGGTCGTTATGACTCCAAACACTCCCGGGATGTAATTTTTTCCCACCTCGGATAATAATACAATTGTCGTCAGAGGTTATATTCGCACCCAGCTTTTTTAATTCCTCGCAAATAGCATTCAGCCTATCACATTCTTTAAATTTAAGTCTTTTGACATTATGTATTTTTGTTATTCCTTCAGAAAAGATTGCGGCCACGCATATCACAGGAACAAGATCGGGGATATTTTTTGCATCTATAGTTATTCCCTTCAGATGGTCGCTCGATACTATCATATCATCTTCAAAATAACTTATATTTGCCCCCATTTCAGAAAGAATATCCGCAATAATTTTATCTCCCTGAATAGAATTATTATTTAAATTTTTTAAAATTATCTTGCCTCCAACAGCTGCAGCAACTAAGAAAAATGCAGCCTGCGACCAATCTCCTTCCACAAAAAAATTACATGGCATATACTTTTGAAGTGAAGGTATCAAATACCCCTCAGTAATTTTTTTTACGTTTACACCAAATTTTTCCATAGTGTACACAGTCATATTTACATAGTTACAGGATTCCAATTCGGAGGTTAAAATTATTTTGCTGTCCCCTTTCAGCAGAGGAAGTGCCATCATAAGTCCTGAAACAAATTGCGAACTTATTCCTCCCGACACAAAAAACTCTCCGGAAACAAGTTTTCCGCTAACAAGTAATTCCGAACTACCGCTAAATTTAAATTTTAATCCGTTATACGAGAGAGCTTTCAAATAAGGCTCAATCGGGCGCTCTGAAAGTGATTTCCCCAGAATAAATTTAGTTTTTATTCCAAGCGTCGCTACCAGGGGTATTAAAAATCTTAAAGTAGACCCGGAATCAAAACAGTCAATTTCTACATTTTTATTTACGGGAATAAATTTTCTGATTATGATGTGATTTTCAAAAGTGTCAATGGTAGCACCTAAAGTTCTCATGGCGTTAATCGTAGCTAAAACATCATCCGAGTATACCACAGGGTAAATTCTACTTAATTTTCCGGATAACGATGCACATATAATAGCTCGGTGCAGATAACTTTTTGACGGAAGAATTTCAACTTCGCCCTCTAAATTTTGTGAATAAATTTTCGCTATTCTCAAATTTAAATTTCTCTCCCTTCTAAAAAATTATTTATCCTATCATTTGAAATTTTAAAAATAAAGCTCTTGCCTATTTCTTTTAAAAGAACCAGATTTATGTATTCTCCGGAAATTTTTTTATCCTGCAAAATGGCTTTGGAAAGTTTTTCTATCGGAAATTGGCTTTTAACCGGCAAAGAAAATTTTTCACATATATTTTGCAATCTTTCAGAAACATTCCCGGCGCTAAGACCTAATTTTTCTGAAATTTTCGTTACTTCATTCATTCCGATTGACACAGCCTCACCATGGGAAATATTTTTATATCCGTATAAATTTTCGATAGCATGTCCGATTGTATGACCAAAATTTAGAAGCATACGTACATTGGAATCAAACTTATCTTTTTCAACCAATTTTTTCTTTACTGAAATACTTCTGTAAATAATAGACTCAATATTATCTGCAAAATTTTCTTTTTCGAGAATTTCAAAAAGCTGTGCATCAAAGATAGCTCCGCATTTTATAGCTTCGGAAATACCTGAATGAAGCTCTTTTTGGGGAAGAGTGTTTAAAAAATTGTAATCTATTAAAACCAAACCGGGAAAATAAAAACTACCAACCAAATTTTTACCATATTCTAAATTAACAGCATTTTTTCCGCCTATAGATGCGTCTATCATCGCAAGAAAAGACGTCGGAATATTGATTAATTCCACCCCTCTTTTGTAAGTGGAAGCCACAAACCCCGAAATATCCGAAATCACTCCTCCTCCAAGCGACACAATAATATCATTTTTGGATATTAAATCAGATGATAACTTTTTGTAAATAAAATTTATAGTATCTAAAGTCTTTGAACACTCTCCCGGAGGAACTATGCAACAATAAATTTGAAACCCCGCTTCTTGCAATTGAGATTTCAAATTTCTCAAGTAAATATCGGCAATATTAGAATCACTTATTATAAATATTTTACAAGGCTTGTGACAATCTAAAACAATTTTTGCCAGATTGTTAGCTATGCTTGCTCCAATAATTATTTTACTCTTACATACATCAATATTTATCATTTAATTTTTTTCGACCTTTCAAAAACACTTCTATATTTAATTATACAAAATATATTTGATTTTTGAAAATTTATAAATCGATTTGTAATTATAATTAAAATATGATATAATTATATATATAATTTGTATGTAAAGGAGAATAATATAACATGGTGAAACATAAAAAGAAAATTTTAGTATTCGCTTTATCCATTCTTTCAAGCGGCTTATTAATTGGATGTAGTTCCATCACCAATAATCCAACTACAAATGCTTCCGAACAAACCTATAGCAGTCAAGACTACGAAAATAGTTTTCAAAGTTTGTCGGAAGTACTGAACATAAGTAAAGATGAGCTAGAGAACAAATTGACTTTAAAAAATAACGATAATACATACCGGCTTGTTCCGGCTACAAATACTTCCGAAAATCTGAATTTTTACAAAGATTTAGTTGTGTATGGCGACAAAGAATATACAAAACTGTATTTTCAAAATAAAAAAATGAAAGATGAGCGCCAAGCAGAAAATTATTACAATTCTTACATGAACGAAATGTGGAAAAAATCTCCCCCCGATCTATACTTTTTCCTAACTTTTTTAAACAACGAACCCGCCGGAATAATTTCCACAAGTAGTTTAACAGATTCAAAGGAAATAACCATAGGATACATAACAGATCAAAGTAAAGCTAACAAAAAAGTTGCCACTAATTCCTTGAAAATTTTGGTAGAATTCCTAAAATATCTGAAATCAGCTAACGTTTACAATTATGAAAAATTATCTTTGTGGATATTTGACGAGAATATAAGTTCTATAAAAGTAGCACAGAATAATGGCTTTACATTGTCTGATACAAACAAAGATAAACAAATGTCCAAATACACATTAAATTTAAAAAATTAATTTTATGGAGTTGATCTTTTATAAAACTTATGATAAAATGTTTTGTGGAAGGTTCAGCTCCAAATTTATGCGGATATGGCGGAATTGGCAGACGCGCATGGTTCAGGTCCATGTGAACGCAAGTTCTTGCAGGTTCAACTCCTGTTATCCGCACCATTATTGAAGCTAGTCGATTACATAATGATCGATTTTTTGTATATAGAAAGCCGGGATGAATTGATATCCTGACTTTCTTTAATATATTTTATTACTTTCCAACACTGCGTCTTTATGCCATTCGGCTATGCAACTGATAAATATTTGGTCTTCGATTTTTAAACTCTCTGATAATTGATGCAGATTTTCATTTTCAATCAATATCTGCTTTGACAAACAACTTATTTAAAATAGTTGCATTATTTAAGATTTCGAACTTTACATAAATATTTGAAATTAAAATATAAAATGAGCAAAAATAGACCTCAGGATTAATTCCTGAGGTTTTCGCTATAAATATATTTTATATTTTATATTTTGCGTTTCTTTTTAAGAAGCAATATCACAACGCCGGAGGCGATCACTAATACTGCCAGTCCCGCTACAATTATTAAAGTGTTTGTGTCTCCCGTTGTAAACCAATTAACCAGCGCCGGCAAACCTTTATCTTCATCTTCAAGATAAAAATTATATTTAAGATCATCTTTATTCTCAATATCACTTGAGAGAGTTTCTTGATTTTCTAAACGATCATAAACAGCGTATGGCGAAAAATGTTTCAGTGTGAGCTTCGCAAATTCTTTACTGCCTTCAGGGCATTCCATATCATCAACGTATTCAGTATCGAGAACTTCATCCGCCCCCTGGCTGATAAATACAGCATTTATATCGTCTTTGTCCCAATCTTGCCCCAGCTCTATATAGAACGGCACTTCGGAATCCAGATTTGTATATTTAACTCCGTCCGGATCAATTATTTCTGCTATGAATATCCATAATCTGTTAGATTCTACTGCGTTTTTATGAACTTCATCTAAATTATTATAGTAGTTCTCCCATTCTTCAGGGTCAGAATCTTTACTTAGCCATCTTACACTGAATCGTGATCCCAATTTAAAAATCCCCTTAGAATTGTCGATCGCATACCACGCAGATGTGCCGTCTGAACTTTCCTTTATCCAAATCATGCCACGATCGGTAACCTCTGCACTTGTAGCGCCATCTTCATCAACATAGTTTATTAATCCACTGTTTTCAACCTTTTCTCCCCAAGTTGATTTATCAACAGAAACTTCCACGGCTATTTTTCTCTCTATGCGATAGGTTTCGGGATTATATCCATCTATGTTTGACCAATCATAGTTAATATTATCCTCGATTTTATAGAAAACTTTATATCCTTCGTTTTCAATTGTAGGAACAATAGAACCATCGTCCCATTCCCAACCATCGCTTAAATTTACATCTGAAAGTTTTGTTCCGTATATTATAGATACTTCACTTGGAGTTCTCGGATTTGTGGGTTCTGCCTTCTTAATTGTAAATATCCATTCGTTGCCCTCTTCACCGGTCAAATCAGTGGCGTTAACATAATCGGTACCTTTCTCAATGTCAATTTTCACGGTATATGTTCCTGCGTTTGTGGGCGGAGCAGTTAATAAAGTTCCTTTCGAATCATAATATTTTACGGTTATATCTCCAATTTTATCTTTTATCCCATCGCTAGGCATTACTTTGGCTACCTTTTCTGTTCCGTCGTAGGTTAAATTTTCCGGCTCGACGAATGTGAAATCCATGGCTTTAGGTATAGCCCTATCAATTGTAAATGTCCAATCGTCTGCTGTGATATTCGTTCCGGCATTATAATTATCGCCCTCAGTTACATTAATTTTCACTTTGTATGTTCCCGCGTCTGTCGGAGCAGAATCTGTCCAGCTATCGCTTCCTTCTTTGCAATATTTTATGGTTATTGCTCCGATTCCTTCTTTATCTGAAGTTACTGTGACCGCTTTTTCTGTTCCGTCGTAGGTTAAATTTTCCGGCTCGACGAATGTGAAATCCATGG
>JBJEZK010000032.1:30486-31073 GCA_051887355.1 Acutalibacteraceae bacterium
TCGGAGCAGAATCTGTCCAGCTATCGCTTCCTTCTTTGCAATATTTTATGGTTATATCTCCCATTCCTGTAATGCTGCCTTTTGTCGTTATTTTAGCCACCTTTTCTGTTCCGTCGTAGGTTAAATTTTCCGGCTTGACGAATGTGAAATCGCTAGCCTTAGGTATAGCACTATAAACTGTAAATGTCCAATCGTTTGCTGTGATATCCGTTCCGGCATTATAATTATAGCCCTCAGTTACATTAATTTTAACTTTGTACGTTCCTGCATCTTTCGGAGCAGAATCCAACTTAGGTCCGGATATATCATAATAATTAATCGTTATTTCTCCCATTCCTGTAATGCCGTCTTTTGTCGTTACTGTAGCTTCTTTGGGAGTTCCGTCGTAGGTTAAGTTACTCGGCGGAGTGAAAGTAAAGTAATCAGCCTCAGGAGTTAGGCGTTCGCCCAGATAGTAAGGCATCGGATTTGGTTCGTCTATTCCAGTGTATTTAAAGCCTTTTAAACAAGGGAAATATCTAATTCTCTCTTTATCTTCAGTAAAAGTCCAATTTTCTGTGCTGAAGCCCTCCATTTTATCCTCAGCT
>JBJEZK010000033.1:0-6427 GCA_051887355.1 Acutalibacteraceae bacterium
AACAACCGACACATTATATAAGCGGAAGTACACAAAAAATGTCGGCAAAAGCATCACTAAACATCAAAATTGTATTATATTACGCTGATTAAATTTTCTGGGAGTGAAAACAAATGAAAGCAAAAGTTGATTATTGGAGTATGTCATACGGAGGTAATTCTTATTCTTGGACTAAAGGAAAGGAATATAATATTAAAATTACAAAAGATAGCGTTCATGTAGAGTCAGATATCAGCATAGGTGATATCCCTTTGAGCTGTTGTAATCCTGATTTATTTTATGATGTATTTGATATAAATTTAGATGCTGAAAAAACGATATAAATTTGCAAAGTTAAAAATTGGAGGTAAAAATATGGCTAAAGGAATAGACGTAAGTTCATGGCAAAGAGAAATTAATTGGAAAAAAGTTAAAGAGGCTGGCATTGAATTTGCAATGATACGAGAAGGTTACGGAAGAAATGAACCTAATCAAGTTGATAAATATTTTCATACAAACATACAAAAAGCACAAGAACAAGGTATTTACTGTGGCGTGTATCACTACAGTTATGCAATAAGTATGGACGATGCAGTAAATGAAGCAAACTTCTGCATCGAAAATATAAAAAGATATAAATTGGAATATCCCGTAGCATTTGACATAGAGGATAAATCTATGATAAAACTCGGCAAACGAACTTTAACCGATATATGTAAGGCATTTTGCGATACATTAGAGCAAAACGGTTATTACGCAATGATTTATACAAATAAAAATTGGCTTGAAAATTATCTATATAAAGATGAATTGTTACCTAAATACGATTTATGGATTGCTGAATGGAATGTAGATAAACCCTCGTATTCATGCGGTATGTGGCGGTTTTCAGACAAAGGAAGTGTCTATGGCATCGACGGAAGTGTTGATATGAATTTGTCATACAAAAATTATTCAGAAATCATTAAAAATAAAGGGTTAAATGGTTTTAAAACTGAAATAAACAACTCTAATTCAATTATGTTTTACACGGTAAATGTAGGGGAAACTTTGTGGTATATTGCCAAAAAATATTTAGGTAATGGAAATCGTTATCGTGAAATTATGAAACTTAATAATTTATCAAACGATACTATTTATCACGGACAAATTTTAAAAATACCATCAGAAAGTACAGAAAATTATAAAATTCATACTGTAAACAGCGGAGAAACCTTGTGGGGAATTGCAGAAAAATATTATGGTGATGGCAATAAATATAAAGAAATCAAAAAAATAAATGGACTTGACGAGGATACAATTTATCCAAATCAAGTCCTTAAAATTTAAAGGGATGAAAATTTATGGACAATAAATTTATAGGGATAATCTCATTTTCAGTAATAGTTGAAGGGATTATCACATATCTAAATCAATTCATAATTGACGGAAATTTTTCATTGAAAATGCTTACAAGCATTATTTTAGGAGTAGTTATTGCTATTTCTTATGATTTGGATATACCCTTACACTTTAATTTAAAACCTAAAATTCCATTTGTAGGTAACATTGTAACAGGAATTTTAATTTCCAGAGGTTCAAACTATATATTTGATTTACTAAAAAACATCAATCAATGAATTTCGTGTTTTTTCTGCAATAATCTCCATATCTCTTTTGCTAAAATTGGAAAATAATAGAAAATAAAAGTTTTTAAAAAGTATTTTTCGTAGTTTATTCACAATATTGTCGAATTTAGTATTTATAAAGTTTGTCGATTTAGCAAAAGAGGTGCATTAGCTTGTTTAAGTTTATGTATTATTATGCTAGATATCCATAACATCTGATATTTGTATGAAATTAAAAATCACAAAAATATTGGAGGAAATAAAATTATGGGAAAAATTATGGATATATTTTATGGTAAGGAAAAGATTCAAGTTGAAGTAAATATTGACGTGTATTTATTCTGCCAAAAAGATGATGAACGAGTAAAGCGAGAAGATAAAAAATTTGACAGGTGTTTGTCGATTGAATTTTTAAATGAAAAATATGATGGAAAATATCTACCTGATGCACTAAAATGTCAATCATTTGAGGCAGACTGTACAAAAAAAGATGTAATAAATTGTCTACGAAAAAATTTTAACCATTTATTAACAATAGAAAAGCAGTGTATCATTAGATATTATTACCAACATCTAACTATAGAAGAAATAGCAAAACTGGAAAACATGTCAAAAAAGACTATTATTATGCACATAAAATCAGCAAAAGAAAAGCTTAAAAAATTAGTCGAATAGTTTGTATATGTTTTTTTACACCTTTTTCCGTTTTCGCAACCTATATATATAGGGGGATTTTTTCCTTGATAAAAAATCTTCCATCAGCACATTGAAAATCGAATACAAAATTTCTCAATTACGTTAGTTGTTCCGTTCTAAATTAGGACAAGCATTTTATATGGTACGCCATGACCTTGATTCTATATTTTAAAATTCATATTCATATTATATACAAATCGAGAGAGCGATATTCTACCAATATATAAGGTTATCTGTGGCGCGTAGCGTCAGCCCGAATGGGGACACCATTTGAGCGTAGCGAAAGTGGTGTGGGTAATTTGCGATGACAAGAACAACCTATAATGATACTCCTGATACAGTCGAGATTAAGTTCCAGAGTACAGTTCCAATGTGGAAAACGTGAGATTCGTGTGTTTCTATCTAACCAATAGAGAATTGAGAAATCGTAAAATTATTATAATTTATTAGAATAGGAGTTTAGCTAATGACTACAAACAATTTAAAGTACACGGAAGAAAAATCATTTCTGTATATTAGTGGTAAAAAATATACCGTTATAAATTTAACTCCCATATATTCAAAAGATGAAAGAGAAAATATAAAAAAAGAAATAGAGGCTAATTTATTTGAGATATTTAAAAAATATGTTTGAAAATTTAAAATACAATATTTATATTCGCAATCATTCATGGTATAATTATACGATGGGCTGTTGTTTTTATATGCATCTAAAATATTGGAGGATTTTAAGATGTATATAGCAGTATATCCACGCAAATCAAAATTCAGAAAAGATAGTATATCTATTGAAAGTCAAATTGAGTTTTGCAAACATGAAATTAAGGAAGGTGAAAAATTTAAAGTATATGCCGATAATGGGTTTAGTGGTAAAGATACTAATCGAGAACAGTTTCAGTTAATGTGCAAAGATATTGAAAATGGGCTAATAAGCAAAGTTGTTGTTTATAAATTAGACCGAATCAGCCGTTCGATTATAGATTTTGCCAATATAATGGAGTTTTTTGGAAAACACAATGTTGAATTTGTGTCTTGCACAGAAAAATTTGATACATCTACACCTATGGGTCGAGCAATGCTTAATATTTGCATTATATTCGCACAACTTGAAAGAGAAACAATACAGCAGCGTATAACTGACACTTATCATTCAAGAAATAAAAAAGGCTTCTATATGGGCGGAGGAAAACCCTACGGCTTTGATTTAGAGAAAATAGAAATAAATGATAGAAAATCAAAGAAATATGTACCAATAGATAAAGAAATCGAAGGAGTAAAATTAATCTATTCAATGTACTCACAACCAAACGTAACATTGGGAGATATATTAAATTATTTAAATAATTCTCATATCCCTTCTAAAAAAGGTGGTAGGTGGTGCTTATCAAGCTTAATGAAAATACTAGCCAGCCCAATTTACGTAAAAGCCGATATAGATATTTACAACTTTTATAAAGATATGGGAGCAAATGTTATAAATATTCCGGAAGATTTTAACGGAATAAATGCTTGTTATACGTTTACAAAGAAAAAAGATGAATCTACAAAACTAACACGATTCACAGATATATCGGATCAAGAATTAGTTTTAGCTCCTCACGAAGGGATAATATCGTCTGATTTGTGGCTCAAGTGCAGAAAGAAGCAGTTCGCAAACAGAAGATCATATCCGTTAAGCACTAAAAAAGGTAAAAAATCATGGCTGGTAGGTAAAGTAAAATGTAGCAAATGCTCATGTGCATTTTGTGTATATCAAGATATGCGACTTCGTAAAAATGGGCAACCTCTTAACAGCAAAAGAATTTTTAAATGCTCGGGATATACCGTACACAAATGTTGTGATGTAACTAAAAAACTTTCAGTTGATGAAATTGAAGATTATATTTTTAATGAAATGAAGAATAAACTTCAAGAATTTAAAGAAATTCATAGCAACAAACAAACTTTAGTTGACCCTAAACTAAATCAATACAAAATGCAACTCGTTAAAGTAAATAACGAAATAGACGAGTTGTTAAGTAAGATTATAGGTTCAAACAAAACGCTAATGAATTATATAAATAACAAAATTGAAGAACTTGACAGAGAAAAGCAAAGATTACAAGAAGAAATCTTAGTTTTATCAGCTGATTCTAAAGAGAACAACATCTGTAAAATTACAAACTATATGGATAACTGGGATGAAATAGAAATTCAAGATAAGCTATTTACGATTGATTCATTGATTAGCGTTATTGTAATATCAGAGAATGATGTAAAAATTAAATGGAAAATTTAATTTTTATATTTTTGTATCTATATGAATTAATCTCTACACTATGATAATTTGGAGTGGTATTTCAAACTCAATTGGGTGGATAACAAGCAAAGTGAAACAGTTTGCAAGAGGTATATTAGACGGTATAAAATCAGCGATCGGAATACACTCACCTTCAAAAGTCTTTGAGCAAGAGGTCGGAAAAAACATGGCGTTAGGCGTTGGAGAGGGTTTTATACATGCTATGAACGGTGTTAAAAAAGATATGCAGGAAGCAATTGTACCCGATTTTGATACTGATTTAAATATGTCGCTTGATTCCGCTAATTCCGTAAGTGATGTCAAAACTATTTCGGAAATGAGTAATAATGGAATATTCGGAAAACTTGATTCGATTTTGTCGCTTCTTGAATATTACATTCCCGAACTTCAAAATCGTCAGATTTGTTTAAACACTGGAGTTTTGGTCGGAAAATTAACACCGCCAATAAACCGAGAACTTGCAAGAATAGAAATGAGCAAGGAGCGTGGAAGATGAGCAATTTACATGAAGTTATTTTTACATCTTGGAATACAAACGTTTCAAAGCGCAGCTATACAGATTTCGGAATTATTTTGACAGAACAAAATATTGGGCTCCCTTCGCCTAAAACTTATAGTGTAAGCATTGAGGGCATGGACGGAAGCCTTGATTTATCAGAGTGTTTCGGTGAGATGAAATACGAAAACAGAACGCTAAAATTTACTTTTGAGAGCATTGAAAAAATAACCGATTGGCAAGCTAAAATGATAAATATTTCCTCGTTTTTGCATGGACAAAAAATGAAAATAAAAACATGGTCTGACCCCGATTTTTATTATGTTGGTAGATGTCAAATTGATGAGTATAATTCAAGCCAAAGGCTTGGAAAGATTGTTATTTCTTGCGATTGCGAGCCTTTTAAGTATAATAAAAACATAACTACTTTTAATTTAACCGAAGATGCAAATACAGTACAAAACTCACGAATGACGGTATATGCAGACTTGATAAACGAAGCGGAAATTACAATAAATTCAAAGGTTTATAGCGCAGGAACACACCTAAGGGCGATAAAGCTTACAAGTGGCATAAATACTCTTATTTCAAGCGGCAGTGCGACCCTTAATTTTCAGGAGGGGAAAATTTAAGAACATAGGTTGACTTAATAGTAATAAAATAGTATAATATAATTAAAATATTACAACGAGGTGTTAGATATGCTTATCAAACCATCTGCAAATATACGTCAGAATTACAATGAAATTTCTGCACTTTGTAAGGCCACAGGAGAACCGATTTACCTTACAAAAAATGGCGAGGGAGATTTGATTGTCATGGATATTGCATCTTTCACAAAGCGAGAAAAAATGCTCAAATTACGTGAGGAGCTTATAGCCGTGAATGAAGACAGACTATCCGGGAATATGGGATGTGATGTCGATGATTTGGAAAATTACTTAGATGAAATAATTGATAATGTCGGGCGTGATGATAGTGCAGCAATATAAAATAATAGTTTCGAACAGAGCAAAAGAGGAAATGGGAAGTCATATAGCTTTTTTGGCAAACATTAATATGAATGCTGCGAAAAAGTTAAAAGAAGATCTAATTAAAAGTATTCGTTCGTTATCTACCATGCCGACAAGATACGGGTTTATAAACGATAAATATATAACTCCAAATAAATATCACAAAATGCTTGTTTCATCCAGATATTTACTCATTTATCAAATTAAAGATGATACAGTTTATGTTGAGTTTATAGTTGATTGTAGACAAGATTATCAGTGGCTACTACATTAATGATTACTGCACCTTCGGGTGCATTTTTTATGCAAAAATTAGGAGGTGAGATTTCATAATGCA
>JBJEZK010000034.1:0-30278 GCA_051887355.1 Acutalibacteraceae bacterium
ATTTCAACTCACACACCTCTTGCGAGGTGCGACAGCAAAATTATCCGATTCTGCACAAAATACACGCACCTACACCCAAAAGGTGGACAATATATAAACAATAATAAAATATTACAATAAAACTTTATATATAAAATAAACTAAACATACTCGGCGAACGTACTGCTGGTTTCAAATTAAATAAGGTTCGCCTAAACTATAATAACACCCTCAGGATTGTAGGACACTTTAGCGCCAATATGTTCAATCCTGTTTTCCCAATTATTACCCAAATAGTAAAATCTCAAACTATCTTTTTCTTTATCAATCAAATTCAAAAGCTTGTCTTTTAATTTCATAAAATTTGAATAATCCAAATCTGCTTCGAATAATGAATTTTGCACCCTCTGAGCATGTTTTTGACATTCCTTTGCAACTTTTCTCAGCCTTGACCGACCATTTTGGTCCATGGTATTTACATCATAACTTATAATTACCATCATATATCAATTCACCTCTAGTAAATGAACGGCGGATACTCATCTATGTCGCCACGAATATATTTTGCCAATAAATTGCTTTGAACATATGGAATCAAGCCAAATTGTATTTTTTGTTTTATGTATTTATGATTAACCGATTCTCTCTTTTTTTCTTGCCACCTGGTAATAACTTTTTTTCGACCGCTATCATTTAAAAATACCGCTCCTGAAACTTGATAATCAAAATTATGCTCATTAAGAATTTGAAGATTTATGAGAGTAAGAACAAATCTTTCTGCAATAGACCTTACTTCTTCCACCAAATCACATGCCAAAGAAGGTCTACCACTTCGCAAACTGTGGCAAAATCCTATGTAACTATCAAGTCCAACGGTTTCGAGTGCTGAAGCATATTCCGAAGTATAAATACTATACACAAATGATAAAACTGCATTTATTGGGTCAAGAGGGGGACGTTTATTTCTATAGGAAAATTGAAAATTCACTTTTTTATTGGTTATTAATTTTCCAAAAATCGAAAAATAATTTTTTGCACAAAACCCCTCAATGCCCAGAATTTCTTCAATTGTTTGTAATTGATATACTTTTTCAATCCCGTCAGTCAAAATACTTAAAATATTTGCTATATCTTCATCGTTTCGCAAATTTTCATTATCGTGAAGTGAACGTTTTATAAGCCTTATACAACCACTCAGCTTGGCAGCTATACCATTTTGTGCCAATCTAATACCATTTTTTCTAAACTCATCAATTTGACTAACTCTTAAAAATACGTTTCCTTTTGTTTCGCCACATATTTTTGCCAAAAATTTTCCGCTTGGAGACATAAAATTAATAGGTATTAATTTTTCAACGCATTTTCCCATAAGTGCAGGAGAACATCCCAGATAATTGAAACAAACCACATTTTCGATATTATCAAATGGTACTCGCAAAACTTCTTTACCCTCTATTTTGCATATAAAATTGTCATTTTCCAAAGATAGATACGCCATTTCATTTGTAATATAAAGAGTGTTCAAAAGTTTACGCATCAAAAATTCCTCCTTCGCTAACCGATTTCATTATTTCGTCACGTACAGATTTAATTTTATTGGTTTTCGGAATACATAACTCTTTCATCGAACATCCATTACAATTTTGATTTTTTTCAACAGGCGGAATTTTTCCTAATTTTAACAGCGTATTTATTTTATTAATTATACTTTTTAGCTCTCTATCATAATATGAAAAATTTTCTTTAAGTGGCAGTCGAATTCTTTTTTTGGTGTCTGCGTAATAAATATAAGCCTCGCAATCACTTTTAAACACATAATCCACGCATAATTTTTGAGAAAACACTTGCATAAGATCTTCAAAATGATATTCTGCGTTTTTGGGCTTACTCGGTTTGTATTCCACGATAGTTATATTATCGTTTGATATTTCCAAACAATCCAAAACGCCGTAAAGATTATATTCCGGCAAATTGTTATAGACAGAAATATTAGTAAAAACTTTTTTATTTTTCGAAGATGATTGACTGAAATCATGAACTTTTTTATGAATTAAATTTGCTTTTGTAACGTAAAAATTTTCAGCCCATACTTTTCCAATCTCTATCAGACCCCATCGATGAGGGCAATATAAAAAATGCTGTATCGACCTAATATTAATTACATCTTCGCTCATGGTTTGGATATAAGTTCCACACCTTCGGGTAAATCTTTAATAATTTGTTCATCGGGTGTAATTTCATAATCTGAAAATTTTCTTGGCACATCGGTATTTTCTTTTATGTTTATTAAATCAAAAAGCTTGTTCGAATGGCAATTTCCTAAAATATTATCATGTTTGAATATATAAAGTTTTCTCAGACACATTTTACCTCTTGCCGCACTGTGGTCATTTTCAAACATATTTATAATAGCCTGCCATAAAAGTTCAAGGTCCTCACTACTAAATCCAACTTTGTTCGCAAGAAATGCGGACACATACCCTTCAGCTTTATAAAGGCCATACGGCACCAAGCTTTTTCTTCCTATTTCAGTATCTCCCTCTGCCAGTCTTTCTTTAGTTGTTTTTGCTTGGCGTGTTATAGCTACTTCTTGAATATTTATCGGAGAAATACTTTTACCAAAATTAATTTGAACAGGACCTCTGACTATTCCGCAAGGATTTTTTCCAGTAGACATAACCGCTCCAAAAGTTCTGACGTCATAATAATTTTTGCAAATATATTCTTGCGCTTTCATAACATCATTCTTGTTTTTGCCTTCTCCTTCTAATTTTAAGTCTTGTTCGGAATATGCGCTTTCAAACTTATCATTCAAAGACCTGTCGGCTTTTATAAGTATGTTATATCCGGGTTCACCCTCTTTAATGAGCTCCACATAATTTCTAATTTTTCTTTTCAAGCAAACATCACTTACAAGACCGATACCTGTTTCTGCGTCTATTCTAGGATTATTTCCTGCATCGGGGTCTCCGTTGGGGTTACCGTTTTCCACGTCAAAAAGCATTACAAAATCATATCTGTTATTAAGTTCCATATTAATCTTCCTCCTCAAATTCATTAATATTCATATTTTCATTATCTTCTTTTTTTGCTTTTGATGTATATAAGGCGTTGTTTTGCTGATAATATCCTATTATGAACCTTCCCTGATCATCAAGGTATAAATGATTGGGAAATTCTCCACTTATATTATCAATTATTCCTGAAATCAATTTGTTATAGTAAATTTTGGATTTGTCATCAAGTTTTGCCAAGTGATGACTCGAAAGTTTCAAAATTTGAGGGAATACACTTGAGGGCCTTGAGCAAGCAGACGAAAAATAAGAATCTTTAATCGTCCTATTTAATTCTTTTGAAGCTGAATCTTTTTGAATTTTTTCCAATACAGCAAAAAGTCTTCCACATAGGTATGCTGTATTTTTGTTATCTGAATCTAATGACACTTTGAACTCCTCCTTGTTTTTTGATTTTCTAGTTAAGCAAGCTTTTATTAGTCCTGCTCGCAATTTTTGATTTGAACTATATATTGCTTTTGATTTTTTGTCATCATCTTTTAAATGGGCTGATTTAAATCTTCTAATTGCCATATTCAAAAGCAATTCCGGATATTTGCCACCATATATTATAGTCTTGAAAATCTGCGACATAATTTCGGGATTGATTTCCGTTTCTTCACTTTTTTCAGGAATCATCGATGATTCTACTATTCGATATAATGACACAAGATCTTCTTTTGAGGAAATTTGTATATCTCTTTGGTGTTTTGCTATGTTGTACATTAATTTTCCAAATTTATTTTTGTAAAAAAACTTAATTGCTATCCTAGAACTGTTCGGTTTCAAACCCACTATGTAAAAATCTGCATTTTCATTCATATCTCTGACTACGTTATCAGAAATTTTATCAAAATTAATCTTTCCGCTTTTTGCCTCACTTAATAATTCTTTAAGAAATTTTTTTATATCTTCCGACTCCATTTTATCGTCAAATTCACATTTTAAAAAATTGTCAAACATTTCTTCGCATTTTTCGCCGCTATCCTTATCGCAAGACCAATATATAATATTAATATCGTCAACCATCATTTTGTTTTTCTCGCTTAAGATTAAATAGTTGAGTGCCTTGGTATATTTTTCCATGGCTTTCACGGAAATATTGCTGTTATAAGATTGCGTTTTACCATAAGACTCATCTGCTTTATTGTTAAAACAAACCAATGTACACCCCGTCGGTTCACCACCATCCAATTTTTTTATTTTGTTATGAGTTTGAGCAATTTCTTCTTTTTCGCCATATATTCCGCATTGAGCAATTACAACATCCGACGAATTTTTATTAAAATATTGGGTTTCCCAGCGATGTTTTATTTGTTCGTCATCTTGCAAAGATGGGAGTCTCTCATCTCCTCTAAGCCGAAATTCAAACTTTGCTTTTTTAAAATCTGTGCCAAGCGGTAATAAATGTTCATTTTCCAGTTCATTTTCAGGATTCCAATTTAATATAAAATTACGATATGCATTTACCACGGGAGAATCTATGCCATCAATAAATTTTAAGTTTTTTTCTTTAAATAAATCGAAACAATTAATTTCTTTAGACCCTGATTTCCCTTTTGCAATCTCAAATTTTCCTTTATTAAAAGCAAGACCGGTAGCATATTTAGACCTACAATCAATAAATTCGGCATTAAGACTGGTTTTCTCTTCTCTTTTAGGAAATAATACTTGTTTAGGTTCATATTTCACTTTAGGTTTTCCTTTTTTATCGGTGTATTCAATAGCTTTTTGACAATTCGATATAGAACTTATCGTTCCGTCTTCTTTCAAAAAAACAGTATACATAATTTCGACATATCCATATCCCTTTGAGGATGTTTTATCCTTTTCGGGTAACATATCGTGATAATCGCACAAGGATTTTATTAACATTTTAACACCTCCTTATATTTTTGTACGTCTATAATCCCATTAATCATATGTGGACGATAATAAACCGCGTCTGCACTATCGGAAAACTTAGGATTCTCCCAATCATTATCCTCCGGTTTGCCCTCATCTTTAAACTTCATTTCATAAAGCATATATCCCAAATCGACATCATCTGATTTTGAAATATCATTACTTATATCCGATAAATCAAATTTATCAACTAACTCCAATTCATTTACAGCAAACTCTCTAAGCCCCAAGCAAGGCGCTTTATAAAATTGACCTTTTTCGAGTCGCCTTTTTATAATGTTATAATGTTTCTTTTCGCCGTCTGATTCATTCTCATCTTGCAAACCTGTAAGTTCAAAGTGAAACTCGATACCGTATTTTACATTTTTTAAAACCATAGATGCTCTTTGATGTCTTTTTTCAGAAGAATAAATACAAACATCTGATTTTTTGCCTTTCATCTGCTTTTTTACTTTATCGTAAGATGCTTTCACATTTACTTCGTTTTTTTTAATACTTATAAAGTTAATAGGGTTAAATACAACTATCTTATCAATAACATATCGTATCGCCGGTTTCCAATATACGCTTTTCAACATTCCGCAAAGTGCCCCGGGAGTCGGAACATCATAACTTACTCTCTCCACTTTCATTTCGGGTCTTGTAAAACAAGCATAATCACCACTGACTAAAATTTTAAATCCATAACTCAAAATTATCCCACCTTTTTCTAAATTATATAGTCTTTTGCTTCAAACGAGATCCCGGTTTTATTGTTGTAATAGTCAGTATTTGTAAGTACTAAGAGCCCATCTATATTTTCAATCACCCCATGACTTTGTAATGTTTTCAATTCATTTTCATAAACCGAAAACGCATATTTTTGAAGCTTTCTTAAAATTTTCATACTCTTTTCCTCTTTAAATCTGTTTATTAAATCTTCGCTTTCACTATCTTGAGCCAATACAACCGAATACATCTTGTTTTTTATAAATTTAAATTCTTCTTCGGCGTAATGTTTTAAGTCTATAAGATTAATTTTTTTGCAAAAATTACTTATACTCTTTTGCCTTATCTCGTTATCGCTTGAAAAATATAACTGATCATAATAATGATCTATACTTTCTTTAGAAGAAATATCGTTGTATTTTTCAAGCATAGGTATAGTAATAGACAATCTGTTATCCCCATGATCAGTATAATTTCCACCTTCAAATTTAAATATATTGGTCACGGCTTCTTTTCTTTTCCCTTCTCGATTACATCTTCCGCCTGCTTGCAAAATACTGTCTAATCCTGCAATTTCTCTAAAAACCGTATAAAAATCAAAATCAACTCCCGCCTCAACCAGCGATGTTGAAACCAATTTTATTTTTCTTTCGTCAGGTACATTTTCCAAATTATGAAAATCATTTTCTAATTTTTTAAGTTCGTCTTTTACTTCAAGAATAATCCTTTCCCTATCCTTATAGGTCATATATGTAGACAAATGATACTTTTTGCCTTCAAGCATTCCATAAATCTTTTTTGCATTTTTCTTACTATTTACAATAATTAAACTTGACGAAAATTTGCCAGCTCTTAAAATAAGATCTTCCTCCGACTGTTTCCCGATATATTCAAATTTACATTTTTTAAAAAAACTAAAATTTGACCTATCCTCAATCAAATCCGTAACTTTACTGCTTTTGAGAGAATATTTCTTGATAAGATCTCGAAAATTCGGCATTGTAGCAGTTAAAAATATTGCCTCACTCCCGAGATATTTAGTTATATGTGATATACATTCAAGACAGGGCTTTAAATAATCTATCGGCATAAGATGAGCTTCATCAAATACTAAAATGCTGTCTGCCAAATTATGGAGCTTTCTTAGTTTTTTTCTTTTATTCGAATGCATGGATTCAAAAAACTGCACCGCTGTAGTAACTATAATACTTGCATCCCAATTTTCGGTTGCTATTTCTGCGTGCTTAATATAATCATCATCAAAATTCTTATCTTTTAAATCTTCATAGTCAAATGTTGATTGGTGCCTTAAAATTTGTGCTGCATCTCCTAAAACTTTTTCGAACTCTTGCGCAGTCTGGTCAATAATACTGTTGTATGGGATAACATATATTATTCTTTTTTTATTTTTTTTAATAGCTCTTTCGAGAGCAAATTTTAAACTACATAAAGTTTTACCGCTTCCGGTTGGCATATTCATAAGATAAATTTCCGAATCCAAATCTATTTTTTTTAACGCTTCGTTTTGAATTAATGCTCTTGCTTTCTGCAAATCGGTTTTGCAAACAAAAGTTGACAATCTATCATTCACTTTTTTAAGACACCTTACAAAATCCGAACTCAGCGTTTCTCGCTTTTTCTCTTCACAAAATTCAGCCGTATCAACCGAATCTGCATCAGTTAAACACGAAAAACAATATCTTATTAAAAATGCAAATTTATTTCTAAAGTCGTCACAATTTTCGCAATCTTTTTCTAAAAACTGCTTTATTTGATTTTCGTCAATCTTATTGTTTTTAATAAAATACCCAAGCTCTGATTCGTATGCACTGTAATCTTCTGTATTTCTTTTCATCCTACCACTCAAGGTAGCTTTATCTTTAGTATCAACTTTTGTACCCGGATCAGGTATTCCACTATGATGTCCGGCAATACAAAGTCTGGCCAAAAAATTTAAAATATCACATTTACAATCTACTTCTTTCGCCCCACATATCGAATGTTCTATTTTTATATTTTCCCCATTTATGCGTTTTTGGAAAGAAGGTTGGTACTTACCGATATCATGCAAAAGCCCTAAAATATACATAAAATTTTTTAGCTCATCTATGGAATATTTCTTGCACAGCTCTGCTGTATTTAAACTATGATCCTTGATAGTCTGAATCGTTCCATCATCTCTTTTGTGCGCTAAATACATATTCTCCCTTCTTTTTAAATAGATTTTCGTCAAATAAATGCAATCGCTATAATAAACATGTCTATTTTTGTCAAATAAACACAATCATTATAACAAATATGTCTTATTTTTGTCAAATTTTTCTTTATATTTTTGTAAATTTAGCCCACACAAATTATAAAAAACGAACAACTGTCCTTTCTGGCAAAACAACGAAAAAATTGTAACATGATTTTTATTGATCAATCTTTGATTCTACTATCTCCACAATAGAGTTAAAAACGTATAGAATATCCCTTTTCTGGCACACTTGCACATAACTATTGATAAATATTAAAAACCTCCTTAGGGAGTGCCAAAATAGAAAGTATGCGGTATAATAAAAAATATGAGATGTGAAAGATGTAAAAACGAAAACAAACAAATAAAAGTAGGAAAAACAAGGGCAGGGAGTCAAATATACAAGTGTAAACACTGTGGAAAAACATATACGCCTAAACCGAAAGAAAGGAAATATATTGAAAAAATAAAAAGACAGGCGATAAAGTTATATATGGAAGGAAACAGTGGAAGAACAGTAGGAAGGATATTGGGAATAAGTAAAAATACATGCTTGTACTGGATAAGAAAATATGCGAAAAAATAGAGGAGAAAAACTCATCAAATGAGAGAGTAAAGGTAATAGAGATGGATGAGTTGTACACATACACAGAGACAAAAAACAAAATTTACGTGATAACACTGGTAAATAGAGAAAAGCGACAAATAGTAAGATACGATATAGCTTTTGATAAAAGTCGGGAGAGAATACAAAAACTTGTAGATAGTTCTCCAAAAGCTGATCATTACTATTCTGACGCTTATTCTGCTTATTCAGAAATTTGCTATTATGGAACTCACACTGCTTTAAAAAACAAGAGTCAGACTTATACTGTAGAAAGTGTAAATTCCGATTTAAGGCACTATATACCTCCTCTTCGTAGAAAATTTAAATGTTTATTTCGCTCTATCGAAACTGCTAAGGCTGTTTTTAAGATTTTTGTTCATGCATTCAATAAATTTGCCTTGGCGAAATTTCTTCACCCTTCTTTTAAATCTTATTTTTCTCTTTCCTGTTTTTTATAACTTGTCTTATTTTGGCACTTCCCCTCCTTAGCTATTTATTTTATTTAAGAGTTCTTACTTTGTTAATATCACTCAGAACATCTTTCTTAGCTTTCTTGAGAGCTTCTACTAACTGATCTATTTTCAAAACTTCCGTTTGCCGTTTCATATTAGCTCTAACATTTATTTCCTTTACACCATTTCTTGATTGGATAGATCTAAAATAGTATTCTTTAACTTTTGTAAACTCTTCAGCTACTTGCTTGACCTCATTATAATTAGGGTCATCCTCATTTATTTCACGTGCCATTTCTAAAAAATTTCCTATTCTACTTCCGGACTGAAGATACTTCAAACACTTCGGTGGTAAAAGGATTTCTTTTTCTTTAGTCGGCGTAAGCGAATAGTGGGTTACTTCCTTGCTCATAAAGCCTGTAATGTATGTCATAAAATTTTCACTCACTTTTTGTGAATCTTTTCCCTTGATCTCTCTGATTTGTCTCAAAAAAGACTCAATCATACCGAGCGCTATTGAAACACAATTGCCTGTATCATATCCTGACTGTAGGGTACTTGTATTGTCAGGATCCATATCAACTGGGCGCTTTTTTACAGAAGGACTACTGTCAATTAATTTACTTATTCCGTTACCTACAATAGTTAAATTACCATGACCATAGCCTATTTCTCCTTCTTCACACACACATAATTGGTTTATAACGAAATATATTTTGTCATTTGTTTTACTTATCTGTTTAAGTTCGGAAATGCTTTTAGAATATCTTCTGTTTCTTGCCGGGCTCATATCGCCAGGGAAGTACAATATATTTACGTTATCTTTTAAATCGAAAAATCTTCTTTCCAGATATCTTATAAACGCTTTAACGAAGTTTTCTGAGTTTGCCTCTCGGAAGTTTAAATCATTTTCTTGTAATACTCCTGATTCTTTCAGAGCATTTCCTTGTTTTTCTGCTTCATTTTTTAATTCCTCCTGTTTATATATTTTTTTCTGCTTGCATTCAACATCTGTTTGAAGAGTGCTTTTTTTCCCCTGCCAGCCTTCTTGCATTGATTTTTGTACGTCACCGTTATCATCACAGTCAATTGCTTTTTTAACTAAATCTTTAATTCCTTTTCCCTTTACAGATTCATCAAACTTCTCAACTACGTCTTTGTTTTCTTTAACAAAGTTTTCACATTGATGGTATGTTTCGCTAAGTAAATCATTCCGGCAATCTTTCATAAAATCTTCCATTGTTTCGTTACTTGTACAATCTCTAAGTTCATTATAGTCTCCATTTTTTATCGATGATTCTATACCGCGTACAACTTGTTCATTGAATTTGCCTAAACAAAAAAGGTTTTTGAATTTTTTTACCTGACTTTTGTCCAATGCGTAATCCGGCTCTGTAGTGATGTTCGGCAATATTTCTGACACTTCTTTTACCAAATCTGTTTTCTCATCGATACCTTTAATCTCTTGATGGGAGCATGTCAACGAACGTTTAAAACGGTCAAATTCATTTAGTACAACAACCGACCCGCTTGGCGTTTTCTCTTCGTCAAGTCCCTCGAATAAACATTCAACGATGTCTACAGCGGTAAGTCCAACCGGAAACTCTTTGTTGGAGATTTTTTCCAATTTTTTTGTAAAACTTCCCCGGTCTTTATTTTTTAATGTACGTAAAAGTTTCTTAAAAAGCTGGTCTATTTCATCAAAGTTATTTTGATTATAGGACATTATTTCTCTTAATATTTCGTCGGTATCTTCATTTATGAAATCTTTTATACATCTAATGAGGGCAAAAGCTTCGTCAGAGCTAACGAATTCAGGTTCTTCTTTATTAATGAAAGCTTTTAAACATCCAATGAGGCCAGAAGCTTCGTAGGGGCTAACTAATTCAGATTCTTCCTTAGCTGAAGCCTGCGATTCCATAGCTGAAGCCTGCGAACCAAAAAGTGTTAATAAAGATAATGTAAAAACTAATATTCTCTTCATTTAATATCTCCTTTTCTTATATTATGATACTATTATAACATAATCAAAATTAAATCGCAACATTTTTAAAAAAATTAAAAGTGCAGCAACTTCAATCTGCACTTTTTGAATTATGTATATTCATTTTGCAAAAGCAATAACCAGACAAAGCACATTTTCAACGTCACTACTCAGTAACGTTTTTGAGCATTCCCTAAGCGTATTTCCGGTAGTACAAACATCATCAATCAACAAAATCTTTTTGCCTTCCATTTCAAAATTTGTATTAACTTTATAAACATTTTTTACATTTTCACTTCTATATACAGGATGTGATTTATTTTGACACAGAAGGTGCCCTTCGATTTGATACACTTGCAACTCAGATTGTTATTAATTTAAGAAAAAAATATATGCAGATAAAATTGTATATTTATCAGAAAAATATGAAGATAGATGTATGCTAAAGAGAAATATACACATGATTGATAATTCAAATTTTGTGATAATGGTTTCTTATGGCAGAAAAATGGGCGCTACATATTACACGCTAAACTATGCCCAAAAATTAGAAAGAGAAATTATATTTATTAATATTAATAAATGTTTTTAATATTAAGGCCTTATATAGGCACCTTTACAAAGTTTAAAATACCGCTTGACTTACCCGTTCGTTAGAGTTTACATGGACGTACGGAAGATTTATGGCATTAAAAATGTCATGGAAGCTTGAAGTGTCGGAACACTTCAAACCTGCAAAAAGTAAATACACTACCCTTCACAATCGTAAAAACGACACCATGACTCTTTAATTATACATTATTTTGTGTAAATTTGTAATCGGTGATTTTAATCGTGTGTAATGGATAAAGGCAGATGTACCATGCCTTTATGCACGTTTTTGTTGCTATTAAACGTCTGAATATTTTTTAAGTAGTTATATTAATATGTTAGAAGACCAAAAAACTTGTGTAGGAATTGTCACATTGATGGCATAAAGAAGGCAATGGAAAACTTTTGGAAAACCGCAGGTGAAATAACAGGAGCACCACCTGAAAAGATATTTAAAGATTTAGTGCATTTTAATAATGTGGTAAAGTTTTTGTTGAAAAAAGATGATCCAGTAGCTTACATAGTGAGAAGTAGGATCTTCCCAAATGGTCAACCTTCTCCAGACGAATTTTTAAAAATTATCATATCCAAATTAAAAACACCTGAAGACCTCAAGCGTGCGATTCGTAAAGCAAGAATAGAATTGTGGCAACTGCGATTAATTGATACGTCTATCGTTTTATCAAGGGATAAAAAATTTTTTTGAATTTTAAACCATGTAAACAGCACTAAAATACCTAAAAAGGAGCTTATTATAGATATAAAGGAATTATTATAATGAATATATTTAAAGGAAAAGGCCGTATTTGCGATACTTTCTCTCTTGAAAGATTAAAGACAACCGACAGAACATTTTGGTCAGTAGCAAAAGAAGTTGACAATGCTCTAGGAGACATGAATCACTTACTTAATAACTATCTCGCTAATTATTATGCATCAAATAAATACATATACAGTATCGGAAGTAGCGGAACAAGGTCTTGATAACCATACAGAATTTGTGTGTCTTTGTCATGACGTAGCGAACGAGAAGAAAATAGCTAGAAATAAAAATGTATATCAATCACCTAAATTTCATGGTTTATATCCAGAGGTCAAAAATTATCGAGATAAGAACCCGGAGCAAGGTGACAAAAGAAATATATCATCTGTGTTGGCAGAGGCTTGAGATTTAGATACAATAGACTTCCCAGTATTACTGGGATTACAAGCATCTGCTTTAAAATTTTACATCGCATTTCACATTTTTCAAATACTCAAATCTCTTTACTGTGATTATATCATGCACCCATATTTTTTAAAAGGGTGCATTTCTAAAATTTTTTGAAAATATAATCGTTACAATTTTTCGCTTGGGTGCATTTTTTAAAAAGAAGGTGCAAAATTTTAAGCTGGGGTGCAAATTTGTAACGATTTATAAATTCGACAACATTCCTTATGTAAGCAATTTTAAAAATAAGTCTAAAGTTGCCAGATTTTTGATTTTCTTTGCCATTTATCTGATACCTCTTGTGGACTTCATAAATTTTCAAGGTTATGGTATAATTATAAATAAGAATTAAATTAGGTGGTGACACGTTTATGCCATACTTTTTAAATACACCAATAATCAGTAACTCGTTTACCGAAGTTGCAAACTATAAATATTTTGTAGACAAATCTGATTTTATAGAAAAAGTAAATGGAAATATAAAAACACCAAGTAAATATCTATGCATAACAAGGCCGCGCAGGTTTGGCAAAACAATAAATGCAATGATGCTTGCTTGTTATTATTCAAAAAACGCTGATTTTAAAAAACTCTTTGATAAACTTGAAATAAGTAAAAGTGATTCATATTTAGAGCATCTAAATAAGCATAATGTGATATTTATCACATGGTGTAATCCTACAAAGGAATATAAAACTTTTGATGAATATATGGATGGTTTTATTCCCCAATTGATTTTAGACTTAAAAGATGAATTTCCTAACGCAAAGATTAATGATAATGACGCACTTGGGAAAATTTTTGAAGATATCTATACCCAAACTGGTGAAAATTTTATATTTATACTTGATGAATGGGACTATATCTTTAATAACAACTTATTTGAACCTGAAAACAGAGAAGAATTTTTAGAATTTTTGAAAAAACTCTTGAAAGATAAACCATACGTAGAGCTTGCGTACATGACGGGAGTTTTGCCTATAGCTAAGTATTCATCGGGTTCTGCGCTTAATATGTTCAAAGAATATAATATTTTAAATGATAAAAAATATTGTAAATATTTTGGATTTACACTTGAGGAAACTAAAAAGTTATGTGCCAAGCAAAATGAAGTAACTTTTGAAGAGCTAAAAAATTGGTACGATGGCTATAAAACTTACTCAGGAGATGACATATTTAATCCTAGGTCTGTTGTTTATGCCCTTAGTGATGGTATTTGCCAAAGCTACTGGACTAACACAGGTCCTATGGATGAAATTAGCTACTACATTGAAAATAATGTGGAAGAAGTAAGAAATGATATAGTCCAGATGATATCCGGAATTTCCGTAAATATTCATTTAGAAGGCTATAGTGCAGAACAAGTAAATTTAAATACTCGTGACGAGATACTTTCTGCAATGGCGGTCTACGGATTTCTAAGCTATTATGACGAAACACTTGCTATTCCTAATAAAGAGCTCCGAATGAAATTTGATTATGCCCTTAAAAATCATCATATGGGCGAAATTTCTAAACTGGTTCTAAAATCCAACCAAATGCTAGAAGCTACGCTCAAAAAAGACACAGAGACAATGGAAAAATTGATTCAAGAAGCCCACAATATCAACATTCCGGTTATAAAGTATAACGATGAAAATTCCCTTGCTTGTATAATTACGCTTGTTTACTTAAGTGCCAGAACGAAATATAAAATAGTGCGTGAAATGCCGGCTGGAATCGGATTTGCTGATTTCATTTTCTATCCAAATGACAAGAGCAAACCTGCATTTATCATTGAACTAAAAAAAGACTCCACTCCCGATGAGGCTTTAAAACAGATTAAGGAAAAACGCTATCCTTTAGCACTCAAAGATTACACCGGCACGAAGCTTGCAATCGGCATTACTTATGATAGTAAACAAAAACAGCATCATGTTAAAATCGAGGAAATTTAACCTCAATACAACTAAAACGGGTTATAAAACAGCGTAGAAACTGTAACATACTCCGTTTTTTATTTTATTAGAAAAAACAACTTGATTTATTTACATGTAAGAGTTTATATGAAGTTACGGAATTTGAAATAACAAAAATGTCATGGCAGAATTAAGTGTTTGAGCCCACTTAATCCCTGCAAAAGGTAAACTGACTACCCTTTACAATCGTAAAAACGACACCATGACTCTTTAATTATACATTATTTTGTGTGAATTTATAATAGGTGATTTAAACGTGCGTAAGGGATGAAGGCAAATAAGCCATACCTTTATGCACGTTTTTGCGTATTTATATTTGTTTAGTGACCTACAATTGCAAACCTTACAAAATCAACAAACCAGTGAAATGCAATGGCCGAATGCAAAGTTTTATGTTTTAAAAGCCATACGGCTGGAACTCCAAAGACACAACTCATATAAACTAAATTTAATGTTGTTAATAGGGGATTATTAATAAAGTCAAGTGGCGGATAGTGCATAAAGGAATGAGGGAGTATTAATAAAGTGTATGTTAAAATGGAATTAAATTTTGTTGTTGGAATTTCACCTTTAAAAGCATTCAGTATAAAAGCATATAGGAAAAATCTAAATACGATTTCTTCACTTATACCAGGTTGCAATGCACCCATTGCTCCAGGTAAAAACCTTGACAAACTAAATTCAGGGAATTTATATCCGTCTTGTATATAAAACTCTATTAGATTGAGTATTGCAGGTATAATACCCACTAAAATGCCGAATCCAATAGCTTTACAATTACTTTTAAAATTAGTTCTTTGGATTACTGCTTGTGAATTATACTTTTTAAATATACAATTTGCAGAATAATAAGAAAGTATTGTTATTGGTGCGATTATTGGGTTAAATCCACTATTAATAGACATAATAATTCCAAAAATTGTGGCAATCAGAAAGTCTATTATATAGAATTTGTGGATTTTTAAAATATAAAACAGAGCGATAAATCCTATCAAAATATAATTCCAATACCATAAAGTAGCTAAATTTCCAGTTATTATTATATTTATATTATAATAACTTTTTAATAAAGAAAACACAAAAAGTGCTAAAAAAGCAAAAAGTAATGAGAATATTTTTAAACTTTGATTAATAAATATTTTTTGCATAAAACCCCTCCTAACCATATAATATAATTATACTACAAATCTATATTTATGGAAAGTTGTGAAATGGATCTGTTTAACATTGCATCTATAGAACAACGCCATCTTTACAAACAGGGCTACCTCGACTGTATTAAATTACTCAAAATTCTTGGTATTATATGAAATAATGTAAAACTTGAATGCTCCAAATAAAAATAAGCCTATCTCAAAGCAACTGTAAATTGCTAATAAGATAGGCTGTTAACTCTTTTATTTAAACTTTAGGTAGTACATATCTGCTTTAAGAAACTACTTTTTAAAAATGGGATACTTGTTAAAATTCCCTCATTCATTGTAATTACTTGGACTCCTTTTTTTCCAGTGATTCTATAAAATTTGAAAGTTCTAAACGTGAGCATCTTCCAAATCTACTCATGTTTGTAGCTATTACTGCATCTACACTATATCTATCAATCGTTTCATAAATTTTATTAATCCCCGGTCTGTTTAAATCTGCTCCACCGCAATTTTACATTATCACCATAGTAATTTCATAATCATGCTTTTTGGCATATTCTTTCAAATTTTCTTTTTGAATATCAAGCACGTCGATATTTTTTGTAATAGATGCTGTCCTACAATACACAACTACTTTTTTCTTTTTCATTTTAAATATTCCTCCAAATTTAAAGATAATTCTTGCCCATTTTTGAATACGATACCAGCCTTGGTATAAGACTTCACAACAATTTTATCTACTACACTAGTAAAGAGTTTTTCATCAAAGGTGTCGATCAAGTTCTCTTTTGCCGATATCTCACTTAAAAATTTCTCGATTGATATCACCCTAGCCCTTTTGTTTTTAAGTTTGGCATCAATTTTCTCAATTTTTTGTTTTAATTCTTCATATTCACTCGATAATGTGTTATAATGTTCCCTGTATTCGTATTGATCCAAAGTTTCAGTAGCATTTTTGTCTATGTAACTTTGAATTTTTGTATAGAGAAGCCGACTTTCACCGCAGAGTCTGGCTTTTTCTGTTTCAAGGAGCTCTGGTGTCATCGATTTCTTTTATAAATTCTCCGGAATTTTCAATTATTTCATCCTTGTTCTTAAGCAGTTTATTAAAGCTATCAATAAACATCTTTTCTATGATTTCTTTATAAAGAAGTGGCGCTTCGCATTTTATTCCTTTCTTTAAACTGGTCTTGCATTGCCACACAACTCTCCTGTATTTGCTATTTGAATGGAACGTCCTCGGCCCCTAGAATTCGCCACATTGACCACAAACAATTTTACTTGAAAATACGCCATGTCCACTGTGCGAGCCTTTCAGCTTCTTTCTTTTTTCAATCTCAGCTTGGACTAAATCGAATACTTCCGGGTCTATTATAGCTTCATGGCTGTTTTTTACGTGATACATCGGGACTTCGCCCTCATTTTGCTTTGTTTTTTTAGTTAGATAATCCACAACAAACGTCTTCTGAAGAATGGCCTCGCCCTTGTATTTTTCGTTCGTAAGGATACTCATTATAGTCGTATCGCTCCAGTTTTTCTTGCCCATTGGACTTAAGATTCCTCGTTCCTTGAGGATCTTACCTATCCCACACGAAGTTTTACCATCAAGGAAAAGTTTATAAATAAGTTTTATGGTTTTTGCCTCTTCAGGCACAACCTTTGGAAGTCCATCTTCGCCTTTTTTGTATCCCATAAAATTGCCATAAGGTATTAAAACTCTGCCTTCTGCGAATCGTTTTCTGTATCCCCATGTGACGTTTTCGCTTATTGATCTTGATTCTTCCTGTGCAAGTGAGCTCATGATTGTTAAAAGAAGTTCTCCCTTTGCATCGAGCGTGTAGATATTTTCTTTCTCAAAGTAGACCTCTATGCCTTTTTCCTTGAGATTCCTAACTGTTGTTAGCGTATCTACTGTATTTCTCGCAAATCTCGATACCGACTTCGTAATTATTAAATCGATTTTTCCGTTCATTGCGTCTTCTATCATTTCTTTAAAACCATCTCTGTTTTTGGTATTAACAGCTGAGATTCCTTCGTCTGTGTAAACTTTTACAAAATCCCACTGTGCATTTGAATAAATATAGTTTGTATAATATCTCACTTGCATTTCATAACTTGTGATTTGTTCTGCTTTGTCTGTCGATACTCTCGCATACGCTGCGACTTTTTTCCTTTTTGCTTCGGATTTTGGAACAGCTGAGTAATAATCGAGCGTTGCGGGTATAACTGTTACATTTTTTGCGGTATTCAATGTTACTTTCCTTCCTTTAAAAAATTAATGGCACGTTCTCGTGCCACTTGCCTTTTTTCTTCGCTCCAACTCTCACTTCGAGATTTGTTCTGCCACTTTAACGTGACCTCATTTCCATTATGGAATACAAAAGTCAAGAGTCCATTCTCCGGTACAATAATCTGTTTAATTTTTTCATTAAAAAGATTCTCGTTAAAATCATTAATGCCTAGAGCCTCACAGGCTTTAGACATTAATATTTCTTCTGATATTTGTTTTGAATTACATGCATTTCTGCCTTCTCCATCATAAGTTTGGCACATCCAATAAATCTTTTTATTGTAAATTTTACGCTTATAACTTTTACCACAATTATTACACTTAATTTTCCCCGTAAAAACATATCTTTTAGGTGTTTTTCTGTTTGTTTTAGCTTTTCTGCGATTCTCTTCGAGTATTTCTGCCGCCCTTTCAAACTCATCCTTTTCAATTATGGATTCATGAGTACCTTCAGCATAGTACATTGGAAGTTCGCCTTTATTTTTTTTGAGAGCTTTTGTAAGGTGGTCAGAAACAAATTTTTTCTGTAAAAGTGCATCGCCTGTATATTTTTCATTTGTTAAAATCTTTTTTACTCTATCCGACGTCCAAGGAGCACCATGCATAGTTTTAATGCCTAACTTTTTAAGCATCTTATATATTTTTGTATATCCAACTCCACTAGCATACTGATCGAAGATCCACTTAACGATGGCAGCATTTTCCTCGTCAATTTTTATTTCACCTCTGGATATCTTATATCCAAACATAAACCTTAAATTCGCAAGTTCTCCGTTTTTGAACTTATTACGGATTTGCCATTTGCAGTTTTCACTTACAGATAGGCTTTCTTCTTGTGCAAACGAGGCAAGTATCGTCAGCATTAGCTCTCCGTCAGGGCTTATGCTGTGTATTCTTTCTCGTTCAAAATAGACGTCTATTCCTAAATTTTTTAAGTTTCTTGTTATCGTCAGAGTGTCGAGAGTATTTCTCGCAAACCTTGATATGGATTTTGTGATTATCATATCAATTTTACCTAGCTTACAGTCACTAAGTAATCTCTCAAAATCAGGTCTTGCACTCTTGGTCCCTGTGTATGCTTTGTCGGAGTAAACGCCGACATATTCCCAGCCCGGATGGTTCTGTATCATTTGACTGTAATAACTGACTTGTGCAGATAATGAGTGAATCATCTCATCTTTACCGCACGAGACTCTTGCGTAGGCTGCCACTCTTTTGAGTTTCGGCAGGGGCAAAACTGCTTTGTCTATTAAACTTACGATCCTTCCCATAAAATCCTCCTTCCGTCATCGTATATTACCTCTTGTAAACCCAGTAATCAAGCTATTTGTAGAGATATATTAACTAAAAATAGGATTGTATTTTTTAGCTGCGAGCTGACAAAATTTCTCATATTCTTTTTTAGTTATTAGCTTTTGATTTAACAGATTTTGTGCAATGTGCATTGTTGCAGCATAATTTTTTTCGCTCTCAAACCGCCTTTGAGACATCTTCATTAACGCCATTCCTTTTTTTCATTTTTCGCCAGTATGCTATCCTGCAATTGTCGCAGCAAAATATCCTTGCTCGATGCTTTGGAATAATCTCTAGTTTTTTATTACAGTTTTTGCAAAATCCCGTTTTCTCCTTCTGATTAACTCCCCGCCTTAAAAACGATTTTACTGTGTTTTCCGATAGCGAAAGCAAAACAGCTATCTTTCGACAGCTGTTTCCTTTGTTTTTTAAATTTAAAATTTCCTGTTTTTGAGCGTCGGTCATAAAAATCCTCCTAAAATTAATGGATTAAATTTAAGGCTTTAAGTGTGTCATAAACGTAATTGGACCCTCGTGAAATAAGTATTCCTGTTAAAATGCAGCCGACGTAGGGGACTTGCGACTCTATATTTAAATACTTCGGCAAATCAAATTTATACGCCACAGCGATAATTATTCCTAAAGTTAAACTCAAAATCATCTGCCAAGGTGCTACTCCCGATACGAAAAATTCATTAAAATATGTTATCATTCCTTCAACAAGCATCGCAGTTATTACTATTTTTGAAACATCTGCACTCATTTCTATACCTCCACTATGAAAGCATCTGAAAAGCCTGCGTTCTTTGCTTTTTGCAGGCAGTTTTCGGCATTCGATTTCTCTTTAAACGCTCCAACTTGCACTCTGTAAAGTTTGCCTGAGGGCGCGGTTGAATCGGACTTGTAAGAGACGTCAAAGTAATTACAAACCCCTTTGCAGATAGCTTCTCCGATGGTATTTGTATTTTCTATAATCCACTTCGCACCAGTTTCGGTATCGTGAAACTCAACCTCTACATACACAGCGATTGCCTTCGTAGAATTAAGCTCCGCAAGTGATGAATTCGCTCTCAGCGTATAGTCAGGGCCCGGAGATACAGGTGCTACAGCATCTAAAAGTGCCTGTCCAGCTCGTTTATTTTTATCTTCCATCGAATAAATCATGACTAAAGTGCCGCCGAGGGTCTGCCCATTAAAGGCATTTGTGTGTATTGGAATATGTAAATCAGGACTCCATGTGTTACTTTCCTTGATGCTTTGCTGCATGGATTGCCCCTGTGGTGCTTTTTTAACCTCAAATCCACATCTCTCAAGGGCTGTTTTGGCATATTCTGCGATTTTATTGCACTGCACCATCTCGGTTGTGTTGCCGTAAGCGTATCTATTATTTGATTGCATACTTGGACTTAAATATATTTTTTTACTCATTTTAATCTTCTCCTTTATTTAAAAAATTACTGAATTTCCACTGTCGGCTCGGTTCCCCAAACCGACAAAATTGCTGATAAATAAGGCTCCTTGACTTTATTAAGGAGCTCTTCTCGACCTTTTATGCTGTTTTCAAAGGCGGTTCTGATGGGCAAATTTATCGGGTACTCATTTTCTCCAAATTTGAGATATTTTTGCTCCCAAATGCTCACCTTATCTAAGGTTAGACCATCTACAGAAATTTTTGTTATTGTATTTTCATCCATTAAAAATCCTCCATTTTTAAGTTTTTATTAGGTAAACTCCACTAAACCCGACCCACACATCGCCTGTTTGCCACTGAGCTGACAGCGACCCATGTTCACCCTGCAAATCTATGCGAGATGAGTTATCCGGAATAACGCCACACCTTGTAGGATTAGTGCTAATTGCACCGAACATTTCATGAAGTGCTAACGACTGGCCATTCATGCCGCCGTTTGATACATACGGAAGTCCCGTAACGCAGGCATAGTCGGTTCCGGCATTTGTTATATTCCACTTTCCATGAAATGAAACGTAGCAGAGATTATTAAATCGCTTGTAATGAGCGTGTCTGTATAAAGCTGAGTATGCCGGATTTTTACCACTTCTTGAACTAAGTTCAGGATTCCATGACCCCTCTTCAAAAATCATAGTCTCGCCATGAACAGTTAAGTTCATAGTTTCGAGTGTATTTGAATTTTCGGGAAACATATTAACGCCGACCGAGAGCTTTTTCGTGTCAAAAAACATGATAGGAATGCCCTTTGGAACTATCAAGTTTTGCGTGACAGTTCCAAATTTATCGGCAGCTTTAATTTCCAGATTCCAAGCGAACAATTTATTAAGAACAACAGTTGTCTCAGCGTTATTTTGAAAATTTATCCATGAACTCCACTCTGAATCAGATACCTTTTTCGTTCGATACTGCAAGACTTCGATTTTATTTAGCTTTTTAACGCTTGATATCTCAACTTTTGCTTTTAATTTTGTATCATCTTCATAATTGTTTATCCTCTTTGCACTCAAATTTATGACAGGTAAAACCCAGTCCAGAATTAGGACTGAGTTTGAAATAACTGTACTATTTCCACGAGAGTCTATCGCTTTGACCTCTAGGCTTAAATTTTTAGACGAGTCCACAGTTCCTAAGTTATATGACCCGGCAGAAGTCTTATCTTGTGTGTTTCCATTAAAGATAATCTGATATTTTGAGATAGAGGCAGATTTCCTCGCTGTGGCTGCCGTAAATGAAGCCTCAAGTGTCGACTGATTTCTGACAATTAACTGATCGTCATTTGTAACCCCCACTACATTTGAATTTGTATCCTTGTAACTCAGTTGCGACGCGGCAAAATTAGGATTTGCGTTTGTTATTGTCATCGTGCGGTCGCCATAGCTGTGATTCCCCGGACTTTTTGACCCAGGCATATACGTCGCGACCGTGAATCTCACCGCCAGATTATTCGAGTTCGGACACAAGGCTCGGAGCTTATTTCTTTCTTCTTCAGTAAGTTCAAAAGTATATGGACTATTCGGATCTACTAAATTGTCTCTTACAATTAAATAATCGTCGCCACCGGCTTCCATCTTGAGCTGCAGCCTAAACCCAGCCGGATTATTAAAATAAATCTTCGGATTCTGTTCATCGTTGAAATCGTCTGCATCTGTAAACTGAGCAGCTCTCGCAATTTTCGGAAGTCCGGCACTAAATCCTTGATCACTTGAAGTTAAAGGTGCATTGTGGCTAATGTATGCGCTCACCCAGACGGACTTACTGCCATCATTATCGTGTGGAACATCCACAGTTTTTGTGAATAGCGCTATAGGAGAGCTTGTTATTTTTTGGCTGGATATAACAGCTTGAGAATAACTCGTACCGTTAATTCCGCAGTAGCAAGTACCTGTTCCAAACGTGGAATATCCCTGATTTGTCCTGAAAAACCACACTTTGACCGTAATATTTGAAGTATTATTCTCAATACTTTGACTATTAACATTTACTTCAATTCTGTATTTTACATATTTATTTGATGTATCAAAATTTTGAGATGTAGGCAAACAAAATCCCTCCTAAACCATAGCTACAATGCCAATTCCATGATTTGTGTCAGTATTTATGGGAATAAATCGAAGTCCCTGTGCAATGGTTATCTCATCTTCAACTACTGATTTTTTCATGTGAAAGTTACTCTCACTTACCCAGTAAATTTTATCTCCATTTGCAGCATAGCCCACAAATCCATCCTCGGCATTTATTTTGACAGTTCTCCCGTCATGGCAGAACATCGTTATTCCATCTTTATCTATCTGACAAATCAGCGTATTCGCTCCATTATAAAGCTCCATGAGCCCTGAGCTATTCATGTTGCTTCCTAAACGAAGTGTGCCACCTTTTATGAGGTCGCACACCAAATTTATCACGTTTATTTTTTGCATATCGAGCGTTCCGTCAATGGTCCAAGCGCTGTTAAAAACTCCATTTATACCTGTCTGTGAAAATCCGATGCCGCCGCTGTTTATCATGATGACGTTTCGTGCTTCTTCTTTCGGCAGCTGATCTAAAACTAAAATTTTATCGCCCTCATACACCACATAACTGTTTCCGAGCTTATCTCTTAATACATCTGTGGCTTCAGTTAGCTCTCGGCGTAGATTTGCGGTACTGTCATCTACCTTCTTATCCACGCTCTCCGTAATTTTTTTATCAAATGTCTCTATTAAATTACCTAAATTTCCCGACTTAAAGTTACCAAACTCCAGCTTTGTAATTCTCTGCAAGATTACATCAAATTCCAGTGATATTACCTTCGTTATGAGTTCGAGTTTACATTTTGGATGCTTTACATATATCGTGTCGCCAATGTCCGAGACACCTTTTAAATACTCACTAAGCACATAATCGGCTTTTGGCACACAGTTTTCATTTAAATAGTTGTTCGCCTTAACTCTCAAATCATTTATAAGTGCTTCCTTATACTTAGCTTCATCTACTTTCTGCTCCGCATTTTCATAATCTTCGGGATTAACATTGCTTTGGTCGAAACTTACAACCTTTGTGTATGGAATATCATACAAATCTTCTCGATATGTAAGCCATGTTTCAGGAAGTAGCAGACCGTCTCTTCCAACGGGCATAATCTTTGTACAGACGTTGCTCCAGTCCTCATCAGCCTTGATGTTTACTATATTTTTGCCATACACTAGATTGAGTCCTCGATCTTTCCCGATAGTCTGCCTGATTTCAATTTTTCGGTTATCTCTGACTAAGTGTCCACCCCAACGCTCTAGCACATCTTTTATTGCTTCTGCCAGAGATTTTCGAACACAGCGGTAGTTGTGGATATTCGGAACGTCAGAAATGGCGGTAAAAGGAGAGGGATTATCGGTTGCTGTATTCAAATGATCCAGAGCATCATTACAGTTCCTCTCGACTACATATGAGTCTGCGATAATATAATTTTCTGCATCATAGAACAAATGATGAGCCCGAACCTCGACTTTATTGTTTTGGATCGACACATTTTTAATTCTAAAGCACTGTTTTCCCCAAGGTGTCGGGACTCGGATTATATTTCCACTTTGATAATACTCAAAATTATCGATACTATCCTTCAAATCGAGATAATATTCTCCGTTGTCTTGTTTAAAAATTAAAGCCTTAAGCGGCTTTAATATTTTTATACCATTTCTCACAAATGACGTCTCGTTTGATGTATATACACTAATCATCACAGCCACCGGCTTTCCAGTTCTACTTTTATCTTCGTGAGATTTCCTGTCCAAGTAACAGTATTTTCGCCCGGCTGCAAAACGGGAAACTCTCCACCCATATTATGATTTTTGAGGTTATAGGTGTTGTCTTTGTAGCACTCTTGGAGTTTTGAATTTACTGTAATATAGCCATCATCAATGTTTACTTGAAACTGAGCATAACCGTTTACCGAGATCTCGACTGTATCTTTTCCCGTCAAGGTTATGATTGGCTTTGATTCCTCAAATCCTACATTCATTACTTTTATTTCTTTGATTTCATCGTTAATTTCGGTCTCGACAGGTTTTTCATCCACTAAATACTTAAATGGCTGAGTATGGAATTTTACTACTGCGGTTCTGAATCTTACTAATCTTTCAAAATCAATCTGCTCTGTAATTTCGGACTCATAGTATTTATCAGGTTCGTTTGAAAATATAACTTTTCCTGTGCCTGAAAAGAAATGCGAAATCCTATCTACATCATAATTATCATATAGCCCAATTTTGACAAGTTTATCGTATGCAGCATAGCCGATGTTATCGCTTACATCACCGTCTCGACCTTCTATTTCTACGACTTGCACCCTCGTTGCAGGCCGCACGATATGGGGGAGTTCCGAGATAAGTAATCCTTTTAAATTTCGAGAATCCTGTCCTTTCCAAATGATATAATTGTTCACGCGAACACCACTCTTTCTACTTTGCTTATGACCATTTCGCCCATCTTATCACCGTCTATTTGGAATGCCATGCCCTTTAATGCCGACTGAAATGCAGAAATAAGAAAATCTGTATCCTCCATTGCAGTCCATTCTTTTTTGTTTTGAGAGGACACCTTCGGCAAGTCGCTGTGGACTGTATGGTTTAAATCAAGATCAAAGTCTGTGGGAATAGTAGATTTCATGTCCTGCACCACATTTGTCATCTCGCCTTTAAATCCCTCTCCAATGCCAAGTGCTAGATTTTTTCCAATTTGCTCTTTAAATAACTTCGAAGGCGAGGATATGCCGAGTGCTTGTTTAAATCCTTTTGTAAAATTATCGCAGAAGCCTCGTATTTTTTGTGATATCCAACCCGTCATATCCGATATCCCTTTCCAAATTCCTTCGATGATGTTTTTTCCAATCTGATATACCTTATCGGGTAGTTCCTTCAGCGTTTTTACAATGTTTTCATACATTCGGCTGCCCATTTCTCGTGCTTTCTCGGCCATGTCGGTCACCCAGTTTTTAACTTTTTCTATCGTATCAGAGAGCCATCTTCCGATTTTGCCGGGCATTTCTTTAAAAAACTCAGTTATATTTTGAAGGAACGTCCGCCCGGTTTTTTTGGCTTTTTCGCCTGTTTCCTTACCCCAATTTTGAATTTTTACAAACGTATTTTTTAGCCACTCTCCTATTTTGCCGGGTAATTTTGAAAACCAGTCTACTATTTCTGTTATGATTCGTGGAATGTCGACTGTTACAAAGTTCCATGCATCCTTTATGAATTTTACAAATGCATCTTTCGAGTTTTTAAAAAATTTCACAATAGAGCCTATCGCAAACCCAAGCCAGTATCCGATTTTTTCGGGAAGCTCGGCTATAAAGTGTATAAACGATTCCCAAACATCCGCAGACCACTGCGACGTTTTGCTGCTTAAATCAAAGAACCATTTTTTTATTCCTTCCCAAATACCGCCGAGCCAAGCACCGATTTTTTCCCATACTCCAGCATCATTAAGCGTTTTAATAAGTGCCGCAGGCCATGACACAATCCATAGGAGCACATCTTGGAAGTGTTGTGAGAAAAACTCTGTTATATTATTCCACAGTCCGGTTGCCCATTCTTTGATTTGTGGCCAGAATTTAACCGCTAAAAACGCTATAACTCCGGCAAGGGCTACGGCTAACGTCACCGGCCATGCTGCGATTGCAGCAGCGATTAATGGACCGATAGCGGAGAATGCCGCCGTAATTATTGGTGCCAGTGCCGCTACTGCACCTGAGACCAACGCCTGCCAACCGATGATCGCTCCGGCAATTAACGCACCCCAGCCGAGCACCTGTGGTAAGATCGGCTCGAAGGCAGTTTTTAGTCCTTCCCATAATGCCACAATTATTTTTCCTCCGATGTCTATAAATAAGGGCATCTGCTCTCGGATTTTTTCTGAAAGTGCAATAATAGAATTTTTAAATTCTTCAAATTTCTTATTTATCGATTCTTGACTTTCGCCTTTAGCGATTGCTGTAAAGAGTCCTCTGAGTTTCCCTCCGGCGTTTGCGGCTGCATCAGCTATTTCCTTCATCATAGGTGCAAAGGCCACACCGATACTTCGTTTTACTCCATCCATGACTCCTCTAAACTTTTGAAAGGATATATCAAGTCCACGTAGGCTATTCATAGTTTCGTCGTCAAAGGTTGCCATATTTTTTGTAAGGTCATTAAATCCTTCGCTTCCGCGCTTGATTATTGGATTTAGCTCCATAGCAGACTTTCCAAAAATCTGCAATGCTATTGCGTTTCGCTCTGTCTCATTCTCCATGTTTTTTAGACCATCGATTGTCTCCCAAAAGACAGTCTGTGCATCTCTTAAATGACCGCTGGAATCACGAACTTCAACACCGAGTGTCTTATATGCCTTGCTCATAGAGCTTAGATTCTTGGCATTGAAGTCTACTGAGCTCATCGATTTGATAGACTTTGAGTAAGATTTTGTAAATGTTTCTACGTCTACTTCTGTCATTTTTGCAGCTGCACTGAATTTTTGAAGTACCTCTGTTGAAATACCTGTTTTTTCAGACATTGCACTCATCTCACGACCGAATCCTGCGGCACTTTCAATGCCGCCCATGATATAACTTTTAAAACTTTTGACAGTTTCTCCGAGTTTTCGAATTCCCGCAGTTATCGCCTGTGCAGATAAATTCGCCTTTAGCATATCTCTAAATGTTCTCGATGAGTTCCCAGAGTTCTGCATTGCGGTTTCTACGTTTTTAAGTTCCTTTTCGGTTCCGGATAACTCTTGCTCCGCGTCTTTTAAGGCTTTCTCGAATTTTTTAGTTTCAGTGCTTCCCTTACCGAATGCACTCTCGGAATTTTTGAGAGCCTCCTTTAAAGCCGCAACCTTCTCAGACTGCTTTGCAAAAATCTCACTGAGTATCTTTTGTTTTTCGCTGAGTGCCTCCGCAGAATTTTTGTTTTTCTTATATTTTTTTATCCACACCTTCAAGTTCACTTTGCAAAGTTCCTATTTCTTTATCGAGTTTCCCTACTGATGAGGCTGTCTTTTCACTAAAACTACCGTATTTGTCGAGCTCTGAGTTATTAATTTTCAGTTGATTTTGCATTTTGTTAAGCTCTGCTTCTGCGATATTTAACTTCGTTGCCCAAGCCTGCGTCTTTTTATCATTTTCGCCATACATCTCTGTGGACTTTTGAAGTATTTGTTTTAATTTCTCAATTTTTTCTTTCTGTGCGTCGATTTGTTTGCCCAGCACTTGATTTTTAGCTGTGTATGCCTCGATTGACTTGTTATTATCTAAAAACTGGCTTGAAACCGCCCTCATTTCACTACTTAACAGTTTCAATCCGGAATTTATGTCTTTAAGTGCATTATTAAAAGATTTCTCGCCTTCAAGACCAATTTTAATTCCTATGTCCGGCATTTATTTCAGCCCCCGTTTCTTGACTTCTTCATCAAACTTCGCTTTCATGGCAGAAATAGCAGCTTTTTCGGAGGCTGCTTTCGCCGGACGCATAAAAGGCCTCGGAGCTTGACCAGTTTTTCCATACTCCAAGACATTCGCTATTAATGCGTTAGTTATCAGATAGTAGCTTCTTTTTTTCTTTGCTGCGTATTGCTTACGTCTTGGCTCTGCAAATCCAATTTTCACATTATAAATGCCCCTTGAGCTAAGTTTAACAGGAGACATTCCAAGAGAACTTTTAAGTTCGCCAGTACTTCGATTTGATGAATTTCTGATAGCTCGGTTTAAATTGCTTCTTACTGCATTTAAAACGACCTCTCCGCCAGCTTTCAGCGTAGAGGTCAAGATTTCTTCTTGATCCTGAGATAATTTCTCGATTGCTTTGTATATTTCATCGGGCATTTTTACTTCACATTTAGCCACTGCATCACCTTCTTTATTAAAATGGAATCCAGCCATTTGGATTAACATCTTCTTGCGGTTCTTCGAATTTACATCCTGAAACCTTAAAATTATGATATTTTTTATACTGCTCGAATAGTAAAAACCACTTTTTAAGTGTAAAATGCCCAACTTCATGTTCTGTAAAGCCGAGCATCTTCACTCCTACAAACAAAACCCATGAAAAGTCTATTTTTGACCTTTCATGGCTTTGACGTTTTTTGATTTATTACCTTTTGGTAAAGACTCCTGAATTAACTTAAAAACCTTTATTCCTATTTCATCCATCCCTACTCTTGTGATTAACCTTCCAACCTGCTTTGAAGTAAGGGGATCTATTTTTTTGCTGTCTTTTAATTTTTCATTCTGTATATCAATCCCTTCGTTTATGATTTCGAGAACCATAAATTTTAGGGCTTTGTAGCTTGGCTCTTTTTGATCCATTAGTTTTGCCCAGCTCTCCACGCCGCCATATTCTTCTTCCGCAGCCTCCATCACATTAAGCGTAAAAGCCATAGGGTACCTTGTTTCACCATCTTCTAAATATTCGAGTTTATCTAACATCTAAATCAGTCTCCCTTTTGTGTATTTGGATCTGAAAGAGGCTGTGTGAAATACTTATTTAATTCCTCTTGTGCTAAGCTTAAGCTGTCAACGTCAATGTGGGACTCCCAATCCCCGTACTTACTCGGCATCGTCATTCCTTCAACTGTAATTGTTTTAAACTCCAAGTTTTCGCCCTTTGTAGATGCTTCCGGCACAAACACTTTAAACTTCATCTTCGGGAAAAACTGCGCTCTGTATTTTGTTTGACCATTTATCATTTTGCTTACTATGTATCCAAATCCAACGTAAGGGGCAATATCATTTATATTTGAGCGATATCTTCCGGTTGAAGTTTCCTTTTTTCTTCCGAGCAAATCTGCAAACACCTCGTCATTATCATCTGCTGCTGTGAGAGATACTGTTGCGTTTTGAAAACTAGATGAATATTCCATCAGCTTGTCATCGCCATATAAACTTGCTTCTGCTGAGTTTGGCGTGATACTTGCACTGATTGCTCCTATAACCTCTTTCGCTGTTTCATATGTTGTTTCTGCGCCTTCGCCTTCTGTCACTAAAAGGGCATATTTCATGCCCTGCATTCCTATATTTGCTATAATTTTTTGCCTCCATTTTAAATTACATTAAATTTACTTTTTTCCTCACTTAAATTTATTCCAAAAACATCATAAAACAAATCAGAATTACAACATTCCCACGGTATGTTATCTATATTTTTATCTGATTCCACGTGGACACCATCTTTACTAAATTTAATATTGTATTCTTTTGTGCAAGTCCATGAATGAGACTTATTTTTGTATGACATAGTCCAGTGGTCAGTTTTCGCTTTAAACATTTTTATCTCTCCAAAAACAAATATTTTATATAATGTCAGCCAACATAGTACAGAACCATTTTTACATTTAACGATGCTTTTGCCGACATTTTTTGTGTACTTCCGCTTATATAATGTGTCGGTTGTT